>NZ_KV835977.1:322-32480 GCF_001838175.1 Corynebacterium sp. HMSC034A01 | reverse complement strand
CAACGGCACACGCGTCCCCATGACCACCCCAGGCGCAATGGAACTGCTCTTCGACTAACCACACACACCAAAAACCCGCCCCAAAAGGGCGGGCCCATCGGCATGCCCGAAAACTATGAGCGGTCGGCCATGGTGGAGCGCACCGGGCGCGCCAGCTGCGTCATCTTGCCGCGGCCGCGCAGCTCCACGGACTTCATCAGCGTCCAGCGCTGCTGCTCCACTTCGTTGGCCGCGCGCAGGGTCGCGGCGTTGGTCAGCACCAGCCCCGGGGTGTCCTTCGCCATGTCGGTCAGGCGCGCCGCGGCGTTGACGGCGTCGCCGATCACGGTGTACTCGAAGCGGTCCGAGCCGCCGATGTGGCCCGCAACCACATGCCCGGACGCCACACCGATGCCGGCGCGAAGTTCCTGGCCGGAAAGATCCCGTTGGAGTTCGCGGGCGGCTTGGAGGGCGTGCGAGGCGGCGTCGTGAAGCGAAACGGGCGCCCCGAACACGGCCAAGGCCGCATCGCCCTGGAATTTGTTAATCACGCCCTTGTTGCGGTGCACCACCTCGACGACCACGTCGAAGAAGTCGTTCAGCGCCGCGACAACCTCCTCCGGCGTGTGGTCCACGGCGTAGGTGGTGGAACCGACGACGTCGATGAACAGCACCGCCACCCTGCGTTCCTCGCCGCCGAGCTCCGGGATCTCCTCCAGCGCCTTCTGGGCCACCTCGGCGCCGACGTACTGGCCGAAGATGTCGCGCACTCGCTGGCGGTCACGAAGCCCCTTCATCATCTCGTTGAACCCGGCTTGCAGCACGCCGATTTCGGAGCCGTCGTAAATGTCCACCTGCGTGTTCTGCTCACCGCGGCGCACCCGGTTAATGGCGCCCTGCAGCTCCTTGATCGGGTCCACCACGCTCATGATCACCAGCGCCGTGCCCACAAACCCGGTGGCCATGCCGGCGGTGATCAGCGCGACGATCGCGGAGGTGAGCTCGCCGACAGTGCCTGTGAAATAGCCGTGGCGCTGCGCCACCGTCAGCAACAGAACGCCCACCATCGGCACGGCCGAGGTGGTGAACCAGGTCAGGTAGAGCTGCCACTTGATCGGCGGCTGCAAGGTGGAGTCCTCGAAGCGGCGCGCCAGCGCGGATGCGGCGATGGGGCGCACGAGGCGTTCGGCCTGCAGGTACGTCAGCACGGCGGTGACGAAGGTGGTCAGCGCGGCGGTGGTGAGGACGACGGTGGCCAGGCGGACGTCGACACGCCAAGCCCCCACGGTGACAATCGCGGTGCCGATACCCCACACGCCCACAACGATGATGGTTTGCAGCACCGGCAGCCGCATGACCAGGTGGCGCACCATGTTCGGGTCGTGCCCGTCGGGGTGGCGCTGCCATTCCAAAACGGGCCGGAACAGGTACAGCGTGACCACGATGCCGAGCACGACGGCAACCGCCGCGTAGATCACGCCGATGGCGCCGAGTTGCCCGCCGAGGCCGAGTTCGCGCACTTCCGGCATGGGGATGAGGTAGCGCACGAACAGCATGCACCCGATGGCGGCGATGACGTTGGTTCCCAGCACGGTTGCGGCATACAGGGGCCAGGACGTGCCCCAGAGCCACCGCAGATCGCGCCAGAATCTCTCCATGGTGTATCACCATAGCGCGCGGGTACTGTGATCATCCGTGACTACCCGTAGCGTCAGTGAGCGGCTTGCCGGTACTCCGGCGGTGCGCGAGACAATCATGTCGGCGGCCAAGGCTGCAAGGCTTGGCGACGGCTACGCCATGACCCACGCCTGGCTTTTCACCGGCCCTCCGGGGGCGGGCCGGTCGCAGGCAGCGTTGGCGTTCGCGGCGGCGCTGATGTGCACGGACCCGGTGGAGGTCGGGTGCGGGCGCTGCGAGGCGTGCCGGTTGGCGTTGGCAGGCACGCACACTGATCTGCTGCACGTGGTGCCGCAGCGGGTGAACATCCCGGTGGATTACGTGCGCCGCACGATCGTGCCGCAAGCGGCCCGCCTGCCGACGGTCGCCGCCTGGCGCGTCATCGTCATCGAAAACGCCGACCGGTTGAACACGGACGCCGCCGACGCGCTGCTGAAGACCGTGGAGGAGCCGCCGGAGCACACCGTGATCATCATGTGCGCCCCGTCGGCGGACCCGCAGGACTTCTCGCAGACGCTGCGGTCGCGCTGCCGCCACCTGTACGTGCCGGCGCCAACGGAGGACGAGGTTGTGCGCATCCTGGTCGAGGAGGAGGGCGCGACCGAGCACGACGCGCGGCTTGCCGCGGCGGCGACGATGCGGCACGTGGGCCGGGCGCGGCTGCTGGTGCGCTCCGACCAGGTGCAGAAGCGCCGCTCCATGGCGATCAACCTGGCGGAGTTGGTGTTCCACGGCGCGCAGGCCTTCCAGGCCGTCGGTGCGCTGGTCAAAGCGGCGGAAACCGAGGCGGTGGAGGCCCACAAGGCCGACGACGAAGCCGAACGCGCGAAGCTGGAGAACGCGCTCGGCATGGGAGCCAAGGGCAAGGGCGCGGGCAAGGCGTTGGGGGGCGTTGCGTCGTCGATAAAAGCGCTGGAAGAGGAGCAGAAGAAACGCGGCACTCGCCGCAAGCGCGACATGTTCGACCTGGTCCTGGTGGACCTGGCGGGGGTGTACCGCGACGCCATGATCATCCAGTCCGGCGCGGGGCTTGCCCTGATCCACCCGGACTACGAGGGGCTGGCGCGCGAGATCGCGGAGCGCACCACCCCGGACGCGCTGGTGGAGTGCCAGGAGGCCATCGCGCAGTGCCGCGAGCGGCTGGCGCAGCAGGTGCAGCCGGCGGTGGCGTTAAGCGGGATGCTGGGCCGGATCAGGCTCGCCTGCAAGGTGTCCTGAGCTGCCGGTTTCTCAGTTCTTCCCGCCTGCACTACACTTTCGCGGTGGTGCATCTTGTATGCCCGGCCACTATAGCTCAGTCGGTAGAGCATCTCACTCGTAATGAGAAGGTCGCGAGTTCGATTCTCGCTGGTGGCTCAATTTTTTTGCCTTAAACCGGGCAGGAACCGCGGCACGACCTTGCCCACGGCGTTGCGCGGCAGCTCGTCCACGAAGTGCACGTCGCGGGGGATGGAGTGGTCGGCCAGCCGGGTGCGCACCCAGTCGCGGACCGCGTCGGCGGTGATGTCGGCGTTTTTGACCACCCATACGGCGATGCGTTTGAACATCTCCTCGTCGTCGACGCCGTGCGCGTGCACTTCGCTGACCCCCGGCATGTCCTCGAGGACTTCCACGACGGACTGTGGGTGGACGTTTTCTCCGCCGACGATGATCATGTCGTCGTTGCGGGATTGCACGTGCAGGTACCCGTCGGCGTCGAAGTAGCCGAGGTCGCCCATTTCCACCAGGCCGTCGATCTCCACCATCTCGGTTGCCGGGTTGGTGTATCCGCGCAGCGCTGTTTCGTTGTGCAGGAAGATGCGGCCGGTTTCGCCGGTTGCGACTTCGCGCCCTTGGTCGTCGTAAAGCTTGAGCACCGTGCCGGGCGGGACTTTGCCCACGGTGGTGGGGTCGGCCTGCATCTGCTCGGGCGAGGCGACCGCGGCGAGGGCGAGTTCGGTGGAGCCGTAGATGTTAGCCAGGATCGGGCCGAAGCGCTCGGTGGTGCGGCGCAGAAGCGACGGGCTCACGGCGTTGCCGGCGGAGGCGAGGTAGCGCAGCGAGGACGTGTCGTAGCCCTCGTCCAGGTCCAGCATCTGTTTGAAGAAGATGGGCGAGGAGATCAGCCCGTCGCAGCGGTACTTCTCCACTTGGCGGAAGCACTCTTCCGGATCGAAGATGCGGCGGGTGACAATGGTCGAGCGCGTCGCCAGCGCGACTTGCAGCGCGGACCAGCCCCAAGTGTGGAAGATCGACGCGGTCAGTTGCACGGTGTCGCCTGAGCGCCACGGGATGGCTTCGAGGTAGCCGGCGACGACGAACGGCATGCGCGGTTCGGGCCGCACGATGCCTTTGGGGATGCCGGTGGTGCCGGAGCTCATCAGGACGAGGTTGCCGTGTTTTGGCCAGCGGGGCAGTTGCCTATCGACGTCCCTCCGGTCCACCACCTGCCTGATCGAGAGCCCGGAGCCGCCGTCTTCGTCGGCGCGGATGATGGTGATGCCGTTGGTGTTGGCGGGGAGGCGGTCGGTGAATTCGTCGTCGATGAACAGGACGTTGATGTCGTTTTCGGCGAAAATGCCGGCGAGCTGCTCGGGCGAGGAGCCGATGTTGAGCAGGAAGATGTGGGCACCTGCGTAGCCTTTGGCGGCCAGCGGCAGGATGATGCCGCGGCCGTTGCGTGCCATCACGCCGATGCGCAGCTCGTCCAGGCCGTGTTTGTCTTGCAGCGCGAGCAGCCATTTGGCCAGCGAGCGTGAGTCGTCCCGGAGTTGGCGGTAGGTGAGGACGCCGGTGTCGTCGATAAGTGCGACGCGCTCCGGTGTGGCGGCGGCACCCTGTTCGACTTCGCGGGCGGTGGTGAACCAGTAGCGCGCGAGGTTGGGCGCGAGCGCGAGGGCTGCGCGGGGGCCGCCTTCGGCGCTGACGATGCCGGCGCGTGTAACGGCGGGCACGAAGCGGGCGAAAGACTTGAGTAAGAACAGCGGACGGTGGGTGGGTCGCATGTGGATAATGTAGCCTACTGTTACGCAAGTTTCCCCTGTGAAAGGATTTCGCCGTGTCATTTTCCCGCCGCATCGCCGCAGCCTTCGTCGCGGCGGCCGCGCTTCTCGCCCCGCTTGCTCCGGCAGCGGGTGCGCAAGACCGCAACATGGTCATCTTCGGTGACTCTGTCATCTCCGACCCGAACATGGGCCAGTGGGCGGCCGGCAAGATGGGGCTTGACCCGCGCGGGCGTTCCGACAACGGCACCTGGTGCCCGACCTCGGCCACGAACTGGGGCAAGCGCTCCGCCGCCAAGCTCGGCTTGGCGGCCCGCGACTACTCGTGCACCGGCGTGGTGACCATCTCTAAGGGCCCGGGCCTGTTCCAGCAGGTGGACCGCGCGATCGCAGACCGTGGCCTGTCGCCGGCGACGGCGCGCGTGATCATCTCCGTCGGCTTCAACGACACGTACAACAACACCTCCCGCCCGGACGCCGACATCCGCCGCGACTTCACCCGCTACATGGTCCCGCAGATCAACCGCATCCGCGCCGCGGCGCCGAACGCGCGCATCCAGATCGTGGGCTACCCGAAGATCACCGCCGGCGACCGCGTGTGCCTGTTCCACATCGCCCCGAACACCTCCGATTGGACCCGATTCCAAGACGTGCAGCGTTGGGAGAACCTCGCGCAGTGGATGCAGGTGGACACCGCCCGCGCCGCCGGTGTGGAGTTCTTGGACCTCAAACCCTCCACCTGGCACAACAACATGTGCGCCCCCGACAACAAGCGCATGTGGGCCGGCCTGGTGGACTTCTACGGCGGCCCGGGCAACCTGCCCATCCACGTCAACCAGCGCGGACACGAGCACGTGGCAAACGTCATCGCCCGCTCCTAGTCTTGGGGACATGACACAGACTGTTCAAGGAGTAATCGCCCGCGAAAAGGGCGCCCCGGTCGAGGTCGTGGACATTGTGATCCCCGAGCCCGGCCCCAACGACGTGGTGGTGAAGGTCCAGGCCACCGGCGTGTGCCACACGGACCTGGCCTACCGCGACGGCGACATCGAGGACGCGTTCCCGTTCCTGCTCGGCCACGAGACGGCCGGCGTGGTGGAAGCGGTCGGCGAGGACGTCACCCACGTCGCGGAAGGCGACTTCGTGGTGCTGAACTGGCGCGCGGTGTGCGGCGAGTGCCGCGCCTGCCGCAAGGGCGACACGAAGAACTGCTTCAACACCCACAACGCCTCGCAGAGCATGATGCTTGACGACGGCACTCCGCTCACCCCCGCACTCGGCATCGGCTCGTTTGCAGAGAAGACCCTCGTGCACGAAAAGCAGTGCACGAAGGTCGACCCGGAGGCAGACCCGGCGGCGGCTGGCCTGCTCGGCTGCGGCATCATGGCCGGCCTCGGCGCCGCCGTCAACACCGGTGACGTGCAGCGCGGCGAGTCCGTGGTCGTGTTCGGCCTCGGCGGCGTGGGACTTGCGGCTGTGGCCGGTGCGGCGTTGGCGGGGGCGACGACGGTGGTGGCTGTAGACGTCGATAAGCGAAAGTGCGACGCTGCATCCAAGTTCGGCGCCACCGACGCCATCTGCGCCAAAGACATGAGCGAGGACGAAGTCATCGAGGCCGTGCGCGAGCTCACCGGCGGCTTCGGCGCCGACGTGGCGATCGACGCCGTGGGCATCCAGCCCACCTGGCGCCAGGCGTTCTACTCCCGCGATTTCGCCGGCCGCATGGTCATGGTCGGCGTGCCCAACCAGACCGACCACGTGGACATCCCCGCGATCGACCTGTACGCCCGCGGCGGGTCCATCAAGCCGGCCTGGTACGGCGACTGCCTGCCGGAGCGCGACTTCCCGGCGTACGTGGAGCTGTACAAGCAGGGCCGCTTCCCGCTGGGCGAGTTCGTCTCCGAGCGCATCGGCGTGGGCGACATCGAGGAATCCTTCGAGAAGATGAAGCGCGGCGACGTGCTGCGAAGCGTGGTGGAGTTCTAATGCGCATCGATAACGTCGTTACTTCCGGCCTGTTCAAGCTCGACGGCGGCGAGTGGGAGGTGGACAACAACGTCTGGATCGTCGGCGACGACTCCGAGGTCTACATCATCGACGCCGCCCACAACGCCGAAGCCATCGCCGAGGCGGTGGGCAACAGGCGCGTGAAGGGCATCCTGGCCACCCACGGCCACTCCGACCACATCGACGCCGCGCCTGAGCTGTCGCGGCTTGTGGGCGCCCCGGTGTACCTGCACCCCACCGACGGGTTTTTGTGGCAGCGCCAGAACCCGGGCGCGCACTACCGCCAGCTTCTCGACGGCGCCACGTTTACCATCGCCGGCACCGACCTGCGCGTCATGTCCACCCCGGGCCACTCGCCGGGCTCCGTGGTCATCTATGCCGAGGAAGCCGGTGAGCTGTTCTCCGGCGACACCCTGTTCCAGGGCGGGCCGGGCGCAACAGGCCGGTCATTCTCCTCGTTCGACACCATCATCCACTCCCTGCAGAAGTCCGTTTTGGACCTGCCGGCGGAGACGGTGGTGCGCACCGGCCACGGCGACCACACCACCATCGGCGATGAGGCGCCGCACTTAGAGGAGTGGATCCGCCGCGGCTTCTAGCGCTCCGCGTCCTGCTCCGGCGCCTGCGCGTTCTGCAGCGCGACGGCGCGGGCCAGGCGGGCGTAGCGCAACTCCTGCTCGCGGAAGCGCGTCCACGTGGAGATGGTGACGAAGAAAAACGCGACCACCAGCACGTACAGCATCAGGTCGGTGCCGCGGGCCACGCCCAGCCAGTTGGCCAGCACCGTGACGTCGTCGGGGCGGGCGATTGCCCAGATGGCCGCGACGATCATGAGGGCGAAACCGATCTTTACCCAGGCTTTGGCGTTAGCTTTGCGTCGATTAGCAAAGAAGTACCAGGCCAACGCGACAACCGCGAGCAGCAACAACGCCTGAATCATGGCAACCTCCTTGCAACGAGCCCGTCGGCGAGGATGTTCACGCCGTTGATCAGCGACTGGCCCTTCGACATCGAGTACTCCGTGTAAAGGATGTCCACCGGCTCCTCGTCCACGCGCCAGCCGTGCTTGTCGATCATGGACACGATCTCCGAGGCGTGCGACATCCCGTTCATGCGGATGTTCATCTCCTCGGCCACCTTGCGGTTGAACGCGCGCAGCCCGTTGTGCGCGTCCGTGAGACCAAGCTTCTTCGTGCGCGGCGACAGCATCACCACCGTCTTGAGCACCGCGCGCTTGATCCACGGCACCTGCGAGTTGTCCTGGCCGGCGAACCGCGTGCCGACGATGATGTCCAGCGGCTCAGTGCGCAGCCGCTCGATCATTCGGACGACGTCCTTTTCCTGGTGCTGGCCGTCGGCGTCGAAGGTGACGAAGTACTGCGCGCCGGGCTGGGCGCGGGCGTACTCCACGCCAGTTTGGATTGCCGCGCCTTGGCCGAGGTTGACCGGGTGGTCCACCAAATGCGCCCCGGCGGCGCGGATCTGCGCCGCAGAGTCGTCGGCGGAGCCGTCGTTGACGCCCACGATGTTGGGGAACGTCTCGCGCGCGTGCGTGAGCACGTCGAAGATGACCGTGCCCTCGTTGTAGCAAGGCACGATCAGCCAAGTGTCTGAAAATCCGCTCATGTCGGAAGTTAGGTTACTCCCCGCGGTGGAACAAAGCGGCGTACACGCGCCGGAGCACACCTGTGGGAAGTGCGCGGTATGCGGTGCGCGCCGCCAGGTTGAATGCCGCCCGCGGGCGCGAAACCAGCCCGTAGGCGACCAAGTTGCGCTGCATCTTTGCCTCCGCGGCGAGCATCTCGCGGCCGGTGCGGCGGGAGAACTGCGCGTCGGTGACCTGGAAGTCCGTCAGCGCCTCGGGCAGGTTGCGCACGTGCCAGCCGCCGGCGATCAGCCGCGCGTAGAGGTCGTAGTCTTCCATGAAGTGCACGTCCTTATACCCGCCGACCTCCTTGACCGCTTTCGTGCGCAGCATCACCGAGGGGTTGTTCACCGGCGAGTTCATCTTCGCGTAGTCGTGCGGGTTCTCGGGCAGAGCGCGCACCTTGCCGGTGTCGCCCGGCGTGTCCGCGAACTCTTCAACGGCGCTGCCCAGCGCGCCGACCTCCGGGTGCGCCTCCAAATACTCGAGCTGCCGGGCGAAGCGCTCGGGTTTCGCGGCGTCGTCGGAGTCCAGCCGCGCGGTGTACTCGGAGTCGATCGTGGCCAGCCCAGCCTGCGACGCCGGGCCCGCGCCCACATTCTCCGGCAACCAGATAACCCGAGCTTTTTGCCTTGCGACGACCTCCCGCACCCCCTTACCCACCGGCCCATCCGCCACAATGACCAGCTCGTCTGCGGGCCGCGTCTGCGCCTGCAGGGAGTCGAGGGCGCGCTCAAGGTCGTTCTCGTCGGTGCCGTGGTAGACGGTCACTAGTGCCGTAATCCTCGCCATTGTTTTAGTCCCTTGCTGCGTCGATGAGGTAGCGGCCGTAGCCGGATTTCAGCACCTGGTCGCCTAAGGCCTCCAGCTGCGCGGCGTCGATGAAGCCTTCGCGGTAGGCGGCCACCTCCGGCGAGCCGATGACGGTGCCGGTACGTTTCTGCAGCACCTCGACGTAGGCGCTGGCCTCGCTCATGGAGTCGATGGTGCCGGTGTCCAGCCATACGTCGCCGCGGTGCAGGCGGTGGACTTTCAGGTCGCCGCGGCGCAGGTACGCCTCGTTGACGGAGGTGATCTCCAGCTCGCCGCGCGCCGACGGTTCGATGGATTTGGCGATTTCCACAACGTCGTTGTCGTAGAAGTACAGCCCCACCACGGCGAAGTTGGACTTCGGCGCGTCCGGTTTTTCTTCGATGGACAGCGCTGTGCCGGCGGCGTCGAACTCGACCACGCCGTAGCGCTGCGGGTCCGAGACCTCGTAGGCGAAGATCGCCCCGCCGTCGATGTCGCGCACCCGCCCGAGCGCCTCCGAGATGCCGTTGCCGTCGAAGATGTTGTCGCCGAGGACCAGCGCCACCGAGTCGTTGCCGATGAACTCCTCGCCGATCAAAAACGCCTGCGCCAGCCCCTCGGGGCGGGGTTGTTCGGCGTAGTGGAGCATGATGCCGAGACGTGAGCCGTCGCCAAGCAATCGCTCAAAGTTCGGCCGATCCTCCGGGGTGGTGATGATCAAAATCTCGCGAATACCCGCGCTGATCAGGGTGGATAGCGGGTAGTAGATCATCGGCTTGTCGTAGATGGGCATGAGCTGCTTCGAGATGCCCTGGGTGATCGGGTACAGGCGCGTGCCCGAGCCGCCAGCGAGGATGATGCCCTTCATGACAGGGAAGTCTAGCTACCGCAGTGCGACGTAGAGCGCGAGCGCGGCGCGCCAGTTCGTCGGGTTGAAACCTGCGGCGGTGATCTTGTCTAGCGCCAGGGTGGATTCGCGCGGGCGGGGCGCTTCCACCCCGAATTCGGCGCCGTACTGCTCGGTGGTCACGGGGTGGACGTCCGCGGGGTCGCCGCCGACGGCCACGAACACCGCCATGGCGATCTCGTCGCGCGTGGCGGCGTCGCCGTCGGAGGTGATGTTGTACACGCCGTACTCGGCACCCGTGGAAAGCAGGTGCGCGATGCCTTTGGCCAGGTCTTCGGCCCAGGTAGGGCGCCCGCGCTGGTCGCAGACGACCTTCGGCGCGACACCGCGATCAGCGAGGTCGGCCATGGCGGACATGAAGTTGCGGCCGTCGCCGAACACCCAGCTCGTGCGCACCACATAATGCTTCCGCGCCACCTGTGCGGCGGTGTCGCCCGCGGCCTTGGACGCGCCGTACGCGCTCAGCGGCGACGGCACCTCAGCTTCGTCGTGCACCTCGACGGTGCCGTCGAAGATGTAGTCGCTGGAAACATGCACGAGCGTGAGGTCGTGTGCATTGCTTATCGACGCAAGCTCCGCCGGCGCCGCCGCATTCACCGCCCATGCCCCGGCCCGGTCGTCCTCCGCGCCGTTGACGTCGTTGTAGGCGGCGCAGTTCACGATGGCCCAGTAATTGGCCCAATCCAGTTCGGGCGGGTTCGTGATGTCGAACTCGTCATGGCCCACGAAGTGGGCCTGGTCCTCCGACCAGATCTGGCGCAGCGCGCGCCCCAGCTGGCCGTTGGCACCGGTGACGAGGATGCGGCGTGGGGGCAGCGGAGTGGCGTCGCAAAGCAAAGGGTGCTCGAGGTCCTTGGCGGAAAGCTCGGTGGGCTCGAGTGGCCAGTCGATTTCCTTGTAGGAGCAGAACGCGCCGCCGGGGGAGTAGCGCTGGTTGACCAGGTAGATGTAGGTGGTGCCGTCCTCGAGCGCCTGGAAGCCGTTGGCCACGCCACGGGGGACGAACACGGCGGTGTCCGGGCCGATCTCGCAGGTGAACTTCTCCCCAAACGTGGCGGAGCCTTCGCGCATGTCCACCCACGCGCCGAACACGCGGCCGGTGGCCACGGAGACCCACTTGTCCCACGGCTCGGCGTGCATGCCGCGGGTCGCGCCGCGCCGGGCGTTGAAGCTGACGTTGTGCTGCTTCGGGGTGAGTTTCTGTCCGGACCAGTTCTCCTTGAACCAGCCGCGGTTGTCCTCGTGGACGGTGAGCCGGTGGACCTCGAGGCCGTCGATGGTGGTGGTCTCCATGTCACTGTCCCCTTTCTGCGTACCCGCGTTCGATGCCTGCTTTGTCGTCCTCCCACCACCAGCGGTTGTCGGTGTACCAGGCGATGGTCTGCTCCAGCCCGCTGCGCAGATCCGTGTGCTGAGGCGCCCAGCCGAGCTCGCGGCGCAGCTTGGTGGCGTCCATGGTGTAGCGCTGGTCGTGGCCGGGGCGGTCTGCGACGTGGACGTATTCGCCGCCCATCAGCTCGCAGATGGTCTCGATGACCTGCTTGTTCGTGACGTGAGTGTCGCCAGGCAAGCTCGCGCCGATGTTGTAGGTTTCGCCGATGCGCCCGCGCTCCAATATCGCCAGGACGGCGTCGTTGTGGTCGTCCACGTGGATCCAGTCGCGCACCTGCGCGCCGGTGCCGTAAAGCTTCGCGGGCTGGCCGGTGAGGATGTTGGTGATCTGGCGGGGGATGAACTTCTCTATGTGCTGGTAAGGCCCGTAGTTGTTGGAGCAGTTCGAGATCGTCGCGCGCACCCCGAACGAGCGCACCCAGGCGCGCACGAGGTGGTCGGAGCCGGCCTTCGTCGCCGAGTAGGGCGAGGAGGGGTTGTACGGCGTGGTCTCGGTGAACGCGTCGGTGCCGCCGAGCTCGAGGTCGCCGAATACTTCGTCGGTGGAGATGTGGTGCAGCCGCTTGTCAGACTTCCGCACCGCCTCCAGCAGCGCAAACGTGCCGTTGAGGTTGCTGTGCACGAACGCGGACGGGTCCCGCAGCGAATTGTCGTTGTGGGATTCGGCGGCGAAGTGGACGACGGTGTCGGTGGCGGCCACGAGCTCGTCGATAAGCGATTGCTCGCAGATGTCCCCCTCCACGAACTCGATGCCCTCGGGCAGGTTCGCGCGGTTACCTGCGTAGGTCAGCTTGTCCACGACGGTGACGCGAAAGCTTTGCGACGCCTGACGGACAAAATTCGCCCCAATGAATCCAGCACCGCCAGTGACCAGCAAACGTTCCATGGCCAGCTACCTTACAAGGCCCGCCAGGTGCACGAGCGCGCCGACTATC
This sequence comes from Corynebacterium sp. HMSC034A01, assembly GCF_001838175.1. Lineage (NCBI taxonomy): Bacteria > Bacillati > Actinomycetota > Actinomycetes > Mycobacteriales > Corynebacteriaceae > Corynebacterium > Corynebacterium sp. HMSC034A01. The sequence continues at coordinate 20,165 of NZ_KV835977.1, read as the reverse complement.
GGCCCGGCGAACAGCGCCACCACCACGGTTGTGGCTACGCCCCACGGCGCGAGGAAGAGCACGGCGAATGCGGTGGCGGTGGCGGCGAGCCAGCCGGCGACGTAGAACGCGTGGCGTTCCAGCGCGAGCACGGCCACGCCGGTGATCATGAGCATGCCCATGAATGCGGAGGCGAAGGTGAGCAGGCCGAGCGTGAGGCCGCCCACGAACAGTTCCGGCTTGTACGCCACCCGCAGGATCCACGGGCCGATGAGCCAGGCCGCCGCGAAGCCGATGAGGCCGACGCCCAGGATCGCGCCGACGGGGGCGGCAAGCGCCCTGTAGACGGTGTCGCGGCGCTCCACGAAGCGCACCACCAGCGCCGATTGGAAGCGCTGCAGCGGCACCAACACCGGGGCGCGGGTGAGCATGACGGCGTTGTTGATCGCGGCGACGGTAGCCCCTGCGGTTGCGGCGGGGAAGGCTGCGGAGGCGGCGGTGGGAAAGCCCGTGATCAGTGCGGCCGACGCCCCGGAGGCCACCATGGCGGAGCCGACGCGGCGCGCAAACGCCCGGCGGTCCACGTCCAGCTGCACCCGCACCGGGGCGAGAACCAGGATCACCGCCCAGCTCAGCGCGCCGATGACGGTGATGGCCAAAAACTCCACCAGTCCGCCGCCGAGCGCCCACACCACCACGGCCAACACGAGGCGCACACCGGAGTCCAGGGCGACCAGCGCGGCGTAGCGGTTCCACAGTCCGGAGCCGCTCAGGATGCCGGATAACACCGCCTGGAAGGCGTAGCTGAGCAGGCCGAACGCCAACAGTCCCGTGGCCGCACCGGGGTGAGTGGGCACGATGCGGCCCATGGCGGCAAGCCCCGCCAGCAGCACCACCGCCGCGACAACCGCGCCGACCGCGGCGCCGAGCTTCCACGGGTTGGCACCGCCACGCACGTCCGTCTCGCGCGAGGCGGCCACGGCGCGGGTGGTTTCCTGCGTGATGCCGTCGATGAGCCCTGTGCAGGCGAAAAACAGGCCCCAGTAGGCCAGGAAAGCGTTGTAGCCGTGCTCGGCGTCCAGCGCCCAGCTGGCAATCCACATGACCACAAAGCCGCTGGCCGCGGCGAAGATGGTGGCCAGGGAGAGGTTTCTCACGGGCACTCCGGAAGTTCGGGGTGCTGGATCCACGCGTCCAGGATGGGCGAGATGTCAGCGCCCTGGCGCTTAAACGCGTTGACCAGGTCGAACGTTTCCACGATGCCGTGGGCGTTGGTGGCCACGTAATCGCGCACCGCGTTGAAAAAGACGGTGTCGCCGAAGGCGCGCCGCAGCGCGTGCAATGTGATGGCGCCGCGCTTGTACACGCGGTCGTCGAACATGTCGCGCGCGCCCGGGTCGGCCAGGGTGAACCGCATCGGCGTGAGTTTGTCGTAGTGGGTGCGCACGGAGGCGTCGATAGGCATCTGCCCCGTAAAGTCCGCCCACAGCCACTCGGCGTAGCAGGCGAAACCCTCGTTGAGCCAGATGTCCTCCCACTGCGCGATGCCCAGCGAGTTGCCGAACCACTGGTGCGCCAGCTCGTGCGCGATGAGGCGCTCGTTGCCTCGCAGGTGGTTCACGCCGAAGATGGACAGCCCCTGGGCCTCGAGCGGGATCTCCAGTTCCTCTTCGTGCACGACCACCTGGTAGTTCTCAAACGGGTAGTGGCCGAAGACGGATTCGAAGTAGTCCAGCATGGCCTGCTGCTTGTCCAGGTCGCCCATCTGGGTCGCCGCCGGCAGCCACGCCACCGTGTTGCGCCCCAGCTCCACGCGGCGGAACTGGCCCACCTGCACCGTGGCCAGGTAGGTCGCCATCGGGCGGGCGGTGGTGTTGGTCACCGCCATGTACCCGCGGTCCGCGCGCACGTTGAAGGTGTAGGTGGCTTTCTCGTCCGGGGTGTCGTCGCAGGGGAACCAGGACGGCGCGCCGTCGGGCTGGTTGGCGGTCAGCGCGCCGTTTTCCAGCTCCTCCCAGCCCAGCATTCCCCAGGCGGTGCGGCGCGGGCGCGGGGAGCCCGCGTAGCGGATGCTTAGCTGCAGCTCCGTGTCCACCGGGATGAACTGGTCGAAGGTGATGCGCAGCTTGCCGCCGTGGTGGCGGTAGCGCTTGATGCCGAAGCCGCCAGACACCTCCACGCGACGCACGGACAGGCCCTGGGTGAGGTCGAGGGTGAGGTGGTTTAGCTCGCGCCAGGTGCTCAGCGTCAACGTCGCAGTTGCTTCGAGACGGTTCGGGGCAACCTTGTAGTCAAAATCCAGGTCGTAGTGCGTGACGTGGAAGCCCAGGTTGAACTCCACGCCGGTGTAGCGGTCGCGGGTTCCGGGGATGGGGGTGGAGCGAAGCCTCAGGTTTCTCATCGCCGGGAAGTCTACGCCAGGGGTTTTCCGATCTTGTCGTCGATCCATTGGTAGATCAACGCCTCCACCCGCGACACCTGTGCGTTATCCGCGGCACCGGCGTGCCCGCCTGCGGTGTTCTCGAAGTAGTCCACCGGCTGGCCCGCCCGCCACAGCGCGAGGGCGAAGGTGCGGGCATGGGCGGGGTGGACGCGGTCGTCGCGCGTGGAGGTGGTCACCAGCGCCGGGGGATAGGCCACCTCGTCGCGCGGGCGGACGTTGTGCAGCGGCGACCAGGTTTCTATCGCTGCGCGCTCATCGACGTTGTCCGGGTCGCCGTACTCCGCCATCCAGGACGCGCCGGCGGACAGGGTGTGGTAGCGCAGCATGTCCGTCAGCGGCACCTGGATCACGGCGGCGCCGAAGCACTCCGGGTACTGCACCAGCGCGCCGGAGGTGAGCAGCCCGCCGTTGGAGCCGCCGCGGATGGCAATCTGCGCAGGTTCGGCGTAGCCGCGGGCGACCACGTCCTCGAGCACTGCCTTGTGGTCTTCCCAGACCTTGTGGCGGTTGGTCTTGACCACCTGCGAGTGCCACTCGGGGCCGAACTCGCCGCCGCCGCGCAGGTTGGGCTGGACGTAGAAGTTGCCCTGCTCAAGCCAGGCGATGCCGCGCACGTTGGAAAACGCAGGCGTGAGCGAGACCTCGAAGCCGCCGTAGCCTCCCACCAGCGTCGGGCGCGCACCAAGGGAGAAGTCGCCGGTGATGAAGTACGGCAGGCGAGTGCCGTCGGCGGAGGTCACCCAGTGCTGGCGCGTTTCTAGCCCGGACGCGTCGAAGTGGGCAGGCGCGCGCTTGGCTTCGGCGAGCGCGCCGGTGGCGTCGCCGCGCAGCAGCGTCGTCGGCGTGGTGAAGGAGGAAGCGGCGACCCAGAACTCGTCGCCGGCCAGCGGGCTCGCGGCCACCACGTGCGCGCTCGCGGCCTCCGGCAGCGCGAGTTCGGTGCGCTCCCAGGTGCCCAGCGCAATGCGGAAGATGCTGGTGGCCACGTCCACCAGGCAGGTGAGAAGCAGCGCGTTTTCGGTGAACGCGATCGCTTCCACGGTCGCGTCCTGCTCCAGCACGGTGAACTCGCGGGCGCCGTCGAGGAATCGCGCCAGCTCGATCACGCCGAGGGCACCCGCGGGCACGCCCGCGAACTCGGTGCGCGGCTGGATGAACAACCACTGCCGGTGGGGGATGGCGTCGCAATCGTCCGGCACGTCCACAAACTCGCCGTCCACCCACGTGCGCGAGGTGTAAAAATCGAGCGCCCGCGTGACGACGGTCCTCCGGTCCACCACGTCATAGCCCGACCACACGCCAACATCGTCGGGCTCGCCCGTGAAGATCACGGTCCTCTCGCCGCCGCGGGTCCAGCGCGCCACCTGCATGGGGTAGCCGGAGTTAGTCACCGTGCCCGGGCCTTCGTCGGTGCCCACCAGGATGGTGTCGCGGTCCACCCAGTCGACGGATGTTTTCGCCTCGTCGAGTGCGAAGCCGCCGTCGGACGCGTCGACGAAGGTTTGCGTTTCAAGGTCGAACTCGCGCACCACCACCGCGTCCGCGCCTCCTCGCGACAGGCGGATCAGCGCCCGGTCCCAGCTCAGCGGCAGCACTGTCGCGCCCTTGTACACCCAGTCCTTGCCCTCTTCCTCGGCAAGCGCGTCGATGTCGAGGAGGGTCTCCCAGTCATCCTGGTCGGCGAGGTATGCATCCACGGTTACCCTCCGCCACAGACCCCTTTGGTGGTCCCCGTCGCGCCAGAAGTTGTACAGGTGCTCGCCGCGCCGGGTGACAAACGGGATCCGGTCGTCCGCATCCAAGGCGGCGCGGATCCGCTCGCGCAGCGCGGACGAATCGAGCCGCGCTTCAGTCTCGTCGGACCACTCCTGGGCCCATTCGAGGGCGGGGGCGGCCGTGAGGTCGTCGAGAAGCTTGGGCTCGATGTCGCGCACGCTAGACCCCCAGAGCAGGCTTGATGGTGGTGTGCCAGGCGCGGTCCATGTCCTCGGTCCAGTACGGCCAGGAGTGCGTGCCCACGTTGCGCAGCTCGAAGTGCGCCGGGATGCCCAGGCCGTCCAGCTTGGCCTTCAGGTCGTGGGTGCACTTGTTCACCGCGGCCTCGATCACGCCGCCTTCGACCTGCAGCACGCCCGCGCCGAGCTGCGCCGCCGGCATCGGGGCGCCCTTGCCCAGCAGGTAACTGACCTGGTCCGGATGGCCCGCAAGACCCGTGCCGGAGGAGACGTACAAGCGGGTGCCGCGCAGCTTCTCCGCGCCCAACAGCGCGTCGTTGTAGCGGTTGTACGGCCCGTTCATCGGGCCCCACATCATCTCCGGGGTGACCGTTTGGAAGTTCGGGGTGCCCGCGCGGTTCACGGTCACGCGCGCGAAGTTGTAGCCGTGCGGCGAAGACGTGGAAGCGCAGCCGGAAAACGCTGCCGCGGCCTGGTACATCCCCGGGTTATGCTGCGCGAACAGCAGCGCGGAGGTGGCGGACATGGACACGCCGGTCACCGCGCGGCGGCCGTTGGCGCCCAGCGTGCGCTCGATCGGACCGGGCAGCTCCTTGGTCAAAAACGTCTCCCACTTCTGCGGGCCGTTGACGTAGTCGGAAGCGACGTCCGTTTTCACCCAGTCCGTGTAGTAGGAAAACGCGCCGGCCTGCGGCACCACCACGTTCACACCCTTGCCGGCGAAGTAGTCCTTCACGGGGTAGAGCTTCAGCCAGTCCTGGTTCTGCTCCGCGCCGCCGGCGCCGTTGAGCAGGTACAGCGTCGGCGCGTTGCGCACGCGGTTGCCAGCGGCGTCGGTGGCCGGCACGACCGCGACCGGGATGTCGCGGCGCATGGAGGGGGAGAACACGTTGTAGGACAGCACCGTCTTGTGGTCCACCTGGTTGACCCACTCCTGCGCCTGGCCGGTGCGGGTGATCAGCGGCGGGTTCGCCGGCGCGTCCCACGCCTTCACAATTCCCTCTTGGCCTTCCTGGCCGGCCGGCTGGGCGGAAACCGCCGGTGCGCTGGTGCATGCGAGGGAGACTGCCGTGAGGGCGGCAAGCGCCGCCGCCTTGATCTTCTTCATCTGTGTATCCAGTCCTGGGGGAGGGGGTTAAACTGACAGGCAATTATTGCGCCATTCTATGGGACATTCGTTACTGTAGTGGCCAGCGTTACGCGTGTGGCGTGTTGCGCCGCCCGCCCCAAAACTCCGAAAGGACCCCCAACATGAACCCCATCGAAACCTTCCAGGTGCAGATCAACCAGGTGCTCGGCGAGCTCGTCCACGCAGGCTCCTCCATGTCCTCCACCATCGCCTACGGCATGGGCATGTTCTAAAGCCTGTTTCCGCACACCAAAAAACGGCGCCTCCCGGCTCGAAGCGGGGAGGCGCCGTTAGGCGTCGTCAAGCAAGTGCTTACTGCTCCAAACCGAGCGCCTTCTTGAACACCTTCTCGTAGGAAAGCTTCACGTCATCGCGCCAGGACGCCCAGCTGTGGGTGCCCACGTTGCGCAGCTCAGCGTGAGTGACCTCCACGTCGTTGGCGCGCATCTTCACCATCAGATCGTGGGTGCAGGCGTTCATCGCCGCCTCGATCACGCCGCCCTCGACCTGCAGGGTCATCGCGTTGGTCAGCGCGCGGGTCGACGCCGCGTCCGGATCCACGCCGTACTTGTTGATCAAGCGGTCCTTCAGGTAGCCCGTCATGTCAGTCTCGCCCGCCAGGCCAGTGCCGGTGGACAGGTACACCGCGGTGCCCTTCAGATCCGCCGCGTTGACCAGCGCGTCGTAGTGGCGGTTGTAGTCCGAACCACGCTCGCCGAAGATGTACTCCGGAGTCATCACATTCGGCGCGCCGCGGCTGACGGTCAGGTCCAGGAACTTCCACGGAAGCGGGGTAGAAGTTGCCGCGCAGCCGGAGAAGGAGCCGACAGCGTCGTAGAAGCCCGGGTTGTGCTCCGCCAGCAGCAGCACCGAGGTCGCAGCCATGGACAGGCCTGCGGCCGCGCGGTGCTCCTCGTCGGCCTTCATGTACGGCTCAACCGCCTGCGGCAGCTCATCCGCCAGGAAGGTCGACCACATCTGCTTGCCGTGGAAGAACGGGTTGGTTTCCGTGTCCACCGGCGGCTCGGCGGCCCAGTCCACGTAGTAGGAGAACGCGCCCTCCATCGGGATGACCACGTTCGCGCCGGAGTCCTTGTACGTCTTCTCCAGCTCATCGTAGGCTTGCGCGACCCAGTCGGTGTCCTGCTCGGAGCCGCCGGCACCGTTGAGCAGGTAGACCGTCGGGGCGTTCTCCTTGCGCTCGCCGTTTTCGTCGGTGGCGTAGAAGACCGCAACCGGAATGTCGCGCTCCATGGATTCGGAGTACACGCGAATTGCCTCGTTGTCCCAGTTGCCGCGCTGGCGAGCGAGGATGCGCACCCACGCCTGGTCTTCACCCTTGTAGGTCTTCGGCGCCTCACCCAGCGGCTTAACGTTCGGGTGCTCTTCCGGCTGCTCCTCCTCGGCCGGCTCCGTGTCCTCGGCGGGGGTTTCCTCGTCCACAACCTTGAGCTCCGTGGTGGTGGTCACCGGGGTGGTCTGCGTGGTTGCGGTCGGGCTCGTGCTCGTCTGCGACGTGCCTGTCGCCGTCGTTGGAGTCTCTTCAGTCTTCGGCATGACCGAAGGCTTCTGTGACGTGGTGGCAGGGGCTGTCGAGGTCGGCAGCGAGGTCTGCACCGACGTCGCCGCCGGGGACAGGGTGGCGACCTGCTTGTCTGCGTCACCCTCCGCTGCGAAGTGCTGAACGGCGGGAACGGAACCTGCGGCAATGAGGGCAGCGGCACCCAGGGCTACCGCCGTACGCGTGAACTTCACAGTGAATCGCTCACTTTCATTCAAGGAAGAAACAAGATGCTCCGCAACATTTTGCCAGACGGCCACGTACGATATGCAGCGTGAGTAAAGAACATTTTGACGTTGTTGTCCTCGGCGCTGGCCCCGGTGGCTACGTCGCCGCCATCCGTGCAGCTCAGCTTGGTAAAAAGGTAGCTGTCATTGAGAAGCAGTACTGGGGCGGTGTCTGCCTCAACGTGGGCTGCATCCCGTCCAAGGCCCTGATCAAGAACGCTGAAGTGGCTGAAATCTTCAACCACGAAGCAAAGACGTTCGGCATCAAGGGCGACGTGGAGTTCGACTACACCGATGCCCACAAGCGCTCCCGCAAGGTCTCCCAGAAGATCGTCGGCGGCGTGCACTACCTGATGAAGAAGAACAAGATCCAGGAGATCAACGGCCTGGGCACCTTCACGGACGCCAAGACCATCGAGATCACCGAGGGCGACGACAAGGGCACCACCGTCACCTTCGATAACTGCATCATCGCCACCGGCGCTGTGGTGCGCACCCTGCCGGGCATCGAGCTGTCCGAGAACGTGGTCTCCTACGAGGAGCAGATCCTCAACCCGGAGGCTCCGGAGAAGATGGTCATCGTCGGCGCTGGCGCGATCGGCATGGAGTTCGCCTACGTGCTGTCCAACTACGGCGTTGACGTCACGGTCATCGAGTACCAGGACCGCGTCCTGCCCAACGAGGACAAGGACGTCTCCAAGGAGATCGCCAAGGCCTACAAGAAGCTCGGCGTGAAGCTGCTGACCGGCCACGCCACCACCGAGGTGCGCGACAACGGCGATTCCGTCGAGGTGGACGTGAAGAAGAACGGCACCGATAAGGTGGAGACGCTCACCGCGGACCGCGTGATGATCTCCGTCGGCTTCGCCCCGCGCACCGAGGGCTACGGCCTGGAGAACACGGGCGTCGAGCTCACCGACCGCGGCGCCATTGCCATTGACGAGCGCATGCGCACCAACGTCGACGGCATCTACGCCATCGGCGATGTGACCGCGAAGCTGCAGCTCGCCCACGTCGCTGAGGCCCAGGGCATCATCGCCGCCGAGACCATCGCGGACGCGGAGACCCTCGAGATCGAGGATTACATGATGACCCCGCGCGCCACCTTCTGTAACCCGCAGGTCGCCTCCATGGGGTACACCGAGGAGCAGGCGAAGGAGAAGTGGCCGGACCGCGACATCAAGGTCGCGACCTTCCCGTTCACCGCGAACGGCAAGGCAGTCGGTCTGAACGAGACCGCCGGCTTCGGCAAGCTCGTCGCGGACGCCGAGTTCGGTGAGATCCTCGGCGCGCACCTGGTCGGCGCGAACGTCTCCGAGCTGCTTCCGGAGGTCGTGCTGGCGCAGCGCTTCGACCTCACCGCAGGCGAGATCGCGCGCTCCATCCACATCCACCCGACCCTGTCCGAGGTGCTCAAGGAGATCTCGCACGGTGTCGAAGGCCACATGATCAATCTCTAAGCCTTCGCTTTACGACGCACCAAAGGCGGGCCCCGTTCACCCCGGGCCCGCCTTTTTGCGTGCTGTGGCGGCTGCCCGCTCGCCGCCTGCCCGCACCTGCTTGTGGATCGTCTAGCAGCGCGTGCGCCCCTGCTAGACCATCAGCAAACGTCGACTGCATTTCCCCAGTTCGTAATGAATCTGATGCGCATTACCGGCACAGGCGGTGTCGATGGTGGAAGCAGCGGTCATGGGTGCGAATACAAAGGACGATATCGGCATTTAGGTCCGAAGCGGCGGCAAAAGCCCTGGTCGCGGTCGGGGCAGGACGGCAAATGCCGATATCGTCCTTTGTGCAGAGAGGCTCCAAAAGACCTGGGCTGTGGATAACGATGGCGGCGAGTTATCCATAGATGAGCGAGGTGCTCCGACACCCCGGCGGCGAGAGCGGGGGTCGGGCGGGGGCGTGGGCATGCGAAAGGCGGCCGGCCGGGCGCTGGGTCCGGCGGGCCGCCTTTGGTGACGTCGTAAAGCTGGGGCTTATGCGCCTGCGACTGCCTCTGCGAGGGAGTCGAGGGACTTGGCCAGGAAGTCGTCGTCGAACTTCTCGGTCATGGACAGGAGGTTCTCCTCCAGCTCGTCGCGCTGGTAGGTGAGGGTGACGTTGGTGTTGTCGGCGTCGATGGGCTCGAGCTCGTAGAGCCACTTCGCGCCAACCTTCACCTCGGCGGTGGTGTTCTCCACGTTCTTCCAGCCGATGATGCGGTCGTCCTGGATGGCGAAGACCTCGTTGACGGTCTGGTAGTCGCCGTCCTCCTTGGTCATGTTCATAGTGAAAGTGTCGCCGACGTTCTTCAGGCGCTCACCCTGGTCCGCGGAGACGACCATGCCGGAATTGTCAGTCTCAGCATGGCGCTCGGGGTTGGAGAGGATGTCGAAAATCTCGGCTGCAGGAGCGTCGATCTGGCGGGTTGCTTTGTTCTCAGTGTTCTTGTCGATAGCCATGGCAGCCAGGGTACCGATTTTCGGTGAATGGAGTTGGCTCGGAGGTTAGGCGGAGCTAACCAACCAAAGATTGACACTGAACGGGGTGGAGAATGTGGGGTCCAAGGTGGATGGGCAATGTGGTGACCAAGGTCACAAACAATGTGGAGCGCTGGATGAAGGGCTCAAGTGGCGGTTGAGGTTAGGGGGCCCGTGGGGTGAAGCTGGCAATCCGGTGTGTGTGAGCGGGGACTATCTCTTAGAGTATTAGCGACACTGGAGGTGCCATGACTGTACAAAACGCAGACCGTGAAGCCATTCGTCACGGAAAAATTACTGAGAAGCCGCTGCGCGAGCGGCCGTCCTACCCCACGTGGGCAATCAAGCTGACCATGGCGATCACTGGCCTGATCTTCGGCCTGTTCGTCCTCGGCCACATGGTGGGCAACCTGAAGATCTTCATGCCGCTGAACGCCGACGGCTCCGCGCCGATCGACGACTACGGCGAGTTCCTGCGCACGATCGGCGAGCCGCTGTTCCCGCGCGAGGGCTTCCTGTGGATTCTCCGCATCGCCCTGCTGGCCTGCCTGGTGCTGCACGTGTGGGGTGCATTTGCCCTGCGCGCCCGCTCCAGCGCGTCCCGCGGCCGCTTCAAGCGCACGAACCTGATGGGTGGATGGCAGTCCACCGCCACGAAGTCGATGATCTGGACCGGCATCATCCTGCTGCTGTTCATCGTCTTCCACCTGCTGGACCTGACGCTCGGCCAGGCGGTCGCCTCCGACGAGTTCGTTCACGGTGCGGTGCGCAACAACCTGCTCGCCACCTTCGCCCCGGGCCGCTGGTGGGTCACCCTGGTGTACGTGGTTGCCAACCTGGCGCTGCTGCTGCACCTGACCCACGGTATTTACCTTGCGGTGTCCGACCTCGGTTGGCTGGGTAAGCGCGGCGAGGGCCTGATGGTCATCCTCGCGTACATCCTCCCGTTCATCGTTGTCGCTGGCAACGTTGTCATGCCGCTCGCTATCGCGTTCGGCTGGGTCCCGGATTTTTCCAGGTAACGGCTTTTTAGGAGAACAACTATGACTACCTCTATTTCCGGTCTTTCCGGGGCCCAGGGTTCCAACGGCGGGGAGCAGACTTCCGCTGAGACCAAGGGCCAGCAGAGCACCGGCGGCTTCCGCCAGCCCGAGTCCGCCGCTGCAGGCGTGACCCCGGGTAACGTCCTCGAGTCCAACGAGCCGAACCGCGACGAGGTTCGCATGAAGGACATGTGGCAGCACCAGAAGGACCACATGAACCTGGTCTCGCCGCTGAACCGCCGCAAGTTCACCGTCCTGGTGGTCGGCACCGGCCTTTCCGGCGGTGCCGCGGCGGCGGCGCTTGGCGAGCTCGGCTACAACGTCAAGGCCTTCACCTACCACGACGCCCCGCGTCGTGCGCACTCCATCGCGGCCCAGGGTGGCGTGAACTCCGCCCGCGGCAAGAAGGTGGATAACGACGGCGCTTACCGCCACACCAAGGACACCGTCAAGGGCGGCGACTACCGCTGCCGCGAGTCCGACTGCTGGCGTCTGGCCGTCGAGTCTGTCCGTGTGATCGACCACATGAACGCCATCGGCGCTCCGTTCGCCCGCGAGTACGGCGGCACCCTGGCCACCCGCTCCTTCGGCGGCGTGCAGGTCTCCCGCACCTACTACACCCGCGGCCAAACAGGCCAGCAGCTGCAGCTGTCCACCGCGTCTTCGCTGCAGCGTCAGATCCACCTGGGCAACGTGGAGATCTTCACCCACCACGACCTGATGGACCTGATCATCACCGAGAAGGACGGCAAGAAGCACTGCGAGGGCATTGTCACCCGCAACCTGATCAACGGTGAGATCGCGCCGTTCACCGGCCACGCTGTCATCCTCGCCACCGGCGGTTACGGCAACGTGTACCACAAGACCACGCTGGCGAAGAACTCCAACTCTTCCGCCATGATGCGAGCCTACGAGCGCGGTGCGTACCTCGCATCCCCGTGCTTCGTGCAGTTCCACCCGACCGGCCTGCCGGTCAACGCCAAGTGGCAGGCGAAGACGACGCTGATGTCGGAGTCCCTGCGTAACGACGGCCGCATCTGGACCCCGAAGGAAAAGGGTGACGACCGCGACCCGAACACCATCCCGGAGGAAGAGCGCGACTACTTCCTGGAGCGCCGCTACCCGGCCTTCGGCAACCTGGTGCCTCGCGACGTGGCTTCGCGCGCCATCTCCCAGCAGCTCAACGCCGGCTACGGTGTGGGCCCGCTGCACAACTCCGCGTACCTGGACTTCTCCGACGCCATCGAGCGCCTCGGTGAGGACACCATCCGCGAGCGTTACTCCAACCTGTTCGAGATGTACGAGGACTCCACCGGCGAGGACCCGTACAAGGCCCCGATGCGCATCGCCCCGACCGTCCACTTCACCATGGGTGGCCTGTGGACGGACTTCAACGAGATGACCTCCATCGACGGCCTGTTCGCCGCAGGTGAGTGCTCCTGGACCTACCACGGCGCGAACCGCCTGGGCGCGAACTCGCTGCTGTCCGCTTCTGTGGACGGCTGGTTCACCCTGCCGTTCACGGTGCCGAACTACCTGGCCGGCCACCTCGGCGAGGAGAAGCTGGCTGAGGATTCCCGCGAGGCCCAGGACGTGGTGGCTGATGTCACCGAGCGCATCGAGCGCATCATGTCCATCCGCGGCCCGGAGCCGCACGGCCCGGAGCACTTCCACGAGCAGCTCGGCGATATCCTCTACGAGCACTGTGGCGTGTCCCGCACCGTCGAGGGCCTGGAGGAAGGCATCCGCAAGATCCGCGCCCTGCGCGAGGACTTCTGGACCAACATCTCCATTCCGGGTTCCCCGAACGACATGAACCAGACGCTGGAGGCTGCACTGCGCCTCGTCGACTACATCAACCTCGGCGAGCTCATGTGCATCGACGCGCTGGACCGCGACGAGTCCTGCGGTGCGCACTACCGTATGGACCACCTCACCGATGACGGCGAGGCTGAGCGTGACGACGACAACTGGTGCTTCGTGTCGGCTTGGGAGCCGGCCGGTGAAGGCCAGTTCATCCGCCACGCAGAACCCCTGCACTTTGATTCGATCCCGCTGATGGCAAGGAACTACAAGTAATGAAACTGACACTTGAAATCTGGCGCCAGGCTGGTCCTGACACCGAGGGCAGCTTCGAGACCGTCCAGGTCGATGACGCTGTGGAGCAGATGTCCATCCTGGAGCTGCTCGACCACGTGAACGCGACCTACGTCGAGCAGGGCAAGGAGCCGTTCGTTTTCGCCTCCGACTGCCGCGAGGGCATCTGCGGCACCTGTGGCCTGCTGGTCAACGGTCGCCCGCACGGCGCAGGCCAGAACACCACTGCCTGCCTGCAGCGCCTGTTCAACTACAAGGACGGCGACACCCTGAAGATCGAGCCGTTCCGCTCCGGCGCGTTCCCGGTGATCAAGGACCTCGCCGTGGACCGCTCCGCACTGGACCGCGTGATGGAGCAGGGCGGCTACGTCTCCGTCAACGCTGGCACCGCGCCGGACGCCGACACCCTGGCGGTGAACCACCACGACGCGGAGACCGCGCTCGACTACGCCGCCTGCATCGGCTGCGGTGCGTGTGTGGCTGCGTGCCCGAACGGTGCTGCGCACCTGTTCACCGGCGCGAAGCTGAAGCACCTGAAGCTGCTGCCGCTGGGCAAGCAGGAGCGTTCCCGCCGCGCCCGCAAGATGGTCGACGAGCTGGAGACCAACTTCGGCCACTGCTCGCTGTACGGCGAGTGCGCCGACGTGTGCCCGGCCGGTATCCCACTGGATGCGGTCGGCGCGATCAACGCCGAGCGTGCCCGCGCCGCCTTCAAGGGCGGCGACGACTAGGGGTTACGACTAGGGGCAACGATGAAGCCTGTCGTATACTCGAACCATCGCAGCAGCTCACGCTGAAGCCACACCGAAGCTGAAGAAGGAAGCAAGAACAATGGGTTCCACCGCAGTTGCAGATATCCGCAACGAGTCCTACCCGGAGTACGCTGGCCGTATCGATGACACCTACATCGAGGGCTACGACCCGGTGTCTCTGAGTGCTCCGCACTCCTCCCTGACCCGGATCCCGACTTGGGTCGCCATGGGCCTGATCCTGTCCACTCTCTTCGGCATCGGTCTGGCCGTGTGGGGCGCCGGCGCGATGGTCTACGGCTTCGGCTCCCAGACGCACGGTCTGGCGGAGCGCCTGCTCATCCTCGGCGTTGTCGAGGCAGTGGTCACCGGCGTCCTCGGTGCCATCCTGGTCGTCGTGGGCCGCAAGGACTACAAGGCGTACCGCAAGCGCACCGGCCGCGTGAACTAACCGCGCGGCGCCACGCGCACACCCCTAGAAATGCCCTCTCCACCTGCGGAGGGGGAATTTTCGTGTCCGTGTCGGCGCGCCTGCTTTAATCATGGGCATGAGCGAGCAGCTTTCCATGATGCCCACCCCCACCAACGAGGACGAGCGCCGCCGTGTGCTGCGCAAGCACAAGATCGCGGTGACCAGCCTGCTGGGGCTGATGGCGGTGGTGTTCCTGACCTGCTCGTGGATGCAGTCCCAGGGCAACGACGCCGCCTGGATCGGCTACGTCCGCGCTGCCGCGGAGGCGGGCATGGTCGGCGGTTTGGCGGACTGGTTCGCGGTCACCGCGCTGTTTAAGTACCCGATGGGCATCCCCATCCCACATACCGCGATCATCCCCAACAAAAAGGATCAGGTTGCCGGGGTGCTCAGCGACTTCGTGTCCGAGAACTTCCTCAACGCCCGCACCATCACCGACAAGGTCATGGCTGCCGGCATTCCGGAGAGGGTGGGCCGCTGGCTGGCCAAGCCGGAAAACGCGGAGCGTGTCAGCGAGGAGGCAGGCAAGTTCACCGTCCGGATGGTCGAGGGCATCGACCCGAAGGAGGCGGAGGCGTTCATCAACGCCCAGCTCATTGACCGCCTGGCGGAGCCAATCTGGGGCCCGCCGCTGGGCCGCACCCTGGAGGGGCTGATCGCGGACGGCAAGGTGGATCCGGTCGTCGACGACATCGTCGCCTGGGGGCGCCGCAAGGTCAACGGCATGGAAGACACCGTGGTCACCATGATCGACGAGCGGATGCCGCGCTGGGCCCCGCGGTTTGCCAAGGAGTTGGTGGGCCAGCGCGTCTACGACGAGATGGTGGCGTTCATGGAGGACGTGGACACGAACCCGCACCACGAGGCGCGCCGCGCGATCCGCCGCCAGATCAACCAGTTCGCCCAGGACCTCCAGTTCGATGGGGAGATGATCTCGCGGGTGGAGGCGATCAAGGCCGACATCATGGGCTCCGGCGCGGTCACGTCCGCGGCGGGCAGCATCTGGGAGCAGCTCTCGGTGTCGATTGTGGCGCAGGCGTCGGATGGGCAGAGCGGGCTTCGTCGTAAAGCAGCTGCTTCGGCGCGCGAGTGGGGGCAAAAGCTTGTCGACGACCCTGCGGTCCGCGCCGACGCCGAGCGGGCCCTGGAGAAGGCCACGCACTTCGCCGCGGACAACGGCGCCGACCAGATCGTGGGCATCATCGCCGAGACCATCGAGCGGTGGGACGGCGAGGAAGCGGCGGAGAAAATCGAGCTCATGGTGGGTAAAGACCTGCAGTTCATCCGTCTCAACGGCACGATCGTCGGTGCACTGGCCGGGCTAGCTATTTACACTGGTTCGCAACTGATCTTCTACTAGCGAAGGAGCGAACGATGACCGACAACACCAACCTGAACAACAACACCGAGAACAACTCCGGCGACGAGGTGCGCAACAACCTCCGCGAGGCCGGCGACGCGCTGCTGTCCGCCGGCTCCGCTATCGGTGCGGCGCTGACCAAGGCCACCGGCGAGCTGTCGGACCGCTTTAAGACCGCCACCGAGGACGCGCGTCAGAACCTGAGCAAGGCGAACACCGAGGGCGAGGTGCGCGGCGCCGCCACCAACTTCACGGACGAGGCGGAGAAGCTCTTCAACAGCCTGCGCGAGCGCGACCTGCAGTTCACCGACGACGTGAAGGCGAAGCTGCGCAGCACTATCGACGACGCACGCGCCGCGTTCAACGAGCGCCTCGACGGCACCCAGACCGAGGGCATCGAGGGCACCGTGGACGACCTGCGCACCCGCTTCGAGGGCCTGGTGCAGCGCATCCAGGACCAGTTCGCCGGCGAGAAGACCGGCGGCGATATCATCGACGGCGAAGTTGTGGACAACACCACCAACACCGTCAACGTCGAGGACCTGAAGAAGTAAACGCCATGGATACCGCCGCTGTCAGCCAAATTCACCAGATCATGATGCTGCCGTCCCGTGTGGGTATGGTGCTGATGCTGGTGGTGGGCGTAGCCGGCGTCGTCGGCGCTGTTATGGCGGCCACCACCCGCGCCGACGCTTTCGAGGCGGCGAACCGCCAGTCCAAGGGCGCCTGGGTGGGCATCCTGGCGCTGGCGGCGCTGGCGTGCCTGCTGCGCTTCCCGTTCATCGCGTGGTTCGGCGCAGTGGCCATCGGCATCTATTTCTTCGATGTGCGCCCGCAGATCCAGCGCATCTTAAACGGCGACTACGGCTGGTAGGCGGGCTGCTGGGGCGCCTGCTCCGGCTGCCCCGGCATCTGCGAGGACTCCTGCATATCCTGCAGCTCCTTGAAGTTCACGTCGTTGCCCGAAACCGTTACCCGGAGGCCACCGGGGATGACCGTGAAGTCTTCCACGCTCATCCCGCCGGTGGCCTCTTGTTCGACGCCCTGTGACATGGCGGAGCTGATGGCGTCGGCGACGTCGTCGGGCAGCGCGAAGCCGAACAGCTCGGTGCTGCGCGCCTGGAACGTCAGCTGGCCGTCCTGCATCACCGGCTGCAGCTCAATCCCGGCCGCGCCTGAGGTGAACACGATGGAGAACGTGCCGGCCTCCTCGTTGGACACCACGTCGGAGACGGTGATCACGTTGGCGAGGAAGATGTCGCCGATCTGATTCTGGATCTGCTGGTTTAGCATGGCGCGCACGAAGTCGTTGGGCAGCTCCGTGGTCAGGCGCACGGACTCAGCCACCGGCTCGCCGTTGTTGAGGCGCACGTTGTCCATGTCCACCACGGACGCCGGGGTGCCGGAAATCTGGTCGCCGTTGATCTGCAGGTCGGACTGCTGGTCCACCGTCATGTGCGGGAACTTGCCGCCGAGCAGCCCGATGGTCACCGGGCTGGCGCCGAAGGACACCGACGTGCCCTCCGGGGCCTGGGAGGTGACCTGGTTGGCCACGAACGCCCGGATGCCCGCCTCCGCCACGATGAACAGCAGTAGCACCGCCACGATGATCGACAGGACAACTTTCCACGCAGTTTTCATGCGGGCCAGTTTACGAAGCAGGAGCGACTGCCAGCCAATCCACAGTGACAAAATTGTCGGCCAGGCGGCGCCGCTGCGGGTGCACCGGCCAGTCCCGGGCCAGGTCTTCGAGCGCGTGGCGCCACCGCACGCGCGGGCCGTGCGGAGCCCAGCCGCTGGCGCGCTCCCAGGCCGCGTCAGCGTCGGCCAGGAACTGGTGGATCGGTTCGCCCGGCACATTGCGGTGGATCAGCGCCTTGGGCAGCCGCTCCGCCACCTCCGAGGGTTTCGAGGTGTGGAAAGGGTCCCAGGACAGGGTGAGGGAGGCCGGCCCGGTGGCGTCGATAAGCAGCCATGCGCAGCGTCTCCCGAGCTCGTCGCAGGTGCCCTCCACGAACAGTCCACCGGGGGCAAGCCCGGCGCACACCGTGCGCCACACGTCCGGGACTTGGTCCACGTCGTACTGCCGCAGCACGTTGAACGCGCGCACGAGGTGAGGGCGGTAGCCGGCGAGCTCGAAGCCGCCCAGCTCGAAGCGCACCCCGTCGCGCGGCGGGAGGACGCGCTCGGGGTTGATCTCCAGCCCCACGACCTCGATGTCGGGGCGGATCTGGCGCAGCCACCCGGCCCACTCCACGGTGGTGGTGTGGGACGCGCCGTAGCCCACGTCCACCGCCAGCGGCGCGGCGGCGGAGCGCAAAAGGGACTGGACCCGCGGGTTAAAGCGGGTCCAGCGGTCTGACCTGCGCAAACGATTTACCCCGGTGGTGCCGCGGGTGATCACCCCGTAGGGCTTGCCGGCGGCAGCCGGGGTGGCGCGCAGGTTGTGGTAGTGGGGAATTAGAGGTTCTCGCTAATCCACTGCTCGGTAAGCTTCGCCTCGTTCTCCACGATCTCCTCGAGCGCGTCGACCACCTTCGGCTCGAGTGCGGCACCCATGAACGGGATGTTCACCTTCGCCTCGAGCTCGTAGTCCAGCTTGGTGTTGTCGCCGTCGCGGGTGGCGGTGTACTCGGCGCCCAGGTCCACCGGGGTGCCCTTCACATCGCCGGTCATGGTGTGCTTGGCGGTGCCGCCGTCCAGCTCGCCGACGGTAACCACGCGCTTGAGCTTGAGGTCCTGGGAGACCATCGCCTGCGCGGCCTCCGGGAGGATGGACTTGGGCAGGATCTCAAACAGGGTGGCGGTGTTGTCCGCGAACTCGTTGAGCTCGCCCGGCTCCGGGGAGAGCTTCTCGGCGATGAACTCCCAGTATTCGCGGGTGCTGTACGCCTGCGCGACCTTCTCGATCGGCTGGTTGATGGTCACAGTGATCTCACTACGTGCAGTCATGGCTCACAGACTACCGTTGTGGACGTGATTGCCCCATCATTCGCCTCCCTGACCACGCTGCGCGTCGGCGGTACCCCGGCCGCGGCCTACGAGTGCCATAGTGCCGACGAGCTCGCCGAAACTGTGGCTCAGCTCGACCGCGACCGCACCCCGCTGCTGGTCGTCGGCGGCGGCTCCAACCTGGTCGTCGCGGACGGTGATCTCGATCTCGCGGCGGTGCTTGTGCGCAACGAGGGCATCTCGCTTATCGACGACCACCGGTTGCGCATCCAAGCCGGCACCGAATGGGACGCAGTAGTCGCCTACGCGGTGGAGCACGGCCTGGGCGGCATCGAGGCCCTGTCCGGCATCCCGGGCTCCGCGGGCGCGACCCCGGTGCAGAACGTGGGCGCCTACGGCGCGGAGATCGCCGACGTGCTCACCCGCGTGCGGCTTTGGGACCGCGAGACGGGCGTGGACGAGTGGGTGCCTGCGTCCTCGCTGGATCTGGCGTACCGGTACTCCAACCTGAAGTTCACCTCGCGCGCCGTGGTGCTGGAGATCGAGCTGCAGCTGGAAAAGACCGATGAGTCCATCCCTCTGCGCCACCTGGGCGGGGCGCGCGTTTCCTTGGCTGAGGCGCGCGAGTCTGTGCTGGAGACGCGTCGGGCCAAAGGCATGGTGCTCGACGCCGCCGACCACGACACCTGGTCCGCCGGCTCGTTTTTCACCAACCCCGTGGTGCCGTCCGCGCTCGCCGATGAGATCGCCGCCCAGGTGGGGGAGGACACCATGCCGCGGTTTGCCGCCGGCGACGGCAACGAAAAGCTCTCGGCGGCCTGGCTCATCGAGCGCGCCGGCTGCCACCGCGGCTTCCCCGGAGAGGATGCCCCGGCGCGCCTGTCCACCAAGCACACCCTCGCCCTGACCAACCGCGGTAACGCCCGCGCGGCCGACATCGTCGACCTCGCCCGCTGCGTGCAGGCCCAGGTCCGCGACGCGTTCGGGGTGGAGCTGCACCCCGAGCCCGTCTGGGTCGGCCTCTAGGCCACCGGATCCCAGCCCGCTTCGTGACCCAGGCTGCTTCCGCCGCCGCGCACTCGCGCAGATGGTGAAAACCAAATGGTGAAAAACGCGAAAATTTGGCGGAGTTGTCAGTGGGTGAATGCGCCACCTCGATTTGGAGGTTGTTGTGGCTGGCCGTTGGACTCCGAAAGATGTGAAGGCTGCTTCTGTGGCGCGGGTTGTTGCAGGCGATGATGTCTGCGAGGTTGCTCGTGATGCCGGTGTGGCGGAGGCCACGGTTTATGAATGGGTCAAGCAAGCTGGTGCGCTCCCGCCGAAGAAGGCGTTGGCGCGTGCACGCGACCAGCTTGTCGATGACGCGGTGGCGTTGGTGGCTTCTGGTATGTCGGTACCGGATGCGGCTGCGACG
>NZ_KV835977.1:0-222 GCF_001838175.1 Corynebacterium sp. HMSC034A01 | reverse complement strand
GGTCGCAC
Organism: Corynebacterium sp. HMSC034A01; assembly: GCF_001838175.1. Taxonomy (NCBI): domain Bacteria; kingdom Bacillati; phylum Actinomycetota; class Actinomycetes; order Mycobacteriales; family Corynebacteriaceae; genus Corynebacterium; species Corynebacterium sp. HMSC034A01. Next base: position 214 of record NZ_KV835977.1, on the reverse strand, counting down.
GGGTGCTGGCTGGTGAGCCGGTTGAAGAGGTTGCGGCGGCGTTCGACCGGTCTGTGATCACGGTGTATCGCTGGGTGCGGCACGCACGCCAGGAGAAGGCGGGCGGAAGCCGTGATGCGGTGCAGCCGGCCAACACGCCGGATGCTTGCACGGCAAAACCACCTGCGCACAGCAAAGTTGATGACGTGCCAGCACCAATGAAAACACAGGCAGG
>NZ_KV835976.1:0-808 GCF_001838175.1 Corynebacterium sp. HMSC034A01 | reverse complement strand
GAAAACAACGCTCACCGAGGAGGGCGCCAAGAAGGTCTTGATCGGCTTCTACGAGCCGATCGAGTACGAGGACGCACTCCTTGACCTCAAGGTTGATTTCGAATCCCAGGAATCCATTACTGAGCGTGAGAACGCTGTCGGGAAGTCTGAGGCCGACGTAGCTCGGGCGGAGGCGGCGCTGGAGGCCGCCAAGGAGGAAATTGCCAAGGTCAAGGACTCTGAGAAGAAGGCCGAGCTGCAGGCAAAGGCAGATGCTCTTGCAAAGAAGGTTGAAGCTGCACGAGATGCTGCGAAGGCCGCAAAGGAAGCTCGAACTGGTGAGCAGGCGAAAACTGAAGCGGCAGCGGCCAAGTCCGCGGCAGATTCGGTGGTCGAAGGCGCCGAAGAGCTCAAGGCCGCTGCATCTGCGGTAGTTAAGGAAGAGCGTGATTCCGCGGCAGCCGAGGCTGCTGCGTTGGCGGCAGCGCAGGAGTCAGCGAAGGGCCATGCGGAGCGCGCGGCGGCTGCGGTGACCAAGGCTGAGGAGGAGATCAACAAGGTTAAGGATAAGGCGAAGAAGGCTGAGCTGAAGAAGAACCTCGAAGCGGCAGAGCAGGAAGCAGCCAACGCGAGTGCCGAGGCTGGCAAGGCTCAGGCAGCAACGACATCTGATGCGGCTGTGGCGGCGGCCGAGGCCGCTAAGACTGCGGCAGACAAGGCTATCGCCAAGGCGGAGGAAACCGAGCAGGCTGCGAAAGACGCTGTGAAGGCGGAGCAGGCAGCTGAAACCAAGCCCGAGACCGAGCCGGAAACCAAGCCGGAAACCAAG
>NZ_KV835975.1:144505-144930 GCF_001838175.1 Corynebacterium sp. HMSC034A01 | reverse complement strand
GGCCCTGAATTCTCTGAACCCGGAGATGGCACGCGCCATCGACGAGATCCTGAAGCAGTGGCGTGACGACGACACCGTCACCCAAGTTGTCATCCAGTCCTCTGGCAAGCACTTTTGCTCCGGCGGCGACGTCCGTGCCGCGCGCGACGGTGTCCTCGAGGGACGCCTGGATGAGGTCGATACGTTTTTCGCAGACGAGTACGCCATGAACTTGGACATTGCGAACTACCCCAAGCCGTACATCGCGCTGTGTAGCGGCGTGATCATGGGCGGTGGCATGGGTGTGTCGGCGCACGGCTCGCACATGGTGGTCACTGAGGACGCGTTCGCCTCCATGCCGGAGATGAACATCGGTTACATCACTGACGTGGGTATGTCGTGGTTGCTGCAGAACTTGCCGAAGCACCCCTCGCAAGCGCTCGGCG
>NZ_KV835975.1:130019-144405 GCF_001838175.1 Corynebacterium sp. HMSC034A01 | reverse complement strand
TGACGGGGTGCTCGACGGGATCGTGGAGCATGGGCCGAGCTACCTTGACGAGATCGCGCTGGAGCAGGGCGAATCGCAGCTCGCGGCGCTTTACAGCGATATCGAGGCCACCTTCACCGGCTCCTGGGCAGAGATCCGCGAGCGCCTTGACGGCGAGACCGGCGAGTTCGGCGAGAAGGTGCAGGAATTGACCAAGCAGGCGTCCCCGTCGTCGCTCGTGGCGGCGGCGGAACTCATCGCAGCCAACGCATCGCAGGATCTGGCCGGCGCGCTGGACAATGAGCGCCGCCTGGGCGCGGTGATGGTGCGTGAGCCGGACTTTGCGGAAGGGGTGCGGGCGGTGCTCGTCGATAAGGATCAGGCCCCCAAGTTTGCCCCCGAGGCGGACCCCTCCAAGTATCGCGCTGTCCTGCGCTAAAGTAAATGGCGGTGTGGGGCTGAAGTTGCCCCCGAATCCCACACGCTGAAGGAGCAACGTTGACCGAAACCACAAACCCCCGCGACGACTGGAACCACAAGCTCACCCTCGCGCAGGAGATGCTGCCGCTGATCAGCCGCCTGCACCGCGAGCACAACGCGGCGACCTCGGTCTACGGCCGCCTGCTGGTGGGTGTCACCGACATCGACATCATTAAGGCGCACCGCTACGCCCGCCGCATCGACGAAAAGGAACTCGCGCTCGACGAGACGCTGCCGATCCTGCGCGAGCTCGTGGAGATGGACCTCGGCACCGCCTCCATCGACCTGGGCCGCCTGGCCAAGGAGTACAAGCACTCCGACGAGAAGGACCTGCGCACCTTCCTCGACCGCGAGCTTGCCGACGTCATCGGTACCTCCTCCGAACTCGAAGCCCGCGACGTCGTGCTCTACGGCTTCGGCCGCATCGGCCGCCTGCTCGCCCGCATCCTGATCGCCCGCGAGGCGATGTACGGCGGCGTGCGCCTGCGCGCGGTGGTAGTGCGCAAGAAGGGCGACATCGACATCATCAAGCGCGCCTCGCTGCTGCGCCGCGATTCCGTGCACGGCCCGTTCAACGGCACCATCACCGTTGACGAGGACAAGGAGATCATCTGGGCCAACGGCACCCCCATCCAGATGATCTACGCCAACGACCCGGCAGAGATCGACTACACCGCCTACGGCATCGACAACGCCATCGTGGTAGACAACACCGGTGCTTGGCGCGACCGCGACGGCCTGTCCAAGCACCTCGAGTCCAAGGGCGTGGACCGCGTCCTGCTCACCGCGCCGGGCAAGGGCGACATCCCGAACATCGTCTACGGCATCAACGAGGACATGATCGGCGACGAGCGCGTCCTGTCCGCCGCGTCCTGCACCACCAACGGCATCACCCCGGTGCTGAAGGTGATCAACGACCGCTACGGCGTCAAGCACGGCCACGTCGAGACCGTCCACTCCTACACCAACGACCAGAACCTGGCGGACAACTTCCACAAGGGCGACCGCCGCGGCCGCGCCGCCGGTTTGAACATGGTGCTCACCGAGACCGGCGCCGCCAAGGCCGTGTCCAAGGCGCTCCCGGAGTTCGAGGGCAAGCTCACCGGCAACGCCATCCGCGTGCCCACCCCGGACGTGTCCATGGCCGTGCTGAACCTGGACCTGGAAAAGGACGTGGAGAAGGACGAGGTGAACAACTTCCTGCGCCGCGTGTCCACCCACTCCAACCTGCGTCAGCAGATCGACTACATCAACTCCCCGGAGGTGGTCTCCACCGACCTGCTCGGCACCACCCACGCGTCTGTGGTGGACGGCCTGGCCACCATCGCCTCCGGCAACCACCTCGTGCTCTACGTCTGGTACGACAACGAGTACGGCTACTCCCACCAGGTGGTCCGCGTCGTCGAGGACATCGCGGGCGTGCGTCCGCGCGTGTTCCCGGAGCGCAAGGACCCGGCTGAGATCCAGTAGCCATGGGTACGTTGCGTAAGTTCAGCCTCGCCGCCGCCAGCGTGTTAGTGCTGGCCGGCTGCGGCGCGCATGGCGCCGAGCTGGGGCTAGAGGACGCCGCGCTCGCCGGGGACTTCACCGTCGCGGACGTGGCGGGGCCGGACGTGGAGCGCGCCTACGTGTTCTGCCCGTACACGGACAAGGCTGAAGCGCAGCGCCTCGGCTTCGACCCGGGCGACGTGCCCGGCATCGACGACAACTCCCAGGCATGGGAGACTGCCTCCGGTATTGGCGTGATCGCCGGGGGCCGCGCGGAGATCGAGTGGTTCGACCCGCGCAAGGTGGACGCTTGCGGGCAGGGCGTGGAGGCCTACCAGGAGATCGACCCGGCGGCGCCGGTGCGCACGGCGACGGAATCCCGCGAGTTCGCGGGCGGCGAAACCGTCGAAGTCACCGCCCTGCGCTTCGAATGACCTCGTCGTAGTAGCCCAGCACCGTCTCGGTGGAGGCGCGCCACGTCCAGCGCTCGGCCTCGGCTCGCCCGGCGGCGGACATGCGCTCGCGCAGCTCCGGCTGCGTCAAAATGCGCTCGATCGGGTCGGCCCACGCCGCGTCGGGCTCCTCGGGGTCGACGAGCACGCCGGTTTCGCCGTCCGCCACCACAAACGGCAGCCCGCCGGCCTTCGCCGCCACCACCGGCACGCCGGACGCGAACGCCTCCAGTGCGGCAAAGCCCAAGGTCTCCGTGGTGGAGGGAAACAGCAGCACATCGCCCGACGCGTAGGCCGCGTGCAGGTCCGCGCCGGACAAGTACCCGGTGAAGGTGGCCCAGTCGGGCGGGGTGGCGCGGAGCCCGTCGTAAAGCGGGCCCTCGCCCACAAAAGCCAGGCGCGCGTTGGGCACGCGCCGGCGCACCTCTTCAACGATCGGGATACAGCGGTCCACGGATTTCTCCGCCGAGATGCGGCCGACGAAGATGACCAGGGGGTCGTCCGGATGGCCGTCGGAAAGCAGGCTGCGCATCTCGCGGGTGCGCGCGGCGGGGGTGAAGCTTTCCGTATCCACCGCCTTCGGCCACAGCCGCACGTTTTCGATGCCGTAGTCGGTGGCCTTGTCCATCATCGGGCCCGAGGTGACCAGGTTGAGCCCCGCGCGGCCGTGGAAGGTGCGCAGCCCCCACTCGGCGATCGGCTTCACCCACGGGATGCCCAGCTTCAGGCAGTACTCCGGCACGTCGGTGTGAAAGGACGCGATGACGGGGAAGCGGCGCGCCACCACCAACGTGGACCAGCCAGCCGTCCAGATGGGGTTGACCGCGTGCACGATGTCCGGGTTGAACTCGCGCAGGCGACGGTAGGTTTTCGGCCCCAGCATGCCGTGCTTGACCTCCGGGTACACCTTCAGGCTGTGCGAGCGGATCGGCACGACCTCGAAGCCTGCGTACTCCGCCGGCGGGTTGCCGGGCGCGAAGATGAGCACCTCGTGTCCCATTTCCGCTAGCTGGTCCAGGTGGCGAGTGGTGCGGGTGACCACGCCGTCGATTTTGGGCAGGAAAACCTCGGTGAGCAGCGCGATGCGCATTTACTTTTCGCCCTGCGGCACGCCGGCGGACTGCGCGGCGGTCCACAGCGAGCGCGCCGGAATCTTTGAGCGGTCCGCGCGGTCGGCGTACTTCTTCGCCACTTCCTCGACCTCCACGAGCAGGCCTTCTTCCAGCTTCGTCGGCTCCAGGCCCAGGTCCAGGAAGGCGTCGTTGACCACGTGGAGTTCGTTTTCGGCGGACTCCTTGCGCGGGTTGGGCACCATCTGCACCTCGGCGTCCGCAATCTTTGCGACGAGCTCCGCCAAATCCCGCACCCTGTGCGTCTCCGTCATCTGGTTGAAGATCTTCACGCGCTCACCCCGCGCCGGCGGGTTTTCCACCGCCAGCTGGATGCAGCGCGCCATGTCGCGGATGTGGATGAACGCGCGGGTCTGGCCGCCGGTGCCGTGCACGGTCAGCGGGTAGCCGATAGCCGCCTGCATGAGGAAGCGGTTGAGCACGGTGCCGTAGTCGCCGTCGTAGTCGAAGCGGTTGATCAGCCGCTCGTCGCGAAGTGTTTGCGGGGTGTGGGTGCCCCAGATGATGCCCTGGTGCAGGTCCGTGATCCGCAGCTCGTCGTTCTTGGCGTAGTACGCGAACAGGTGCTGGTCCAGCACTTTGGTCATGTGATAGATCGAGCCCGGGTTGGTGGGGTAGAGGATCTGCTGCTCCACAATGCCGTTTTCACCCGCGTCCACCTGCACGTCCAGGTAGCCCTCCGGGATTTTCATGCCGGCGGTGCCGTAGCCGTACACACCCATGGTGCCTAGGTGCACGACGTGGATGTCCTGACCGGTCTCCACGATCGCCGTAAGCAGGTTGTGGGTGGCGTTGACGTTGTTGTCCACGGTGTAGCGCTTGTTGCGCGGGCTCTTCATGGAGTAAGGCGCGGCGCGCTGCTCAGCGAAGTGGATCACGGTGTCCGGCTGGAAGTCCTTCAGGAACGCCAGCAGTGCGTCGTAGTCCTGGGCGACGTCGATGTTCTCGAAGCCGATCTCTTTGCCAGAGACCTCGTTCCAGGCCGACAGGCGCTCGTCGATAGTCGCGATCGGCGTCAACGACTCCGCATCGAGTTCCTTGTCGATGCGACGCCGCGACAGGTTGTCCACGATCGTGACCTCGTGTCCGAGGTCTGAAAGGTGCAGGGACGCGGGCCAGCCACAGAATCCGTCGCCGCCCAGAACTGCAATTTTCACAGGTACTTGCCTTTCTTTACGCGCATTTCCGCATACGTTACCGGGGTCCCCGACCCTCTGCTGGGCGAGCCCGCGTGACCGTACCCCCGACGCATGTAATTTTAGATAGGGCATACAACTGAGTGGTAGCGTTTCCTGTGTTCTGGCAGTGTCTGAGCGTTGAAAAAGTTGGGAGCCCGCATGTCTCTGCCCGGTAATGGCCGCGTGCGTACAAAGCGCATCACCGCGGTGGCCACTGTGTTGGCGCTCGCTGGCGGTGCCGCGGAAATTCCTCTCGGCCCCGCAGGCTCGGTCGCGCACGCCCAGATCGCGCCGACGCAGCAGCCGGGCATCAGCTTCGGCTCCGTGAACAACCTCAACGGCGACTGGGAAGCGTCCGTCTTCTTCGAATCAGCGATGACCGTGCGCACCGTGAGCATCGACTTTGTGCCGCCAGACAGCGACAATCCGAAAGAAGAGGCACCAGCCGACGACCCGGTCTTCACACGCATCCCCGAGGTCGCCGAATACCGCGTGGACCACATGAAACGCTCGCAGGTCATTGCTTCCTACGACGTGACGGCGCGCCGCACCCAAAGCACCTCCACGTCGGGGCATCCCTCAATCCGCATCACGTATGAGCTCCCAGGAGTGCAGGTTGGCCAGGGTGAGCGACTGGCCCTCTTCGCGCCGGGTAAAGGCACGCAGTACCCCACGCCGTTGCGTGGCGGCGGTGCGCGGTTCACTCGCCCAACCGTCAACGGCGACATCCGCGGTTCAGTAACCATGCACGACGCAACCGAGGCTGAGTACAAGCAGACGATGGTGGAGGTCCGCCAGGGGGCCGAGACCTTCACCTCTCCAGTGCAACCCGACGGTTCCTACGAGATCGCGTTGCCGTCGCCCTCCGGAACGATGACTATCAATGTGGTTCCACCGGCCGGTTTTGTCACCCCGGAGCCAAAGACGTGGGAGGCTAATGAAGGCCTCGCCGCCCCCGACTTCGACGTCTACCCGATCACCGTGAGCGGAACGCTTCTCGACACCAACAGGACCCCCGTCCAAGGCGCCACCGTGAGGGTTGCCGGCCTCACCGCCACCACGGATCAAGACGGCAACTTCACCGTGACCAAGGTTCCGGCTGGCACGCGCGCTGTGGTGATCGGGGACACCGAGCGCACCCGCGGCAAGACCGTACCTGGTGTTTCGGTGAGCGATCAGCGCGACAACCGGATCGAAGACATCACAGTGGAGACCAAGCCTCAGTTCGGCACGGTCTCTGGCCGGGTGACGGATCCCGACGGCAGTGGTGTTGCCGGAGTAACCGTCAAAGCTGACACTGTCACGGGGGTCACGGACGCTAACGGCTATTACTCCATCGCACAGGTGCCGGTCGGCGGAACTACAGTGTCGGTCGTCGCCGACACGGTTCCGACCGGGTTTTCGGTTGATGGCCCGTTTGATCGCAATGTGTCGACGTCTGGAGTGTCTGTTGTGGATTTCTCCACGACGCGTGAGACTGGCACGGTGTCTGGCCGGGTGCTTGGTCCGGACAGCAAGGGTGTTGCGGGTGTGACGGTGACCGCTGGTGGTCTGTCGGCGCGGACTGATGCTGAGGGCAAGTACTCGATTGCTGGTGTACCCACCGGCACGACCACCATCGAGGTCACTGCGAGTCCGACTCAGTATCTTCGTCCTGCGCCGCAGCAGAAGAACGTGACGGTCAACGGGGTCGAAGTGGACTTTCCTCTTGCGTTGAAGCCGACCCCGACGCCGAAACCGTCACCGACCCCGAAGCCGACGCCGAAACCGACGACTTCTGCACCCACCCCGACGCCGACTACATCTGCTCTGCCGTCGACTTCAGCACCGGCACCGAAGCCGTCGCCCACGACGCCGAAGCTTACGACCGCGAAGCCGACACCGACTCAAGAACCGTCACCGACCCCAACGCCGACGCCGAAACCGTTGCCGACGTTCACGACCGCGACCCCGGCCCCGACGACGCAGCCGCCGGCGCCGACGGTCGGATCCGTGGCCGGCAAAGTCACCGATCCCACTGGTAAGCCGGTGCCGGGTGCCACGGTGACGGCTCGCGACGCAAACGGTAAGGAGTCCACCGCCCAAGTGGCTAAGGACGGGACCTTCCGTCTCAACGACCTGCCGCCGGGCGACTACACGGTCACCGTCGGCGTGCCCACAGGCCACGTCGCGCCGCCGCCCGCAAATGTCACCGTGAAGGCGGGGGAGCAGGTCCAGCTGCCCGGGTTCGTGGTTAATCCCGATAAGCCGAAGGCCCAGTTCAACTGGGACCGGGTGGTGGTCAAGCCCGGCCAGACCCAGGTCACCGCGCCGACTCGCACCGGCGACACCACAACACCGCCGAACTTCCGCACCAGCGCTGTCACGCAGATCAAGCCCGACGGCACCACCACACAGCTCCCTGCGGAGGAGAGCTGGATTTCGGTGGAGGGGGACGGCACGGTCGTCGCTAGGCCGCCGCGCAACACGGCGCCGGGCGAGTACCGCGTGGAGGTCCAGGACGATTCGGGCGAGACCCACACCATTACCGTCGAGGTGGATGAGCCAACCCCGATGGCGCAGCAGCACGAGGTGCGTTTCCCGCTGATTCCGGTGCCGGCGGGGGCGACGCGTCAGGCTGGCCGTCCGCGCGCGACGGTCACTGACGGCCCGTTCGTGTACGCCGATCGCCGCCTCCCGGAAGGCACCCGTTTTGAGGTGGACCCGGCCTACGCGGACTGGGTTCGCGTCGATAACAACGGCCGCCTCACCTTCACCCCGCCGAAGGACGCGGCACCCGGCATCCGGGAGATTCCGGTGAAGGTGACGTTCCCGGACGGTTCTTCCCGCACCTACATCGCTGAGGTGGAAATCGGCGATCCGCTCCTCGCGGACACCATTGAGCTGGGTTACGAGGAGGGCTTGTCGGTGCGCCCCGGCGAGGGCATCACTGTGTTGCGCACCGGCGCCGCGGTGTTGCCGGAGGGCACCACGTTTGAGGTGGATCGCTCGCAGCCGCTGGGCGATTGGGTCGTCATCGTGGACGAGCACACCGGCAACCTGCGAGTTTTCGCGCCGCAGCACGGTGAGGTGAAGGTGCCGGTCATCGCGTACTTCGCCGACGGGTCTTCCGCAAAGCTTACTGCGAGCGTTCGCGTATCGACGAGCTCCGCCCTCTCCGCCGCCCATTCCCCCTCGTACGCCGATGTCTCGGCAGCGCCTGGCGGCACCGCGACCGTCAAACTGAGGGGCTCCGTGCCGGCTGGCACCACGTTTGCCGTGGTGGATGGCGGGGGACTGCGGAACGTGGGCGTCGATAAGCAAACAGGCGCGCTGAAGATCGAGCTTCCCGCCGACGCGCAACTGGACACCCCGTACACGGTGACGGTGCGCGTGCGCTACGCGGACGGCAGCACCGAGGAGATCACCGCGCAGGTCACGGCGGCCTCGGAGGCAGCCCGCTTCATCCCGCGAGCGGCTGGGGTCACCGCCGAGATCGGCGAAGCCGCGACGGTGCGCACCGGGCTCAACCACAACGCCAAGCTGGCGGAGTTCGACCACGACGGCTGGCAAGTTTTCTACGACCGGGCTACCGGCGAGCTCACCGCGAAGCCGAACAGCGACGTGCCGGTGGGCACCGTGCTGAAGGTGCCGATGAAGGTGACGTTCCCGGACGGATCGACAAAAATTGTGGAGTACGCGTTCACCGCCACCGATTCGCCGACCCCGGCGGCAAAGCAGAACGGTACGTCCTCGGGCTCGTCTGTCTCCGCCGGCTGGATCGCGGTGGTGCTCGGCCTGCTAGCGATGATCGCGGGTGTGGGCTGGGCGGCCTTCCTCAACCAGGACGCCATTCGGGCGCAGCTGAAGCACTACGGATTTTAGAAAAGGACACTGACATGAGGATTTCGAAGAAAACACTGGCAGTGTCGCTGTGCGCTGCACTCGCGGCGACCACCGCACCTATGGCGCCGGTCGCCGACGCGAAGGTGACACTCGGCACCACTCAGCCGGATGCGACCGTGAGCAACTCCAGCGCCACCGAGCCGTTCATCAACGGCTTCATCACCCCGCGTGGCACGGGCCGGTTCGAGTACTCGCACCCCGCGTCCCAGGCGGATAACCACCAGTTCGACACCTCCATGGAGGTGCGCACGAACGGCGACGTGGTGGTTCCCGACCTGTTTGCGAAGCCGAAGGTGACCACCGACGGCACCGCGGACGTGCTCACTTACACCCTGCAGCAAACCGACTTGCTTATCACCCGCACTTACCGCATCGACGGCGGCCAGGTCGACGTCACCGTGACTGTGGAAAACACCGGGCAGAACGCGGCTGATGTGGGCATCGACCTGGACAATGCGCTGCCGATGTACGCCGGCATTACCGCCAACCAGGATGGCGACCGCCTGGTTATGCAGCCGAAGGCCGGCGGTTACATCACCGACGTGCGTTTCACCGCGCCGGACATTGTGGCCACGGGTGCCACCAAGGCGGCGGCTCTTTCGGGCGCGAACAACGGTGTCAAGCACCAGGCGGCGAGGTGGGAGCGCACGGTGGCCCCGGGGGCGTCGATAAGCGCAGGCATGTCCGTGGCAATCAGCACCCAGGACTCTGCCCTCGACACCGACGGCGACGGGCTGCGCGACTCCTGGGAAGCCGAAGGGCTCAGGCTTGCCGACGGCACGTACCTGCCCATCCAACGCTGGGGCGCAGACCCCGACCGCAAAGACCTGTTCCTGCAGGTCAACTGGATGAAGTCCGAGTGGAAAACGATCGGCTGCGACCGCACTGAAAGCTTCGCCGCCAACCTGTCCGAGTTCGCCGAATTCGCCGCCTGCGCCACCGCGAACACGAAGAGCTACGCGCCGAACCCGTCGCTTTTCAAAGAGCTGGAAGACCTCTTCGATGAAAACGGGATCAACCTGCACATCGACGCTGGTAAGCACTACGTCAGCGAATCCATGGCCAGCATGACCGCGAAAGAGCGCAAGGGCGGTGAGACCGAGGATTACACCGCGGAGTACTTCGGCGGCCTCGACGAGGAGGGCCGCACTACAAAGCTGGAGGACCAGGCCGAACGCTTGCTCGGCGCGCGCCGCTCTGTGTTCCGCTCCGCGCTGATCGGCACCCGCTTCGACGAAGGCGCCAAGCGAAACGTCACCGGCTTAGGCCAGGTCAACGGTTCCACCTTCTTCGTCTCCGGCGACGTGACCAACAGCGACGAGCTTCTGCGCAACACCATCCTCCACGAGTTCGGCCACACCTTGGGGCTGATGCACTGGGGCCGCGAAACCCGCGACAACACCGCCCAGCGCTTCGTGCGCTTCGTGGACACCAAGGACCCGTCGGCGGAGTTTTACCGCCCCGGCTACGACTGGCTGGGTTCCTACAAGTCCACCATGAGCTACGCCTACCAGTTCTCCGAGTTCAACTTCTCCGACCAGGAAGTGCGCACCACCGAGAAGATTCCCAACTCAGAAGACAAGTCCCGCTTCAAGCCGGAAGAGAGCCAGTTCGACTACGTCATCCCGTCGGACTGGGACAACCTGCTGTTCAAGACCGAGTTCATTGGCCAGGGCGTGCGCGACTACGACAACGCCATCGACGCCCCCGATGCCCCCGACGTGCTCGCCGACGAAGAGCGCGCCGAGGTCAACGAACTGATCTCCGCCGCAGCCGCCACCGGCAAAAACGACGGCAAGGTCGGCTTCAGCCTCGCCCGCAGCCTGCACAACGACAACGGCATCGTCACCCACGCGGACACCAACATCATCAAGGGCGAGCTGCGCAACCTAGGGTCCACCGACGACACCTTCACGGTGGTCGCGGACTACGGTGTTGGCCAGTTCAAGGACAGCTACTTTGCCAAGGGCGACTCGAACTACATCACCCCGGTGGATATCGAGGTCTCCCCGGCAGTGTTCATCGACAACCCGGTGGTGCCCCTGCACGTCACCGTGTCTAATTCCGAGGGCGCCCAGGTCTTCGACGACACCTTCAACATCTCCGCGCTCGAATACACCCCGGAGGAGATGGACAAGGTGCTCAAAGAGGTCCTGGCTTCCGACGCGGACGAGAACCTGAAAGCGTTCGCCCGCCAGCGTCTGAAGGCCGCGAAGGTGGAGACTTCGACTGCGACGGCGAAGCCTGCGCCCGCGCCGGCGCCTACGCAGAAGAAGGCGGAGCCGTCGCAAAGCGAGAAGCCCTCCGGCAGCTCCGAGTCGCCGACCGCGATCATCATTGGCGTGCTGCTGGGCCTTATCGGCCTCGGCGCGGCCGGGTTCGGCTGGGCACACAGCCAAGGACTGCTTCCGTAGTTACGCTGGGTGGGGCAGGTTGCCTATCGACGACCAAAGGAGCCCCACCCCATGAAGGCCATCCGCTACACCGACTACCAAACATTCCCGCAGATCGTTGACGTAGACAAGCCCACCGCTGGCCCCGGCGAAGTGGTGCTGAAAGTCGCCGCCTCGGGCGCATGCCACTCCGATGTTGCCGTGTTCGACGACTTTGTCGAGGGCACCAACCCGCTGTGCGCGCCGCAGTTTACCCTCGGCCACGAAGTCGCAGGCTGGGCGGACGAGATCGGTGAAGGCGTCGACGGAATCGAGCGCGGCGCCGCGTACGTGGTCTACGGCCCGGTCGGCTGCGGCTACTGCCGGTTCTGCATGGTCGGCCAGGACACGTTCTGCGAAAACGTTGCTGAGGTCGGCTACCTAGGCATTGGACTGGGCCGCGACGGCGGCATGGCCGAGTACGTCGTGGTTCCGGCGCGCAACCTCGTGCCGCTGGGAGATGCGGACCCGGTGAAGGCCTCCGCGCTTGCCGACGCCGGTTTGACCCCGTACCACGCAATCAAGCTGGCGCTGCCGAAGCTGAACAAGGCGGGCTCGTCGGCGCTGGTGATCGGCCTGGGCGGCCTGGGGCTGCTCGCGGTGCAGATCCTCAAAGCCATGACCGGCGCGACGATCATCGCCACCGACACGAAGGAAGAAGCGCTGCGCGAAGCGGAAAAGCACGGCGCGATCACTGTGGCCTCCGGCGACGACCAGGCCGCGAAGATCCGCGAGCTCACCGGCGGGCGGGGAGTGGATGCCGTCTTCGACATGGTCGGCATCGGGCCCACCGTGGAGACCGCGATGAAAACCGTGGCCAAACAGGGCCGGGTGTCCATCGTCGGCCTTGGCACCGCCGGCAGCGATTACGGTTGGCAGTGGTACAAGGAGCCGTACGAGGCGGAGCTGGTCAAGACCTACTGGGGCACGCTGCCTGAGCTCGGCGAGTTGGTCTCGCTGCTCCAGCAGGGTCACTTGGAACCGCAGTACACCACCTACTCGCTAGACGAGGGGCTGGACGCCTACCAGAAGCTCGTCGACGGCCAAGTCGCCGGCCGCGCGATCATCGTGCCGAACGAGCGCTTCTAGGACGCCCGCTCGCTCCACCACTGCTCAAGGTACTCCAGCGCTTGGTCGATGGCGTGGTGGGTGTCCACCGCCTCCATCGACGGCAGGCCCTCGGAGCGGAACTGCGGCCCCAGGTTCTTAAACGGGCTGATCGTGCGCTCTTCGCGCATGGCCGTGTGGATGGATTCCAGGATGTCGTTGATCCTGCGCGCCACGATTTTCTTCTGGGCGCGGTTGAAGGTGGGCGGGGCGAACGGGTTGTCGTCGAGAAGCATGTGCCCTGAAAGCCTGCCCACACGCGGGTCGAACGCGAAGATCGCGACCGGGAACGTGAAATCGGAGTGCATATTCGGACGGAACTCGATGCAAAACGTGGTGTAGAGCGCGTTGTCCTGCGAGTCCTGCAGCATCGCCACTGTGGCGGTTGTCATGTCCTCCGCCTGGAACGACGCGCGGCGCTTCAGCGCGAACGCCGGGTCTTGCGGGTCCACGATTTTCACGGTTTTGTCGTCGAGCGCGACGAGCACACGGCCCAGCTCGGCGACCACGTTCGCGGCGTCTTCGGGCGAGTACCACTCAGGCGCCTGCGGGCTGCCGGGCTGCAGCATCGCGAGCTCGACCTCGTGCGAGTCGATGTCGTGCACGATCACGGCGACGCGCAGACCGTTGTCGATGACGTAGTCGGCGTCGAGGTGGATTGCTATGTCCTCATCGAAGTACGGGTTGTCCGCCTCGATCCCGAGATCGTCGGCGAGATCCGCGGCTTCCTCGTCGTAGGTGTCCAGGTAATAAAGCTCGTAGGTGTCGAATCGCATGGGTCCCCCCTAGGTGTCGTGCGGGAGCCCCCTGCTCCCGCTTATCGACGACACTAAAGCCACCCACACCCCGCGCACAAGAGCCCGTATGCCCATGAAAATGCGCATCCGCGATGGAACCGCGGGAGGCGATAGTGTGGCGGGTATGGATGAGCAGGCGAAGCTGGAGCGGGTCTACGCCTACCCGTTCGGCGACATTTACAACAACTACCTGGCCAAAGTTGAGCGCAAGGGGCACACTCGCGACGAGTTGGACGACGTGCTCGGCTGGTTCACCGGTCTTGCGCCGGAGGAGCTGGAATCGGAGGCGGCGTCGGGGAAGACGCTGCGCGAGTTCTTCGAGACGGTCGCGCTCAACGCGAACGCCGATTTGATCACCGGGAAGGTGTGCGGCGTTCGCGTCGAGGAGGTCGACGAGGATCTCATGCGCAAGATCCGCCAGATGGACCTGCTTGTCGACGAACTGGCCCGCGGCAAGAAGATCACCAGCATCAAGCGCAGCTAGCGCATGTCGCGCAGCACCTCGAATGCGCGGCGGACCAGCGCGCGGCCGTCGTCGGGCGTGCGCGGCTCCGGCAGCGCCAAGTAGGCCTTCACCGCGGTGGCGCCCGCGATGCCGTAGGCGTTGAGCAGTACCTCCGCGTCGAACGCTGTCGCGCCGGGGGTGCGCTCGCGCACAGCCACAACCAGCGGCTGCGCGATGTCGCGCATGGTCTCCTCGGCGGGGGGAGTGCCGGATTCAGCGCGGGTGCGATCGCTCAGGAGCACCAGGGTGGATGCGGAGTAGAGCTCGAAGCCGTCCTCCCTGAGCGCGTCGATGATGATCGCCTCGATGGCTTCGGCGGCCGAGAGCTCCTCCGGCAGCGCCGCGATCTGCTCGGCGATGGCGGCGAAGACCTTGCGCAGGAACTCTTCGAGCGCCTCGTCAATGTCGGCGAAGTAGTTGTGGAACGTCCTCGCCGACACGCCCGCGCGCTCGGAGACCCGCGCGACGGTGGCTGCGGCCGTGCCCTCCTCGAGCAGCAGGGCCGCGGTCGCCTCCGAGATGGCGCGCCGGGTCGCCGCCTTCATCTCCTCGCGAAGACTCATGGCTACACCGTAACCGGCTCAGACTGCTGCGGCTGCGACTGGTGCAGCTTCTCGCCCTCGATGTCCAGGTTCGGCAGCGCCTTGTCTAGCCAGCCGGGGATCTTCCACGCACGGTCGCCGAGCAGGTACATCGTGGCCGGGATGAGGGTCATGCGGACCACGAAAGCGTCGATAAGCACACCTGCGGCGAGCGCGAAGCCCATGGCCTTGATGAACGGCTCGTCCATGAGCACGAACGCCGCAAACACCGAGATCATGATCAGCGCGGCCGCGGTGACCACGCGCGCGCCGTGCTTGTATCCGTTCGCCACCGCGTTGCCGGCGGTCTTGCCGCGGGAGACGTAACCCTCGCGCATGCGGGTGACCAGGAAGACCTGGTAGTCCATGGCC
>NZ_KV835975.1:0-129919 GCF_001838175.1 Corynebacterium sp. HMSC034A01 | reverse complement strand
GACCAGGAAGACCTGGTAGTCCATGGCCAGACCGAAGGTGAGACCGATGAGCATGATGGGCAGGAAGGACAGCAGCGGCTGCGGGTCCTCGATGAGGCCGAACATCCCTTCCTGGAAGATGGCCACGGTCACGCCGAAGGTGGCTGCCATGGACAGGCCGAAGCCGAGCGCGGCGATCAGCGGAACCCAGATGGAGCGGAACACCAGCATCAGCACGATGAATGCAAGCCCCAGAACGATGGCGATGTAGGGCACCAGCACGTTGGAAAGCATCTGCGAGATGTCGTCGAAGATCGGCGTGATGCCGGTGATGCCAAACGTGGCGCCGGTTTCGTCCTCGAACGGCTGCTGGAACTCGCGCAGGCGTTCCAGTGTGTCGGTGGTTGCCTGGTCGGTCGCTCCCGAGTTCGGCGTAATCAGGATTTGGGCGGCGTCGAAGTTTTCGGTGGTCTGCACGATCTGCGCGTTGACCACACCCTCGGTGCCGGAGAAATCCTGCAGCAGCGTCTGGTAGGCGCCCATGCGGTCCTGCTCCGCGACCTCAGCGGTGTCCACGTACGCGATCATCGGGGCGTTGCGGCCGTGGCCGAAGGCGTCGTCGATGAGCTCGTACGCCTCGCGCTGCGGGGAGCCGAGCTTCGCGGTGCCGTCCGTCGGCATGGCCAGGCGCAGGTTGGCGGCGGGGATAGCGAGGATGCCCAGCAACAGCACACCGGCGATGAGGTTGAGCCAGGGGCGGGCGCGGATCTGGCGGGCCCAAAGCAGGCCCATGGTCGGCTTCTCGTCCTCCGGATCCGGCACCTTCGGGCCGGGGATGCGGATCGCGAACGCGCGGGTGCCCAGCAGGCCGAGCAGCGACGGCAGGAACGTCAGCGCCACGAGGACGGCGATGGCGACGGTTGCCGCGGCGGCAAGCGCCATGGTGGTCAGGAACGGGATGCGGATGATCGACAGGGCGGCCAGCGCGATAAGCACCGTCGTACCTGCGAAGACGACGGAGCCGCCCGCCGTGCCCAGCGCCATGCCCATGGCGTGTGCGCGCGTCGCCTTGTCCATCTTCTTTAGCTCCTGCGCCAGTTCCTTCGGCGACAGGTTGTTGAGGCCGGACGACGAAATCAGCTCGTTGCGGAAGCGCGCGACGATGAACAGGGAGTAATCGATGCCCACGGCAAGCCCGATCATGGACGCCAGCGTCGGTGTCATATCCGAGATCGAGTCGGTAAACAGCGTGCCCAGCTGCACGCCGAGGATGCCCACGCCGACGCCCACAACAGCGGCGATCAGCGGCAGACCGGCCGCAACCAGGGAACCGAAGGTGACCAGCAGGACGATCGCGGCGACGGCCATGCCGATGAGCTCTGAGGTGCCGTCCATCTCGCCAGCACCGCTGAACGCGTTGCCGTTGTACTTCACGGTGAGATCGGTCTCGTCGTAACGCTCGAGGATGCTCTCGACCTCGTCCAGGGACTCCTCTGGGATGTCCATGATGGTGTCGTCCGTGAAGGTGACGGACACGGTGCCGGTGGTTTCGTCCGGGCTCAGCGGCGACAGGGCTGCGAGGTCGGCGTCGATCTGCTCCTGGGGCATGCCCTGGGCTGCCTTAGCCTCGCCCATCTGCTGGGCCATGCCGCCGGCAGCGAGCACCGGGTTGACAATCGCTTCCGGCTCGCGGAAATCACCGGTGGCCTTGAGCTCGTCGAGCATCGCGTCGACCTCAGCCATCACCTCCGGGTCCTTGAGTGTTTTGCCCTCCGGCGCCTTGATCACGACGCTGCCGGAGGGCACGCTCATCGCGTCCTCGTCGGTGCCGAAGCGCTCGTTCATCTCCTCCTGCGTGACGGTGGAGTCCATGTCGGGCATGGAAAAGGTTGGGCTGGGAGATTTTGCGAAGTTCACGGCGCCGAAACCAAGGGCACCCAACAGAATGAGCCAGACGGCCAAGAAAGGCCAGGCTTTTCTATATGACCAGCTTCCGAGCCGGTAGAGGAATTCAGACATGTTGCACACAGTACGCAAACTTGCGCAGTGTGTGCAAAATGATTGTGTGGGGCTAGTCCCAGCCGGAGTCGCGCGTGGCGCGTTGTTTGAGGTGGTGGCCCATGTGGGGGATAACGAAGTTGAGCGCGCCACGGCGAGGGGAGTAGATCAACTCTCGGTCGATGAGCTTCTGCCGCACCATGGAGACTTGCTGCACGCGTTTGCCTAACTGCTGCGCTACAGCTGAACTCGGCACCGCTTGGTGGCCGTCCTGTACTTCGGCCATCGCCTCGAGGTATTCGAGTTCGGCAGCGGGCAGGTGTAAAAGCGCCGGTTGGTGGACCAAATCGCCAAGTGTCTGCAGCACGTCCGGGGTAACTGCCACAAGGTCGTCGTGGGAAACGAGCTGGTCCCGGCGGCTCGCCCGTTCAAACAGGTGGTATCCGAGGAGCTGGATGAGAAATGGGTAGCCGCGGGTCAGCTCTGCGGCGTCCGTGAGCACCTCGTGAGGGATGTCGACTGCCCCCTGCGCAGCGGTGTCCCTCAGTACCGAAAGCGTCTCTGTTGGTGTCATTGGTGCGAGCACGGCGTGCTGGGCGCGCCGCAGAAATGTGGTGCCCGGGTGTTGTAGTAGCGACTCCACGCCGTCAGGCAATCCGGCTGCGGCGAAGGCGATGTCGCGCCCGTCCCGGCGCAGATCCTGCACCGCCGCAGTAAGTTGCCACAGCTCATTCGCGGCGACGCTTTGGACTTCGTCCAAGGTGATCAGAGCACCGGATTCGGGCGGTAGCTCGTCGCAAAGTGTGTTGAGCGAACCGATTAACGATGGTGCGGGTTTGTCGCCCGGGGCGGTGGTGGTTGAAAATCCGCCGATGCCGGAGACCGTCACACCAGTGATGCGGCGCCGCTCCGGGTCCTGTTGACGTACCGCGGCGAGCGCCTGCGGGATCACGGTGGCGACCAAAGGGTCAATGAGGTCATAGGGCTGGGCGCGTAACACGATCCAGCCGTGGCCGGTGGCTTCGTCTTCGAGTTCGTTGAGCGCGACCGTCTTGCCGATGCCGCGCGGGCCTGAGATGAGCAGGGTCCGTCGTGGGTCGCCCGGCCCGCCGTCGAGGCCGGCGCCGAAGCTGCGCGTGAGGTTGTCGTCGCCGCCGAGCACAATGGGGGAGACGCCGAACGTGGGGATAAAGGGATTGCGCATCCGTGCCTCCTAGAGTCTTTATACTCTTTATACACGCGGAGCTCTTTATACTCCTTATAATCCCAGCTGGGAGGGACTTTCCTGGCTACTCGCCGCGCATGAGCGCGAGCGTGAGCTCGTAGCAGCGCTGCAGCGACGGCACTGGCAGAAACTCGTAGATCGAGTGGAAGTTGTGCGCCCCAGTGAAGTAATTCGGCGTGTAAATGCCCTGGTTGGACAGCCACGCGCCGTCGGTGCCGCCGCGCATGTCCAGCTCCTTGGCCTCGATGCCCAGCCGCTCCATTGCCGCGCGCAAACGCTGCGAGGCCACGGCGTTGTCCGGCGTTTTCGCGTCCGAGATGTTGCCGTAGACGTCCTCGATGGTGCAGGTGACGGTGGCGCGGGGGTGGGCGTGGGCGAGCTCGTCGGCAAGCAAACGCACCCGCTTCTTCTTCTCCTCGTAGCTGGCCCGGTCGTGGTCGCGGATGCTCAGGCTCAGCGTGCAGGTGGACTGGTTGCCCTCGATGTGATTGCACCAGATGTAGCCCTCGAGGCCCTCGGTGTGCTCGGGCGTTTCCAACGGATCCAGCCGGGAAACGAAGTCCATGCCGACCGTGATCGGGTTGACCAGGTTGCCCTTCGCATTCATCGGGTGCGCGCTCACCCCTTGGATCGCGATGGTGGCGGTGGCGGCGTTGAACGTCACCTCCACCACCTCGCCGAGCTCGCCGCCGTCGACGGTGTAGGCGTAGTCGACGGGGAAGCGGTCAAAGTCGATGGTGCGCACGCCGCGCAGTCCGATCTCCTCGTCGGGCACGAACGCGACGTAGACATCCCCCGCGGGCGCCTGGCCGCCAAGCGCGGTGACCGCCTCCATGATCGCGGTGACGCCGGCCTTGTCGTCGGCGCCGAGCACGCTCGTGCCGTCGGTATGCAGGATCGTCTGCCCGACATAGGCTGCGAGTTCGGGGTGCTCGTCGGCGCGCATCCACGTCTCACCCAGGCGCAGGTCGCCGCCCGCGTACTCGGTCACCTGCGGGTTTACCGTGGGGGAGAGGTTCACGTCCACCGTGTCCATGTGCGAGCAAAAGCCTATCGACGGCCCCGTGCCCGCCCCCGGGATCTTCGCCGTGACCACGCACGTGTCCGACAGATGCACGTCGGTGGCGCCGGCGGCCGTGAGGTCGCCGACAAGCATTCGCGCAAACGCCCACTGGCTGTCGGTGGAGGGGACCGCGGCCGCGGCGGCGTCGGACTGGCTTTCGGTGCGCACGTAGCGCAGGAAGCGCTCGGTAAGGTGCTGCTGCGTCACAGCAGCACCCCGACGCCGCGCACAATCGAATCCCACAGGCCGATCACGGAAAGGCTGAGGTCAGAAAGCGATTCCTGCCAGGACGCGGGCAGGAAATTGTTCGTGATGTCGGTGGTCAGCATGATGCGCAGATCTTCCGCGCCGTGGTGCATGTTGTAGGTCAGCTGCGAGCTCAGATTCATGCCGCCGATGCTACGCCCGCTTCTTAGCGCACCTCCGGCTAACCGTACGAACATCCCATTTTGCAGGCCTTATAGGAGTGACTAGCGTCAGGTATATAACAACCGAATCAAGGAGGGGCACAGTGACCACAGCAGTCACACCTGCAGCAAGCACAGAGCAACAACCCGTGGAAAAAGAACGCAACACCGGCAAGATCATCGCGTTCATCTTGGCGTTTGTGGCACTCGGCGTCGTGGTGATGCTGCCGATCGCGGGACTGGCCATGCCGGCAAAGATCGCACTCGGCATGCTGGCCTTCGCCGTGATCATGTGGGTCACCGAGGCGGTGTCCTACTCGGTTTCCGCCGTGATCATCGTCGGCCTCATCGCGATCATGCTCACCTTTGCGACAGACCCGGAGACCGGGCAGGCGGTCGGCGCGTCCAAGGGCCTGAGCATCGCGATGAGCGGCTTCTCCTCGTCCGCGGTGGCACTGGTAGGTGCCGCGCTCGCGCTGGCCACGGCCATGCAGGCCACGGGGCTGCACCGCCGGCTGGCGCTCTACGTGCTCAAGACTGCGGGCGAGAAGGTGTCCCACATCGTCATCGGCGCGATTGCCATCTCCATCATCTTGGCGTTCTTCGTCCCCTCCGCAACGGCCCGCGCCGGCGCTGTGGTGCCGATCCTGATGGGCATGGTCGCCGCGTTCGGCCTGGCCAAAGAGTCGAAGCTGGCGGCGCTGCTGGTGATTACCGCGACGCAGGCGGTGTCCATCTGGAACGTCGGCATCAAGACCGCCGCGGCGCAGAACCTGGTGGCCGTCGGCTTCATCGAGGACCAACTGGGCCAAACCGTCTCCTGGGGCCAGTGGTTCCTGTGGGCCGCGCCGTGGTCTGTGCTGATGTCGATCGCGCTGTTTTTCATCATGCGCTGGGCGATCAAGCCGGAGGCTGAGGAGATTGAGGGCGGGCGTGAGCTCGTCGAGAAGCAGCTTGCAGAGATGGGCCCGATGACCGGCGCCGAGAAGCGCCTCACCGCAATCGCAGTCGCGCTGCTGCTGTTCTGGGCGACAGAGGGCGTGCTGCACCCGATCAGCTCCGCCACCATCACCATCGTCGCGGTGGGTATCATGCTTACCCCGATTATCGGCGTGATGGACTGGAAGTACGCGCAAGAGCACATCAACTGGGGCACCCTGGTCGTCTTCGCCGCCGGCATCTCGCTGGGCAAGTTCCTGCTGGACACGGGCGCTGCAACCTGGCTGTCGGAGTCCACGTTTGGTGCCATCGGCCTGGCATCCATGCCGATTCTGGCCACGATCGCGCTGGTGAGCCTGTTTAACATCCTCATCCACCTGGGCTTCGCTTCGGCGACCTCGCTGGCCTCCGCGCTGATACCGGTGTTCATCGCGCTGGCGGCCACCCTGGACGTGCCCAACAACGGCATCGGCTTCGTGATCATCCAGCAGTTTGTCATCTGCTTCGGCTTCCTGCTGCCGGTCTCCGCGCCGCAGAACATGCTGGCCTACGGCACCGGCGCGTTCACCTCCAAGCAGTTCCTGCGCACCGGCATTCCGCTGACGATCGTGGGCTACCTGCTCATCCTGTTGTTGTCGGCGACGTACTGGAGCTGGATCGGCCTGCTCTAGCTACTCCAGAATCAGGCCCAGGTGCAGCGCGGATAGTTCGTGCTCGCCTGGGCCTTTCGGCAATTCGGCGAGCTCTTTAGCGGTCGCGGGCGTCACCGGAATGATCCACCCGAGCTTCGGGTCCAGCACCGGCACGGCCTCCCGGTCCACCGGCACGAAAGTGACGTCGCGCTCGCCTTCGTGCCGCAGCTGCACCGCGCCGCCGGCGGCGATGCGATCGAGCGCGGCCGCCGTGGTGGTCACGATAACCATCTTCTCCTCGGTGTCGGGGGAGAGTTTCGCGGTGTGCACCGCAAGCCTATCGACGTCCAAAGGTTCAAACCGGTCCGGAAAATCCACCAGCGGCGTATGCCCGAGGCCTAAAAGCTGCCGTGCGCGACTGAGAAATCCCATGCCCGCCGAGTGTATAGGGCCGCCGTTAGTGAAAGAGCAGGCGCATCGCCCCGAACTGGTGGTACGGATTGGGCACCGCGTACCCCCTGGGCGAGACCCACACCGGCATCCCGCCGATGAAGCGCACGCGGCCGCGCTTGTTGATGTGCGCGTCATCGTCGTTCGTCCGGTTGTGGTACGGGCACAGCATGGCCAGGTTGTTCATGTTCGTCTCGCCACCGTGCTTCCAGGGCACGACGTGGTGCACTTCGCAGTGGTCGGCGGCGTGGCGACAGTCGGGCACCAGACACACCGGTGAGGTCGCCTTGGCCAGGATGCGCTGCTTCCGGTTTGCGTGGCGTTGGCCCTGATACAGGTTCACCGCGCCTTCCTCCGGGTGGAATAGCGCGACCTGGAGGGTGTCGCCGGCGAGGTACTGCAGGTACTCGGCGCCGGTGATGGTGGTGCCGTCGGTCAGACCCAGGATTGTCTCGTCGCCGTCGCCGGCGAGGATGCGGACGTGGTCGTCGAGTGGCACGAGAATCAGCGGGGTGGGGCAGGCGGCGGGGACGGAGTCGCCGTCGCGAAGCAATGCGACGAAGCGTTCGAGCATCTGCGGGCCGGCGGGTTTGGAGGTGTCGATGCCGCGGCGCAGAGCGGCTTCGAGGTCGGCGAGGAATCGTTCGTCGAAGATGATGTGCAGCACCCGCTTGCCATCGATGGACTTGGAAAACGAGATCGAATCCTTCCGCGGCTTCTTCTTCACCGGGATCAGATTCTTTGCGGCGCGTTCGAGTGATTTGTACCGCTTCGATGCCTTGAGCAGCGCCAAGCGCAGTCGCCAGCGCGTGCCTTCATGCGCGATGGGTTTTAGGCGGCGCTCGATCATAGCCAGCTGTTCCACGGAAAAGTCCCCTTCGCGGGCTCTGTTCAAGGCTTTGCGCTGCTGCTTGACGTGTCTGGTGCGTCCGAAGTAGACAGCCTCCAGCTGCTGCCAGGCGGTGGCGGTGGTCGGGCTCATGCCGATGGAAAGTGCGGTCTCGCGGTCAAAGTTTTCAAGGTGGTCGACGGTCGGGCGGTTTTGGACGAAGTGTCGGAAGCTCATGCGGGGAAACCTAAACGCAAAAAGCAACTCCGCAAGCCCCCATGAACGAAATCTGTGGATAACCCTGCGCGGGGCGGGGAGTTATCCACAGATTTGGAAACGCTGGGAACCCGCGTACAGTATCCGCGCCACACCCCGGTTACAGTGTCTGACATGGCAGAAAAGGGCACCTCTTACCGCGCTGAGCTGGTCATGCCGTACGGCACCGGCGACGTGGTTGTCTCCCCGCACGACTACGCCTCCCCGCTTGGCACCCGGCTCACGCGCGCCGGCTGGAAGTCAGTGCTGCGCCGCATCGTCACCGATTTTTCCAACGACGCCATGGTGGACCGCGCCGCAGCGATGACGTACTACACGCTGCTGTCGCTCGCGCCGATGCTGCTGGCGTCGTACTCCATCTTCAGCCTGCTCATGCCGCGCGAGGAGGACGCCCCAGATTCGCTGCTGGCCGATTTGATCCGCTCGTACGTTCCGGCGGAGCTGCAAGAAGATGCGCTGGCGTTGGTGCTTTCGATTGTTGGGACGCCGTCGCAAAGCACGATCGCCCTCGTGGTCTCGGTGCTGATCTCGCTGCTGTCCGCGTCGGGCTACGTGCGGTCGTTTTCGCGTAACGCGAACCTGATGTACGGCCGCACTGAAGGCCGCCCGATTGTGGTGACGTGGGCGACGATGTGGCTGGTCACCCTGGTGCTCGTCATCGGCGCGGTGGTGATCATTTTGGGGGCGCTGCTTACCGACGGCATCGTCAACGCAGTCCTCGGACCACTGGCACGCCCACTACGGTTGGAAGACGAGCTGGAGTACCTCACCTCGATCTTCCTGCCCGTGTGGGACTACCTGCGCGGCCCCGTGATCGCGGTGGTGGCAGTCGCGCTGGTCAGCGTGCTCTACCATTTCACCCCGAACGTGCGGCCCGGGCGGTTCCGGGTGCTCACACTCGGCTCGGCGCTCGCACTAATCGTGGCCAGCGGGCTGTGGGTGGGCTTTGGGTGGTACCTGAAGCTTGTGGGGGTTCGCAGCACCTACGGCGCGTTTGGAACGGTGCTGGCCGTTTTGGTGCTGGTGTGGACGATGAACGTGGTGCTGCTGATGGGCGTGAAAATCGACGCCGAGGTGCTACGCGCGAAGGAGTTGCAGGCGGGGATGGATTCGCGCCGCTGCATCCAGGCGCCGCCGCGCTCCAGCCGGGGCGCTGCAGGAAGGCTGCAGATGCGGCGATGGACCGACCGGGTGGCAGACGAAATCTTGGACGGTTGAGCACCGGCGTGCAGGTAGCGTGGTGGCATGACACTGATTGATCCCCGTACGAAATACCCGTCCGAATTCCCCTCCGAGCCGCGCCAGGACAACCCCGGCCTGGACGTGAAGATGGCCACCGAGCCCGATCTGGGGCAGGATTCCTACGAAGGCTCCGGCAAGCTCGATGGCCGACGCGCACTGATCACCGGCGGCGACTCCGGCATCGGCGCCGCCACCGCCATCGCGTTCGCCCGCGAGGGCGCGGACGTGGCCATCTCCTACCTGCCGGAGGAGCAGGAAGACGCGGAGCGCATTGTGAAGCTCATCGAGGACGCAGGGCGCACAGCAGTGGCGATCCCGGGAGACCTGCAGGAGCTGGACAACTGCATCGCCGCGGTGGAAAAGACCATCGAGGCACTTGGCGGCATTGACATCCTGGTCAACAACGCCTCGCGCCAGGTGTGGAACGACGGGCTGCTCAACATCTCCGACGCCGATTTCGACGCCACCATGAAGACCAACATCTACTCCGCCTTCCGTGTGACCAAGGAAGCGGTCAAGCACATGGAGCCAGGGTCATCCATCATCTTTTCCACCTCCATCCAGGCGTACGAGCCGTCCAAGGAACTGCTGGATTACGCCATGACCAAGGCTGCCTTCAACAACCTGGCCAAGGGCCTGTCAGGTGAGCTGCTGCCGTCCAGGGGGATCCGGGTCAACGCGGTCGCGCCGGGGCCGATCTGGACCGTGATTCAGCCGGCCGAGGGGCAGCCCAAGGAGGTCGTGGACAACTTCGCGCAAGACTCCGACATCGGCCGCCCGGGTCAGCCCGCGGAGCTCGCTGGTGCGTACGTCTTCCTCGCATCCGAGGCCGCGTCCTACATCTCCGGCGAGACGCTCGCGGTCACTGGTGGTGCGTTGACTCCGTAGTATTGAACAGCGTTCAAATCGTGGTGTGAGCTGCTAACGTTCTAGCTCATGCACGCCCATGAAATCGCTGACATCGACGCAGCCCACATCTGGCACCCCTACGCGGAACCGGGGCAATTCACCTACCCAGTCGACAGTGCCTCCGGCGCGCGCATCACGCTTTGCGACGGCCGCGTGCTCATCGACGCCATGTCCTCCTGGTGGGCCGCAATCCACGGCCACTCCAACCCGCGCCTGGTCGCGGCGGCGGAGGCGCAGATAGCGAAAATGAGCCATGTCATGTTCGGCGGGCTCACCCACGAGCCGGCGGCGACGCTGACGAAACGCCTGCTGGAGCTGACCGGCGGGGCGTTTTCTCAGGTGTTCTACTCCGACTCCGGCTCCGTGTCGGTGGAGGTGGCGATGAAGATGGTGCTGCAATACGCCATCGGGCAGGGGCATCCGGAGCGCACCACCTTCCTCACCTGGCGCTCCGGCTACCACGGCGACACGTTCGCCACCATGAGCGTGTGCGACCCGGAGGGTGGGATGCACGCGATGTGGGGTGACGCGTTCAAACCGCAGGTATTTGCTCCCGCGCCGCCGGTGCGCGGGTCGTCCGCCGCCGACCGCGATGTCTACCTCGAACAGTTCGCGCGCCTGATCACCCCGGAGATCGCCGGTGTGATCGTCGAGCCGGTGGTCCAGGGCGCCGGCGGCATGCGCTTCCACGACCCCGAGCTGCTTGTGGGGCTTCGCCAGCTTTGCGACGCCTCCGGTATCCCCCTTATCGCCGACGAGATCGCTACCGGGTTCGGCCGCACCGGCCAGTTGTTCACCACACTGGACAACGGCGTGGTGCCCGACATCATGTGCGTGGGCAAGGCGATGACCGGTGGGTTCATGACGCTCGCCGCCACCATGGCCACCGAAACGATCGCGTCCGGGATGCAGCCGAAAGCGCTCATGCACGGCCCGACCTTCATGGCCAACCCGCTCGCCTGCGCGGTCGCGGCTGAATCGGTTGCGATGGTGGCGGAGGGGCAATGGCGCGACCAGGTTGCCCGCATCGAAGCCGGCCTCGAGCGCGGACTGCGCCCGTTAGCAGACACCCCGGGTGTGGCGGATGTGCGCGTGCTTGGCGCCATCGGCGTCGTCGAACTCGAACGCGACGCGCCCATGCGCGAAACCACCGAGGCCGCCATGGCAGAAGGCGTGTGGATCCGCCCATTCGGCCGGCTGATCTACACGATGCCGCCCTACATCTGCACAGAAGAAGAGATTGCCCAGATCTGCCGGGGCATTGCGGCAGCAGCCAAGGAGGCCACGAAATGATCATCGCCATCACCGGCACCAACACCGACGTGGGAAAAACCGTCGCCACCGCCGCCGTCGCGGCCGTGCTCAAGCGCCGCGGCGTCGACGTCGTGGCCGCCAAACCCATCCAGACGGGGGAGGCACCGGGGCAGGGGGACGCGTCAGTCGTCGAGAAGCTTGCTGGCATTGAGACGTTCGAGCGGTGGCGCTACCCGGAACCGCTCGCGCCGAACCTTGCCGCGCGGCGCGCGGGGATGCAAACCCCGAGCCTGGACGAGGTCGCCGAATGGATCCGTGGCCTCGACGCCCCGGATCGTGTGGTGCTGGTCGAAGGCGCCGGCGGGCTGCTGGTGCGGCTCGCAGACGATTACACGCTCGCCGACATTGCACAGGCCACAGGCGCGCCGCTGGTGGTGGTGACCTCGCTGGGCCTGGGTAGTTTGAACCTCGCCGAGCTGACGTGCGTCCACGCCCGCGCCATGGGACTGGAGGTGCTGGGGCTCATCGGCGGCAGCATGCCGGACAACCCGGACCTGCCTACGCGGCTTAACGTCGAGGAGCTGCCGGAAGTCACCGGCGCCGAGTACTGGGGCCACCTGCCGGAAGGCTGCGGGCGCCTCGACACGGCCGAATTCGCGGAAGTCGCGTGGGAGGCGATCGGGGAGGCCGTGCGCGTAGGCTCGCGTGCATGATTGACGCCCGCGACACCGCCCTCATCTTCGAAGGAGGAGGCACCCGCAACTCGTACACCGCCCCCGTGGTGGAAAAGCTCATCGCGGAGGAGGTCCAGGTCGGCTGGGTCGGCGGCATTTCCGCCGGTTCGGTGCACGCGTTGAACTTCGCCTCCCGCGACACGTGGCGCTCCGAGAATGCCTTCACGGAGTTCGTTGGCAACCCCAAATTCGGCGGCTGGCGCTCTGTGGTGCGGGGCAAGGGCCTGATCAACGGCGAGTGGGCGTACGAGCAATCCGAGGACGTTCTGCCGTTCGACTTCGACACGTTTACCCGGACCACCGAGGAGGTCCACGTTGAGGCGGTGCGCGCCGACACAGGGGAGACGGTGGCGTTCAACCGCGACGACCTGCGCACCTTGGAGGACGTCGCCCTTGCAGCCCGAACGTCGTCGACGCTGCCAATCCTGATGAAAATGCGCGAAATCGACGGCGTGCCCTACGTCGACGGCGCGCTGGGAACCTCGGGCGGTTTGCTCATCGACGCCGCCCGCGCCGCAGGCTACACCCGTTTCCTCGCTGTGCTCACCCGACCGCGCGACTACGTCAAGGGGCCGCAGAAACGCGAGCGCGCCGTGCGCCGCATCCTGCGCAACACGCCGAAGGTCGCCGACGCGATGGTCGCTCGACCCGAGATCTACAACGCTGCGAAGCAGTCGCTTATCGACGAAGCCGACGCCGGCAACGCCTACATCTTCTTCCCCGACGCGATGGGAGTGGAGTCTACCGAGCTCGACGCGGAGAAACTGCGGGCGAACTACGCGGCCGGCCAGGCGCAGGTGGAACGCGACTGGCCTGCGATGCGCGAGTTCCTTACCGCGAAGCGCTAGTCCGCGATGAGCGGCTCGATGGTCAGCTCCGGGTGCTCCTTCTCCACGAACGCGAGCTTCCACTTGTCGCCGAACAGGGCGATGAGCTCGCCGTCGGTGCGGGTGAAGATCTCCACGCCGCGCTGACGCCCCAGCTCCTGCGCGGAGTCGGCGTCGGTGCGGCGCGCCACCGAGTACGGGATCGGCTCGGTGACAGTTTCGACGTTGTACTCGTTTTCCATGCGGGCCTGCATGACCTCGAACTGCATTGGGCCGACCGCGGCCATGACGGGGGCGGCGTCGCCGCGGGCGTCGTTGCGCAGGATCTGCACCACGCCCTCGGCGTCCAGCTGGTCCAGCGCCTTTCGGAACTGCTTGTACTTGCCCAGCGACTTGGCGCGCAGCGTGCGGAAGTGCTCCGGCGCGAACTGCGGCATCGGCGGGAACTGCACCTTCTTGCCGGCGTAGATCGTGTCGCCGGGGGCGAGCGCGCCAGCGTTGACCAGGCCGATGATGTCGCCCGGGTACGCCGTCTCCACGGTGTCGCGGTTGCGGCCGAACACCGTGAGCGCGTACTTCGTGGAAAAGCTGCGGCCGGACTGCGCGTGCGTGACCTGCATGCCGCGGTCGAATTCACCGGAGACCACGCGCATGAATGCCAGGGTGTCGCGGTGGTTTTTGTCCATGCCGGCCTGGACCTTGAACACCACGCCGGAGAAGTCATCGCCGACCTCGCGCTGCTCGTCCATCGTGGTGGTGGATGCCTCGATGGCCTTCGGGTCCGAGGCGCGGCCCTCTGGCGCCGGGGCGATGGCGCACAGCGTGTCCAAGATTTGGTGCACGCCGAAGTTCAGCATCGCGGAGGCGAAAATGATCGGCGAGGTGATGCACTGCTCGAAGAGCTGCTGGTCGTGCACGGCGCCGTCCTCAAGCAGAAGCGACGCCTCCTCGACGGCGGTGTCCCACGCGTCGCCTTCTTTCGCCAGGGCCTCGTCGGGGGAGTAGTGCTCTTCCGGGGCGATGGTGGAGCCGCCGGCGGTGCGCGTGAAGTGCACATACCCGTCGATGTCGCCGTCGCGGGAGACGTGCGCGAGCCCGCGGAAATCGCCCGCCTCGCCCACCGGCCAGTACAGCGGCGTCGGCTGCAGGTCGATCTCGGAGACGATCTCGTCCACAAGCTCGAGCGGCTCGCGGCCCACGCGGTCCCACTTGTTGATCACGGTGACAATCGGCAGCCCGCGGGCCTTGCACACGCGGAACAGTTTCAGGGTTTGCGGCTCGAGGCCTTTGGCTGCGTCGATAAGCATCACTGCGGCATCGACGGCGGAAAGCACACGGTAGGTGTCCTCGGAGAAGTCCGCGTGGCCCGGGGTGTCCACCAGGTTGACCACGTACGGCTCGCCCTCGTGGCCGTCGGGCGCGTACTCGAACTGCAGCGCCGAGGACGCGACCGAAATGCCGCGGTCCTTTTCCATCTCCATCCAGTCCGACACGGTGGACTTGCGGTTGCCCTTGCCGTGCACCGCGCCCGCCTCCGAAATGACGTGCGCGTGCAGCGCCAGCGCCTCCGTGATCGTCGACTTACCGGCGTCCGGGTGGGCGATGACGGCGAATGTGCGGCGGCGCGCGGCCTCGGAAACGGTACTCATAAGCAGCTAGCTTATCGACGCACCTCCGGCCAAGTACAGTCGTGTCCATGACAACAATCGGAGTGTTTCTTGGATCTGTACGCACTGGCCGCATCGGCGAGCAAATCGGCGCCTGGGTGATGGACGCTGCCGCCGAGCGCGACGCGGACTACCGCCTGCTCGACCTGGCTGATTTCGACGTGCCGCACCTCGTCGCGGAGGTTGTGCCGGGCGCGACGAACAAGCAATACGACGACCCGGCCGTCACCGCCTGGTCCAAGGCCGTGGACGCCTGCGACGGGTTCGTCTTTGTCACCCCGGAGTACAACCACTCCATCCCGGGCACGATGAAAAACGCCTTCGACTCGCTGTTCGGCGAGTGGGCCGGTAAGCCCGTAGCGTTTGTGAGCTACGGCGCAGACGGCGGCGTGCGCGCCGTCGAGCACTGGCGCCAGATCGTGGCGAATCTGTCCATGACGGACATCCGCAACCAGGTGGCGCTGAACATCTTCGGCGAGGACGTCAACGACGGTGAGCTTTCCCCGCGCGAGCACAAGCAGGCGGCGCTCACGCGCGCGCTGAGCGACCTGGAGGAGAAGCTGGGCTAGTCCGTCAGCGGGAGCTCGAACTTCAGCCCCTCGCATGTGATGCGCCCGGTCTGCTTGCCGTTCCACTCAGGGCTAAAGCCGACCTCTTCGAGCGCCTCGACGATTGCCTGGCCGATCTCGGCGTCGGATTCGTCGCCCGGGTTGTCCAGGGAACTGAAGCCGAAGTAGAGCCGCCCGATGTGGATGACGCAGTCCACGTCCTGCATGGTGCAGTAGGCGTAGCCTTTGCGGCCTTCTTCGCGGGCGAGGTCGGCGCCGTCGTCGGCGGCCTCGTCCTTGTCGTAGCCCGTGTCGAAGGAGAAGGAGAGGTCGCGCTTGGCCAGCGCCTCGCGCAGCGCGTCGATGCGTTTGGCGTCCTCCGAGGCCTCGGGGACGAAGCGGGCGTATTCCTCGCGGACTTCGTCGATGAGGTCCGTCGGGCGCTCGTTGTCTTCCAGCCAGCTTTCAATTTGGCTGGAGCTCCAACCGTGGCAGAGCTGGAGGCAGATTTCGCTGGTGGTCTCGTCGGTTTCAAACAGGCCGGGCGCGGGCGGGTATTTGCTGTCGAACATGGCATGGCGGGTCATGCCCCACAACCTACCGTGTTGCGTGGATCACGTTTTGTGCCTTTCCTAGGCCTTCGCTGACAATCAACTGCACAGCCTCGGCGGCGAGCGCGATCTGGCCGGAGATGTCGCCCTCGATGGGGGAGAGCACCCAGTCCGGCACGCTCATGCCCTGCGGCGGGCGCCCGATACCCATGCGCACGCGCAGGTAGTCGCGGGTGCCCAGGTGCTCGGTGATGGATTTCAGCCCGTTGTGGCCGTTCTCGTTGCCGCCGAGCTTCACGCGTACCTTCCCGGCGGGCAGGTCCAGCTCGTCGTGCACCACAATGATGCGATCCGGCGCCACGCCCAGCTGCGCCGCCAGCGGGCCGACGGCCTCGCCGGTGGTGTTCATGTACGTCGTCGAGCGCGCGTAAGCCACGCGATCGCGCACCTGCACCAGCGCTTTGACCCCGGGCACCGGCGCAAGCTCGCCAGCCAACTCGTCGAGCGCCATGTAGCCAACGTTATGCCTGGTGGCGGCGTACTTCGCGCCCGGGTTGCCCAGCCCCACCACGAGCCACTGCGCCTCCAGCTTGGGCGCGCGTTTACGCCTGAAGAATCGGAACATGACGCATACTCTAGCCATGGAGTTTCCACGAGTGATCGCAGCACCCATGGCCGGCGGACCGTCCACGCCCGCACTCGTCAACGCGGTGAGCTTCGGGTTCATCGCGCTCGGCACCTGCACTGTCGC
Organism: Corynebacterium sp. HMSC034A01; assembly: GCF_001838175.1. Classification (NCBI taxonomy): domain Bacteria; kingdom Bacillati; phylum Actinomycetota; class Actinomycetes; order Mycobacteriales; family Corynebacteriaceae; genus Corynebacterium; species Corynebacterium sp. HMSC034A01. The sequence continues at coordinate 113,638 of NZ_KV835975.1, read as the reverse complement.
CCAGGCCCGCGAGTGGCTCGCCGCGTGCGAGCCGCCGTTCGGCGCCAACTTGTTTGTGCCCCAGCGGGAGCCAAAGCTTGCCGACGTCCACGCGGTCGCCCGCCGCCTCCGCCAAGAAGTCCCGGACGTCTCGTCCGACTACGCGGAGAAGTTCGCCCTCGTCCTCGACGCTGCACCCGCCGTGGTCTCGTCCACTTTCGGTTGCTTCACCGAAGCTGAGATTGCCCAGCTGCACGCCGCGGGCTCGGAGGCGTGGGCGACGGTGACCAACCCCGCCGAGATCGCCGAGGCGAAGCGCAGGGGCGTCGACGGCGTGATCGTCCAGGGCCCGCGCGCCGGCGGTCACCGCGCCACCTGGGACCAGCACGAGGTCCCGGACCAACGAACGCTGGAGGAGCTGCTCGCGCTGGCTAGCGGTCCGGTGATCGCGGCGGGAGGGGTGCGGGGGCCGGAGGACGTCGAAACGCTTGGCGTCCCTGTCGCCTGCGGCACCGCATTTCTGCTCGCCGACGAAGCCGGCACCAGCGCGCGCAACCGCGAACTTCTGCGCACGGACGCGCCCGCGGTGGTCTCGCGCGCGTTCTCTGGGCGGTGGGCGAGCGGGCTGGAAACCGCGTTCACCCGCGAACACCCGGACCTGCCGCCGACCTACCCGTACCTGAGGCCCATGACCAGGGAGAACGACTACTGCCTCGTCGGCGCGGACCGCGGCGAGCTCATGGACGCACCCGCGCGTGAAATCGAGCGGATGCTAACGCCCTAGCTGGCAGCGACGATGTTAGGGGCATGAAACTTTCCAAGATTGCCATTGCCACCGCAACCACCGGCGCGCTTGCAATGGGCGCGCTCGCCCCGGCCGCTCCCGCCGCGCCTGCTTCGCACGATGTCGCATACAGCGGCAGCGCGTGGGGGCTCTACAGCTTCCTCATGACCAACATCATGAACGGGCTCGACCAGATCAACGGCGGCGCGGACAGGCACCCGACCGAAAAGTTCGGTGGGGTCATGCTCAGCGCGTTGCCGCTGGCGATCTTGCTGTTCCCGCTGCAGATGATCGCCGAGGCTGAGGTCCGTCTGCTGGACCAGCTCAGCCGCTAATACACCCGCGTGGTGTTCTCGATCGCGCCCAAGCCCTCGATTTCCACGCGCACCGTGTCGCCGTCAGCAAGGTAGCGCTTCGGCTCGCGGGCGTGGCCCACGCCGGCGGGGGTGCCGGTGGCGATGACGTCACCGGGCTCGAGCGGGTAGAGGTGCGAGATGAACTCCACCAGCTTCGCGGGCGTGAACACCAGGTCGTCGGTGGGGGCGTGCTGCATTACCTCGCCGTTGACGGTGGTGGTGATGGCGGGCCCCGGCTGCCACTCGGTGTCCAGCCACGGTCCGAAACCGGCAGTTTTCTCCAGGGACTTGCCCTGGTGCCACTGCTGCGTGCGCTTTTGGTAGTGGCGCTGGGTGTAGTCGTTGATCACCGAGTATCCCGCGATGTGCTCCGCGCCGTTGGTCGCGTGGCGGGCGCGGGTGCCGATTACCACCGCGAGCTCGCCCTCAAAATCGAGGGTGTCGGCGTTGAAGCTGGGTACTTCGGCGTCGTCGTGGGCGCCGATGAGCGCCTCCGGGTACTTGATGAACAAGGTGGGCACGTCCGGCTGCTCGTGCCCCATCTCGGCGATGTGCTTGGCGTAGTTCAAGCCGACGCAGATGATTTTGCCGGGGCGCGGGATCACCGGCGCGAGGTCGCCCGGGGTGAAGGTGATCTCCTCGCCTTCTTCGAAAGTGCCGTCGCGCAGCAGCGTTCCGACGTCCTCCGCGCCCAACGTCACCGCCCTTCCCTCGCCGATAACGCGGGCAGCGGTGGTGGTGCTTCCGGTCCTGATCGTGGCAAGTTTCATGCACACTAGCTTATCGCGCGCAGGATCTCATCTGCCGCGTCTGCGGACGCGATAGCCAAGTCCACCTGCTCCTTCGCGCTGAATGGTTTGAGCACGTAGTCCGCCGGCGCCATCCGTCCGGGCGGGCGCCCAATGCCCACCGCCACCTTGTTGTACGGCTTGCCGCCCAGCGATTTCGTGATGGACTTCAACCCGTTGTGCCCGTGGTCGCCGCCGCCCAGGCGCAGCTTCACCTCGCCGAGTTCCAAATCCAGCTCGTCGTGCACCACGTACAGGTCTTCCGGCTTCACGCTGAAGTAGTCCATCAGTGCTTTGACTGGCCCACCGGAGACGTTCATGAAGGCCCGGGTGCGGGCGATGACCGCATGGTCGTCGTCAAGCAAGCGCCCCTTCGCAAGCTCGGCGATCTCCGTGTTCGTGCGCTTGTGCACCGCAAGTTGCGCCGGCATCGGGGTGGCGCGGCCGAGCAGCTCCTCCACGACGAACACGCCCGCGTTGTGCCGCGTGGCGGCGTACTGCGGGCCGGGGTTGCCAAGGCCGACGATCAAGATAGTCACGCCCACGAGGATAACCCACCCGAAAATGCGGAAAACCCGCCGCCGCGGGGATGCGGTGGCGGGTTGGGGAGGGGAGGATTTACTCCTCGTCGCCCTTCTCCTCAGCCGGAGCCTCGGACTCAGCGCCAGCCTCGGCGCCGCCTTCCTCAGCGGCCTCGGCCTCAGCCTCGAGGTCCTCGTCAACCTGCTCGTAGGTGACGTTGACGATGAGGGTCTCCGCGTCGGAGATGAGCTCTGCGCCCTCCGGTAGCTTGACATCGGTTGCGTAGAGCGCGTCGCCGATCTCCTTGCCCTCGATGGAGACGGTCAGCTCGTCCGGGATGGACAGCGCGTCGATCTCGATCTCCACGTAGTCGGTCTCCTGCAGCACAACTGCGCCCGGAGCAGCCTCGCCCTCCATGACAACAGGGACCTCGACGGTGACCTTCTCGCCGCGCTTAATGCCGAACAGGTCGATGTGGTCGATGTCCAGGGTGAGCACGTTCTGGTCGATGTGCTTGACCATGGCCAGCAGCTTCTCGCCGTCGAGCTCGAGCTCGACGATGGCGTTGGCGCCGTCGTTACGCACGATTGCGGTCATCTCAATGCGGTCGACCGCGAAGTGGATGTTCTCGATGCCCTTTTCGTACAGGACACCCGGGATCTTGCCGTCGCGGCGCAGACGGCGTGCGGAGCCCTTGCCGAACTCCTCGCGACGCTCACCCTTGATAACGGTGGGGGTAATAGCCATGTTGTACTCCTTCGTGTGTGAAGGGCCACAGGCCTTGCCTGCGACCACTAAACGGATATGTGCTCGTCGAGTGATCGCAAAGGATCTCAAAATCGCGTCGATAACGGCCTATCAAGGCCCTCGCCGAGACTGCTACAGGGTAGCAGGCGGTTTTTGCCACACAAAATGCCCGCTTGCCTGGGCCTCCTCAAACTCGTGCCCGAGCGGGATGCCCCGGCGCTCGCGCATCAGCAGCGTGACGACGAGGCCCGTGACCGTCGCCGCCATCAAGTACACGGTGATGGCGGTGGTGCCGCCCGTCGCCTCGCGCAGGGCCGCGGCGATGGTGGGGGCGAACGCGCCGCCCAGGATCGCGCCGAGGGCGTAGGAAATGGAGGCGCCGGAGGCACGGATGGAGGCGGGGAAGAGCTCGGCGTAGAACGCGCCGATTTGTCCGTAGGTCAGGCCGAGCCCGACGGTGAGGAAGATCAGCGCCGCGGTGATTTTTGGCAACGATCCGGTGTTCACCAGCGGGAACAGCGCCAACACGCCGGCTGCCTGCACGACGAAGCCGATCGCAAGCGTGCGGCGGCGGCCGATGAAGTCGGAGACCCAGCCGGCGAACGCGGTGGTGCACAGCCAAGTGGCGGCTGAGGCGGTGACGGCCCACAGGATGTCGCCGCGTTCGATGGCGAGCCCGGCCGGGTCGGTGACGTAGTTCTGGATGTAGCCGCCGGTGGTCATGTAGCCCACCGTGCCGTTTGCGGCGAAGATCAGCGCGGCGGCGAGCACGAGCCCGGCGTGGCGCTTGAACAGCGAGCCGACCGGGTTACGCGCGCCGACCTCGCGCATTTCCTCCACCACGGGCGATTCCTCCACGCCGGTACGGATCCACCAGCCCAGCACGGTCAGGCCGATGGAAAGCAGAAACGGCACGCGCCAGCCCCACTGCAGAAACGCATCCCCCGGGGCGATCATGGTCATCAGCGCCAGCACACCGGATGACAGCAAAAGCCCCGCCGGCACGCCCACCTGGGGTCCGGCGCCGTAAAGGCCACGCTTGTCGGCCGGTGCGTGTTCCACGGCCAGAAGCACCGCCGAGCCCCACTCACCTCCTGCAGAGGTGCCCTGCAGGATGCGCAGGAACACCAGGGCGGCTGGCGCGAACCAGCCAGCGGTTTCATACGTGGGTAAAAGACCGATCAGCGCTGTGGCGGTGCCCATGGTGAACAGCGTGACCATGAGCACCCCGCGCCGGCCCAGCCGGTCGCCGAAGTGGCCTGCCAGCACCGCACCCAACGGCCGGAACAAAAAGGACAGGCCCACGGTGAGGAAGCTGGCAATCGTCGCCGCGGCGGGCCCGAGCGGGCCGAACATGACCTGGTTGAACACCAAGCCGGCGACGGCCGCGTAGAGGAAATAGTCGTACCACTCGATGGCGGTGCCGATGGTGGTGGCCGCGACGACGCGACGGCGTTCACTGCGCACGGTCGAAGGCCTCCAAAAGCGCGTCGGTTTCTTCCGTGTTCGTCACCGTCACGCGGATGCCTTCAGGGAAGGAGCGCACCAGCACGCCTTCCGCGGCCAGCCGGTCGGCCAACTCTTTGCCTGCGCCGGGCAACCACACGAAGTTCGCCTGGCTTGCTGCAAGCCCAAGCTTTGCGACGACACGGCTCCGCTCGGCCACGGTGCCGTCGATACGCGCACGCAGCGCCTCCTGTGCTTCGAGCGAGGCGAGCGCCGCCTCTTGCGCGATCGCGCTGACGGAAAAGGGAATGGAGACCTTGTTCAGCGCGTCGATGATCGGGCGCGGGCCGAACGCGTAGCCGATTCGCGCGCCTGCCAGGCCGTACGCTTTGGAGAAGGTGCGAAGGCCCACCACATTCGGGTAGCGGGTGATCACCTCGGTGGCCACTGGGGTGTCGGCGGCTTGGTTGTACTCGAAGTAGGCCTCGTCGAGCACGACGAGCACGTCCGCCGGCACCTTGTCCATGAAGGCGGTGAACTCGGCGTTGGTGATTGTCGTGCCGGTGGGGTTGTTCGGGTTGCAGAGGAAGATCAGCTTGGTGCGCTCGGTCACCGCGGCGGCGAGCGCCGGCATATCGAGCCTGTTGTCGCTGTCGAGCGGGACTTTCACTGGGGTGGCGCCGACGATCTGGACGAAGATCGGGTAGGCCTCGAAGCTGCGCCAGGGAAAGACCACTTCGTCGCCGGGCTGGGCCGCAATTGAGACCAGCTGCTGGCACAGCGCGGATGATCCGGCGCCGAGCGCGACCTGCTCAGGTTCCACACCCAGGTGCTGTCCCAGAGCCGTGCGCAGCCGGAGCGCGCCGATGTCCGGGTAACGGTTTATTTCGCCGAGCGTGTTGCTCATGGCGTCGAGCACCGGCGGCAGTGGCCCTTCGGCGCACTCGTTGGAGGACAGTTTGATGGCGCGCTCGTCGCGCACGCCCGGGACGTACGGGGGAATGGCCTCGAGGTCGGGGCGGATCATGCGCGGCTCCTCTGCGTGGTCAGTGAGATCAGGCCCAGCACGATGATCCAGCCGGTCAGCGTGGCAAGGCCCATCCGGTATTCCGGAAGAATACCCATTAACACGAGCACGAGGAGGAAAAACGCGATACAGATCCAGTTGGCCGCTGGATACATCGGCGCCGCGAAGGTTGCGCTCTTGGCAGTCTTGCGGAAGTTCAGGTGGGAGATACAGATGCCCGCCCAGGTGATCAGCTCGGTGCCGACGATAATCGCCAGCAGCACCGCGAAGATCTTACCTTCGAAGAAGAAGTTCAGGATGACGACGGTGCCCATGAGCGCGGCGTCGAAAAGCAGGGCTCTGGTGGGCAGCCCTTTCGCGCTGGTTGCCGCGAATGCGCGCGGCGCCTGGCCGTTGCGGGCGAGGTCGCGCAGCATGCGGGCACCCGAATACGTCATGGTGTTGAGCACCGAGAACACCGCCACCACGATGACCACGTTGAGTGCCGTGGCCGCCGGGCCGAAGCCGACACCGGCAAGCACGCGGATAAACGGGCTTTCGTTCGTTTCTTGCTCGTTCCAGGGTGCCAGCAGCAGGATGGTGCCGATGCCGCCGAGGTAGAACACCAGAATGCGCCATACCACCGAGTTCACTGCGCGCGGGATGGCGGTCTTGGGGTTGTCCGCCTCGCCGGCGGCGGTGCCGATGGACATGATGCCGCCGAACGTGAACGTCACCGCCACCAGCGCGAACAGCACGCCGGAGGGGCCGTTGGGCATGAACCCGCCGTGCTCGGTGATGTTGGAGAACCCGATCGGCTCGTCGGGGCCGAGACCGGCCACCAGGGCAAACCCGAGCACGATCATGAGCACGAGAGCGGCGACCTTGATCAGCGACAGCCAGTACTCGGTCGCGGCGAAGACGCGCACGTTGAACAGATTCAGCACAACAACCAGGACTAGCGTGACCAGCGCGGTGACCCAGTGCGGCAACCCGGGAAACCAGTAGTCCAAGAATGTGCCCATGGCCGTCAGCTCCAGCATCCCCACCACGACGGTGGTGAACCACCAGTTCCAGCCGGTGATGAAGCCGGCCACCGGCCCGATGAACGCGCGGGAGTACGCCGCGAACGACCCGGAGACGGGGTGCTCCACCGCCATCTCGCCGAGCATGCGCATGAGGAAGTACACGATCAGCCCGACGAGCGCGAAGGAGATCAACACCGCGGGCCCGGCGTACTGGATCGATCCGGCGGAGCCCAAAAACAGGCCCGTGCCTATCGACGAACCAAAGGCAATCATCATCAATTGCCGACTTTTGACGCTCCTGTTCAGGCCCTGCTCTTGCAGGCTGTCGTTCTGGCTCACGGTTTAGTTTCCTGTCGGTGGTCGGGTGGTGGTGCGGGACATGCCACGGAATTCGGCGATGGCGGTGTCGCCGTCGTACAGCGTGACGTCCGAAAGCCCGTTCCTGCCCCACGTGTGGCGCTCGCGCGCAACGCCGCGGATAGTGCGGCCCATCTTCGCGGGGGCGAGGTAAATCATCTCGGATTGCGCGCTGACGGTTGGGTCGGTGCGCCGCGAGTTGCACGCGCCGCCGAACAAGGCGTCGGCGAAGGTGAACAGCACGCCGCCTTGGCAAACTCCGAAGCCGTTGGCGTGGCGCGCCTCCACCGTGAACTCGCCTTCAGCCAACCCCGGTTCGAGCCGCGTGATGGTCGCACCGAGGTACTCCAAGGTGGCGTCATGGTCGAACATGGATTTCGCGTGCTCGAGGTCGGGGGTGAACTCCACCGACGGAGCGTAGCGCTCGTACATGCCTATTCCTTCCCGTATGCGTGAAGCCGGGGCAGCGGAAGTGCTGCCCCGGCTGTTGCGGTCTGGCGAACCGTGGGGTTTACGCCTGGCCCTCGAACAGGGTGGTCACGGAGCCGTTTTCAAAGATCTCGTGGATCGTCTTGGCCAGCAGCGGTGCGATGGACAGCACTGTGAGGTTGCTCCAGCCCTCGGTGTCCTGCGGCAGGGTGTCGGTGGTGATGACCTCCTCTGCGCCGCAGTCGCTGAGGCGCTCGCGCGCCGGGTCGGAGAACACGCCGTGGGTGCAGGCGATGACCACGGACTTCGCACCTGCGTCCTTGAGCACCCCGACGGCACCGGCGATGGTGCCGCCGGTGTCGATCATGTCGTCCATCAGGATGCAGTCCTTGCCGTCGACGTCGCCGACGACACGGTTGGACACGACCTTGTTCGCGGCATCGATGTCGCGGGTCTTGTGCACGAACGCCATGGGGGCATCGCCGAGCATGTTGGCCCACTTCTCGGCAGACTTCACGCGGCCGGCGTCGGGGGAGACCACGACGAGGTTGTCCATGGGGTACTTAGACTTGATGTAGTCCACCAGGATCGGCTGGGCGTGCATGTGGTCGACCGGGCCGTCGAAGAAGCCCTGGATCTGGTCGGTGTGCAGGTCCACGGAGACGATGCGGTCGGCGCCGGCGGCGGTGAGCAGGTCCGCGATGAGGCGGGCGGAGATCGGCTCGCGGCCGCGGTGCTTCTTGTCCTGGCGGGCGTAGGGGTAGAACGGCAGGATCGCGGTGATGCGCTTAGCGGAGCCGCGCTTGAGCGCGTCGATCATGATCAGCTGCTCCATCAGCCACTTGTTCAGCGGCTGGGCGTGGGACTGCATGACAAAGCAGTCGGCGCCGCGGACGGACTCTTCGAAGCGGATGAAGATCTCGCCGTTGGCGAAGTCGCGCGCGGTGGTGGGCACCAGCTCGATGCCGAGCTCCTTGGCCACGGCTTCTGCGAGGGCCGGGTGGGCGCGTCCGGTGAAGACCTTGAGGTCTTTGTGGTTTTCGGTGGAGTAACCAGTCATGTAATTAACCCTCTCGCTTCGCGTTTTTTGCTGCTTCGGCCGCTTCAGTGCCCGGGCGGCGGTCTTCCACCCAGCCTTCGATGTTGCGCTGGCGGCCTTCCTTGATGGCGAGCGCGCCAGCGGGCACGTCTTCGGTGACCACTGTACCCGCGCCGGTGTAGGCGCCATCACCGATGTTCACCGGTGCGACGAACATGGTGTCGGAGCCGGTGCGGCAGTAGTCGCCGATGGTGGTGTGGTGCTTCTGCACGCCGTCGTAGTTGGCAAACACCGAGCTTGCGCCAATGTTGGAGTGCTTGCCCACGGTGGCGTCGCCGATGTAGGTCAGGTGCGGCACCTTGGAGCCTTCGCCGATCTTGGCGTTCTTGGATTCGACGAAGCCGCCGAGCTTGCCGCGGGCGCCGAGCTCGGTGCCGGGGCGGATGTAGGTGAACGGGCCGACTGTGGCTTCTTCGCCGATGACGCCGAGTTCGCCCTGGGTGCGCACGACGGTGGCGCGGGCGCCGACTTCCATGTCGGTCAGGGTGGTGTCGGGGCCGATTTCGGCGCCGTCGCCGATGACGGTGGAGCCCCACAGCTGGGTGTTCGGGTGGATGACCACGTCGCGGCCGATTTCCACCTCGACGCCGATCCAGGTGGTGTCCGGGTCGATCACGGTGGCGCCGCCCCGCATCGCCTTCTCGACGAGCCTGCGGTTGAGCTCCTTGCCGGCCTCCGCCAGCTGCACCCGGTCGTTCACGCCGGCCAGCTCGCGGGCGTCGGGGGCGGTAAACGCGGTGACCCGGAGGCCGTCGTTACGTGCGATGCTCAGCACATCGGTGATGTAGAACTCGCCCTGGGCGTTGTCCGGGGTGACGCGCGTGAGCGCGTCGCGCAGCACCTTGCCGTCGAAGGCGAACACGCCGGAGTTGACCTCGCGGACTTTGCGTTGCTCGTCGGTGGCGTCCTTTTCCTCCACGATCTCAAGGACGTCGCCGGCCTCGCTGCGGATGATGCGGCCGTAGCCGGTGGGGTTGTCGAACTCGAGTGAGAGCACGGTGACCGCGGCGTGCTCGGACTCATGCTTGTCCACGAGCGCCTGCAGGGTCTCCGGGGTCAGCAGCGGCACGTCGCCGTTGGTGACCACCACGGTGCCGTCGAAATCCGGGATGGCGGACAGGCCTACCTGGACGGCGTGCCCGGTGCCGTTTTGCTCCTCCTGGATAGCCTGGCGGATCTCCACGTGCATCTGCTCGGCGATCTGCTCCACGGCCGGGGCGACCTGGTCGCGCTGGTGGCCGACAACCGCAACCAGATGGTTGGGGTGCACGCCGGCGGCCGCGTGCAGGGAGTGGGACAGCAGGCTGCGCCCGCCGATCTCGTGCAGCGTCTTTTGGCGGTCGGACTTCATGCGGGTTCCGGCGCCGGCCGCGAGCACGACAACGGCACGTTCGAAGTGGGTAGGCACTCGAATGCTCCTTGTTTTATGGGTTGTGTAGCGGGTTTTTGTCGGCAACCAGCATAACGCCTAGGCGGCGGCCGCCGAGACTTCTTTCAGGTTCCGCGCGCCAATCACGCCGGCGTAGCCCACGACAGCCAGGAAGATCAGCGCCGCCTGCGGGCCGAGCACCGCGATCGCGGACGAAATCGCGCCGACGACCAGCAGCACCACGCCCATGACGGTGTTGGAGGCGCCGGTGATCATGGTGCGCTTGTCGCCGTCGGCCATGTCCACCAGGTACGTCTTGCGGCTCACGCGCACCGCGGTGTGGGCGAGGTTGACCAGGAAGAAGCCCAGGGGCATGACCCAGGCGTTCACCCCAGCCGGTGCGAGCCGCGCGCTCATGACAAGCGCCACGATCACGGTCGAGGCAACGCCAGCGGCCCAGGCCATCGTGCTTTTCGACGACCTGTCGGACAACTTGCCCGAAATCCTGCCACCCAGAAGCGACGCGCCGCCGGAGGCGATGATGAACGCGCCGAGGCCCGTCAGGTCGGCGCCTTCGTCGCCGGCCATGACCACGATGAACGGGGCGGAAAGGGCGGTGACCAGCATCAGCGAGCGCACCACCAGGAACTTTTGCAGGTCGCGGTCGCCTTTGACCAGTGCCCACATCTCCTTCATGCTCTGGCCGTCTTTGGCCTCCGGTTCAGCCTCCGGCTCGTCGATGCCGCGGAAGACCAGCGATGCCAGCGCCCACATTGATGCGCCCACGGCGAGCAGTGCCGCGATCGCCCACTGCGGCAGGTTGTTGGGCAAAAATGTGAGAATCAGGCCGATCGCGAGTGTGAACCCGCCGGCCAGGGCGGTCGCGCGGCCGGTGATGTCGCCGCGGCGGCCCTTCGAAATCGTGCGGCCCTGCACGTCCTTGCCGGCCAGTGAGCACAGGGAGCGGAACAGCGCGTGGGCGGCGAGAAGGATGAGGATGACGGCGCCGAGCGGAGCGCCGTCGAGAAGCAATGCGCTCAAGGCGATAAGACCCGCGGCGACGGCTTGGCCCCACGAACCGAGGAGCCACACGCGCTTGCGGGAGCGCTTCGAAGTCACCCACGGGCTCAAAAACGCCTGCGGCAGCATCGAGCCGGATTCGCGGATGGGCACGAGGAACGAGGTCAACACCGCCGGCACACCGGCGGCGCCGAACAGCCACGGCAGCACCGTCTTCGGCGCGACGACTTGGTCGCCGATGTTTTTCAGGCCGTTGGACCAGATGAACCGGCGTGCGTTGCGTTCCTCGCGTTGATCGTTATGCATACAGCGGATAGTAGGGTCGAAAGAGAGTATCAGCGAACCGGGAGGCGGACATGGCGATGAGCAGACGCACATTCTTCAGGGGCACACTTCTGGCGACGGCGGCGCTGGCCGCGGCGGCGACAGGCACGGCGTGCTCGACGTCCTCCCAGACCAAACCGCTCGGCGCGGACGATGAGGCTCGCCCGCTGCGCATCCCGCCGCTGTACGAGGGCGAACTCGACGGCAACGTGCGCCGCTTCGAGCTGACCGCGCAGGAAGGCGAGTTCGAAATCGTGCCCGGCACGATGACTAAGACCTGGGGCTTCAACGGCCCGTACCTGGGCCCGACGCTGTACATGCGCCGCGGCGAGGAAATCGACATGACGGTGCACAACGAACTGCCGGAGCCCACCGTCGTGCACTGGCACGGCCTGCACCTGCCGGCGACCGCCGACGGCGGGCCGGCGCTGATGTTCGACCCGGGCGAGTCCTGGTCGCCGTCGTGGACCGTGGACCAACCCGCCGCGACGTGCTGGTACCACCCGCACCCGCACGAAAAGTCCGCCGTGCACGCCTACCGCGGCCTCGCCGGGGGCATCGTGCTTGACGACGACGCTTCCGCCTTCCCTGGCCTCCCCAACGACTACGGGGTTGACGACATCCCCGTGATCATCACCGACGCGAACTTCACCGAGGACGGCCAGCTGGACGAAGATAGCGGCTGGGTCGGTTCCACCGTGATGGTCAACGGCATGACGAAGCCGCGCTTCGAGGCCACCACCCGGCGCGTGCGTCTGCGCGTGCTCAACGGCGCAACGATGCGTTTCCACCACCTGTCCTTGGGCAAGCCGTTTTATGTGGTGGCCACGGACCAGGGTTTCCTGGACGCCCCGGTCGAGGTCGACGGCGTTTTGCTCAGTGCCGGCGAGCGTGTGGAGATCGTGGTGGACCTAGAGCCGGGCAAGGACCTGAAGCTGCGCAGCGACGGTCTCCCGGATTTGGGAGGCATGCCGGATAAGGAAACCGCGGAGATGTTCGGCTTCACCGACAAGTTCGACTTGCTCGAGATCGCAGCGCCGTCGGACGACGCCCCCGAGGTGCCCGCCCTCGCTGATTCGCTGGTGCCGTTCGAGGTGCCTTCTGTGGAGTCGGTCGAGGTGGAGCGCGAGTTCCGTCTCAACGGTGTGGAGATCAACGGCAAGACCATGGACATGACGCGCGTGGACTTCACCGTGGACCACAAAAGCCCGGAGATCTGGCACGTGACCAACGAGAACGACGACATGGCCCACAACTTCCACATCCACGACGCGCGCTTTGCAGTCATCGGCGTGGAAAACGGCGAACTGGAGTTCACCACCGGCTGGCACGACACCATCACCGTTCCGCCGCTGGCCACGGTGAGCCTGCTTGTGGAGATAGGCTACTACCCGGACCCGAGCCTGGCGTACATGTACCACTGCCACATGCTCAACCACGAAGACAGCGGCATGATGGGCCAGTTCGTCATCGTCGAGCCTGGCCAGGAGGCAGACTTGGATCTGCCCACCGGCCACGGTGGGCACTAGGCGGGATTAGCCGCGCACGTTGTGGCCGATGACTGTTGGCAGCAGCAGGGGAGCGTCGCCAAGCAGCGCCTTGAGGTTGCCGTCGCGCTCCACCGCACTGGTGACTGTGCGGACCTTCGACCCTGACTTGTCGCGCCCGCGGCCCCGGTTGGCGCCGGCCGCCATGGGCCCTGCCGCGAAGGCGCCGCCGCGTGCGCCGTGGCCGTTTTGGCTTGCCGCACCGTTCGCCCCGGCGACATAGGACGAGCCCGCGCCGTGCGCGCCGGTGCCGCCAGCGCCAGTTCCACCAGCGCCAGCGCCCCCGATACCGGGGCGCATTCCGTTCGCTCCCTGTCCTGTTCCGTTGCTCGATCCAGCTTCAGCGCCTGTTCCGGCACCAGCACCGATGCCGGACCCAAGAGACGATGCGCTTTGCTGGCTTCCAGCGCCCCCGTTTGCGCCAGCACCGAGACCACGACCGTTGGCGAAGCCGCCACTGACACCGGTACTCATGCCTGCGCCCGCGCCAGTGCCGGGGCTAGTGCGGGGGCTGTTGGCAAGTCCTGTGCTGGTGCCGTGTCCAGAAGCTACGCCGCGGCCACCTGCGACGGCGTTTCCCGGCGCGAGGCCGAGTCCGGCGGTGCCGGTGCCGGCGGTACTTGTGCTGGCGTTGGTTTGGGGCGCCCCGCTGGCTGCACCGATGGTGGGGGTGAGGGGATTGGCAGGGGAGGCGGGAGTGCTCGTCGCAAAGCTTCCTGCTGCTGAAGGGGCAGGCGGGGCGATAACAGCGGAGGCTGACTGGGTGGGGGCCGCGCCTGCGGCGATGCGCTCGAAGGTCTCGGGGGTGGGGCGGCCGTACTGCTGGATTACCTCCGCCGGCGACTTTGCGTGCGCGAGGTCGCCGTAGCCGCGGTTGGTCAGCACTTCCTGCAACCCGGGTGGCAGTTCAGTCGGCGTATACGACGTTGCTGCGGGAGCAGGCACGTCGGTGCTGGCGTACGGCGTCGACGGCAGCTTGCCTGCCTCTGGCAACAGGCGGTTAAACGCCGGAATTGCCGGTTGGAGACCCGAAGTAACGCGAGTGGAGTACGACCCTAGGTAGTCCGTCTCGATCTGCGCCTTGATCTTCGGATCCTCCGCCGCGTGGTAGGCGGCAGCGGCAGCGGAAGCGTACATACTCTCCGAGTCAGCCGCCATGCCGAGCGCCTCGGTGTGATTGGCGAGCGAACGCGAGTTAGCGACGTATTCCAAACCCGCATTTTGGATCTGGGTGACCTTTTTCATCGCCTCCTGGATCCAGATTGTGTCGGCTGACGAGCTCAAAGCGTGGTGGACGCCGTTAAGCTCATCCATGGCGTCTTCGATGAGCTGAGCGTTGGAAGTCCAAAAGTCCGACGCTGAGTACGCGAGAGACGTGTTGGTGAGGTTCAGATTCATTTCCGCGCCGAGCAGCGACGACTCCGAGGCGGAGGACACGGCCGCGTTGTCGAACGTGTTGGTCTTCGGGTCCGCGGCCTTGAGCTGCTGGAAGCCCTGGGAATACATCGGCGTGAGTGCAGCAGCTGGGCCGCCGAGCGGTGCCAGCAGGGAGCCCATCATCCCGGAGAACGACTCATCCGTCTGCTGCGTGTTGGTCAACGCCAGCCACAGGTTGTCCGCGGTGTGCTTCAGATACAGCGCGATGGCCTGGTTCGCCTCCGGCGCGCGCTCGTCCCCGATCGGGCTGAGCCGCTCGCCCGCCTCGTCCAAGCCGCCTGCGGTGGAGAACCGGGAGAGGGATTGCCAAGTTCCCAGATCTCGACGTTGCGTCAACTGCTGAGAAATCTTTCGGAGTAGATCAACAGCGTTTTCGATCTGATCCGAATCAATATTGATGCGCATATTTTCCCCCGACTGCTAAGAAAATGTCCCTGATACAGAAGACCCTAAATGCGGGTGCGCCGAGAAGAAAGAGGTTGTCCACTGAAGTGGACAGGGCGACTAGAAAAATGCTTCAGCAAGATTTTCCAAATTTGAAACCGCTACAGCACAAACGTCCGGAGAGTAACTGTGTTTCTCGATAATGCCCGCTGATGTAACGATTGCACCCCTTTTTGTGTCGAGCTGGGCATAGCAACTAAGGCCAGAATCTCCGGGAGGCTGGTACACGAAGATGCTCGGGAGATTTGGTGACTCGTATTCAGCCAAAATCTCCAATCGGCCGGAGACTTCAGCGAAAGAAGCGTTATTGTTTCCGATCAGTTCAGAATGAACCTGTGGGTGGGAATTGAACGTGCATGCGCTGATCCCTCGCGCCAGCCCCGCGTACTCCTCCGGGATCGGCTCGACGTTGTGGAAGCCGGCGGCGGCGAATTCCTCGTGGGAGATCTCGGTGCAGGGGTCGAAGATGTCGTCGCCGAGGGCGAAGGGGTCGAAATCGCCGATTTCGAGGGTGCCGCTTTTGAAGTGGAACGCGGCGGGAGCATCAGCAGAACTGTCGGCAGAACTGCCAGAAGAGCCGCCAACAGCACCGCCCGCGGATTCGGCGCTGTGCTCGTTTGCCTGGTTGTTGGCGGTGGGGGCCGGAGGGGCGTCGATAGGCGAGGGCTCCGAAGCGCACCCCGCGAGTACCCCGCATGCCATGAGCCAAACGATGTGGCGTTTCATGTACCCCTCCAATAAAAAAGCTTCCCCACCAGGACTCGAACCTAGAATGACGGTACCAAAAACCGTAGTGTTGCCGATTACACCATGGGGAATAGCACCGCTGATTGTAGACCAGACCCGTCAACTGCCAAAGACGGGGTTAACACTACGACGCTCTAAGCTAGGGCGCATGGCTCGAAGGCGAATGACGGCACCCCAGCGCAGAGATCAGTTGATCGGAGTGGGCAGGCAAGCATTCGCTGAGCGCGGGCTCGACGGTATTTCCATGGAGGAGATCGCGGCGCGCGCCGGGGTGTCCAAGCCCGTGGTGTACGAGCATTTCGGCAGCAAGGAAGGCCTGTACCAGGAGGTTGTGCGGCTGGAAATGGCCCGGCTGGAGCACACGATTACGTCGAACATTCAGGCCGGCCCGTGGCGCGACCGCATCGAGCGGGGCGTGCTGGCGCTGCTGACCTACGTGGAGGAGGAAACGGACGGGTTTGTCATCCTCGCGCACGGGCAGCTGCCGGGGGAGGGGCGGACGTATTCGACGATCCTCAACCGCGTCACCGCGGAGGTGAGCTACCTGCTGGGGGAGGCGTTTAAGCACCGCGGGCTCGACGAGTCGATGGCGGGGCTGTACGGTCAGGCGCTTGTCGGCACCGTCTCCAATTCTGCGCTGTGGTGGCTGGACGAGCGCACGCCCGACAAGCACACCGTGGCGGCGCATATTTCCAACCTGTGCTGGAACGGGTTGCGGGGGATGGAGGCGCAGCCGCGTGTGTACGGCAGCGGCGAGGCGAGCGAAAGCGCGAGCGACGAGACAAGCGGCGAAACCGCAGAGAAGGATGCGTAAGACACATGACTGACACCACCCCGCCCGTGTTGGGCGGTTTGCTCACCGCGGCGCTGACGGACCCGAAGCTGAAGGGCCTGGTCACGCACGTGGGCGAGGATTCGCTGCACGTCACGGGCATTGACCAGGTGCGTTCCTGGGCGGCGGGCGCGATTGCGCGCGAGACGCCGGTGCTGCTTGTCACGGCCACCGGCCACGAGGCGGAGGATCTCGCCGCGGAGTTGAAGGCCATTTTGGGCGAGGAGAAGGTGGCGCAGTTCCCGGCGTACGAGACGCTGCCGCACGAGCGTCTCTCGCCGGCGCCGGACATTGTGGGGCGCCGTTCGAAGGTGCTGTGGGACATGCCGCGTGTGATCGTCGCGGCGGCGCGCGCGGTGTGCCAGCCGGTGCTGCCGCCGGCGGAGCCGATCAGCATCGCGGTGGACCAGGAGCGCGACTTCGAGGAGCTGACCGCGCAGCTGGTGCACTTCGCGTACAACCATGTGGACATGGTGGCCTCGCGCGGCGAGTTCGCCACCCGCGGCGGCATCATCGACGTCTTCCCGACCACCGCGCAAAACCCCGTGCGTATCGAATTCTGGGGCGACGAGGTCACGGACATCCGCTCGTTCGCAGTCGCGGACCAGCGCACCATCGAGGAGGTGCGCTCCGTCGAGCTGCATCCCGCGAGGCAATTGCTTATCGACGACACCGTGGCCGCCAAAGCCGACGACCTCGCGCGAAAATTCCCCTCGAACCCGACGCTGTCGTCGCTGCTCGCCCGCATCTCGGAGAAGCAGCCCGCGGACGGCATGGAGGCGCTCATCCCGGCGCTGACGGACAAGCAGTATTCGGTGCTGCCGGAGCTCATGCCCGCCGGTTCCGTGGTGCTGGTGACCAACCCGGAGAAGGTGCGCGCCCGCATCGCCGACTTGGAGGCGACGGACCGCGAGTTCCTCGAGGCCGGCTGGGAGGCCGCCGCCATGGGCGCCGAGGGCCCTGTGGTGGTGGAGGGACTGGACGTGTCCGCCTCCTCGTATCGCTCGTACGAGTCGCTGGAAATCTCCGCGTCCAAGGCCGGCAACGCCTGGTGGACGTTCGCCCCGCCGGGCATGTTCGCCGCCGACGACGCGGAGACGCTGCCGCTCGAGTTCGAGGCCGCGCCCGCGCCGAAGGGCGACCCGAAGGCGATCGAGCAGCTCTACGCCACGCTGAAACTCCACATCGGGCAAAACCACGGCAAGGTCGCCTTCGTGGCACCGGCGAAGGGCACGATCGACCGCATGGCGGAGCGCCTGCGCGAGCACGGCGTATCCGCCCGCGTGGCCACGCCGGGCCTTGAGCCGGTCGAGGGGGCGGTGACCCTGTACCAGGCGCTGTCCCACGCTGGCCTGGTCTTCGGCGGGCCGAACCTCGTCGTGGTCACCGAAACGGACGTGACCGGCAACCGCGTCGGCGACATCGCAGGTGCTAAACGACGCGCCCCGCGCCGCCGCAACCGCGTCGACCCGCTCGCGCTGCAGCCTGGCGACTTCGTGGTGCACGATACCCACGGCATCGGCAAGTTCGTGAAGATGGCGGAGCGCACCGTCAAAGCCGGCGACGAGGACTCGCGCCGTGAATACATCGTGCTGGAGTACCAGCCCGCCAAACGCGGACAGCCCGGCGACCAGCTGTGGGTGCCAATGGAGTCTTTGGACCTGCTGAGTAAGTACACCGGGGGCGAGAAACCCAGCTTAAGCAAAATGGGCGGCTCCGACTGGAAATCCACCAAGCGCAAGGCGCGCGCCGCGGTCCGCGAGATCGCAGGCGAGCTGGTGGAGCTCTACGCCAAGCGCCAAGCCGCACCGGGCCACGCGTTCGCGCCGGACACCCCATGGCAGCACGAGATGGAAGACGCCTTCCCGTTCGTGGAGACCGAAGACCAGCTCACCGCCATCGAGGCCGTGAAGTCGGACATGGAAAAGCCCACGCCGATGGACCGCGTCATCGTGGGCGACGTGGGCTTCGGCAAAACCGAGGTCGCCGTGCGCGCCGCGTTCAAGGCGGTGCAGGACGGCAAACAGGTCGCGGTGCTCGTGCCCACGACCCTTCTGGCCCAGCAGCACTTCTCCACGTTCAACCAGCGCATGGACGGCTTCGGTGTGACCGTGCGCGAACTGTCGCGCTTTACCACCGCTGCCGATTCGAAGAAGATCATCTCCGGGCTTGCGGACGGCTCGGTGGACATCGTCATCGGCACCCACCGCCTGCTGCAAACGGGCGTGCAGTGGAAGAACCTCGGGCTGATCATCGTGGACGAGGAGCAGCGCTTCGGCGTCGAGCACAAGGAGCACATCAAGGCGCTGAAATCGCACGTGGACGTGCTCACCATGACCGCAACGCCGATCCCGCGCACCCTGGAAATGTCGCTGACCGGCATCCGCGAGATGACCTCGATTACCACCGCGCCGGAGGACCGCCACCCGGTGCTGACCTACGTGGGCCCGCAGGAGGACAAACAGGTCGCTGCCGCGATCCGCCGCGAGCTGCTCCGCGACGGCCAGGTCTTCTACATCCACAACAAAGTCTCCGACATTGAAAAGACCGCCCGCCAGCTGCGCGAGCTGGTCCCGGAGGCGCGCATCGTCGTCGCCCACGGCCAGATGAGCGAGCAGGTGCTCGAACAGACGGTGCAGGGTTTTTGGAACCGCGACTACGACGTCATGGTCTGCACCACCATCGTGGAAACCGGCCTGGACATCGCCAACGCCAACACCCTGATCGTGGAAAACGCCCAGAACATGGGTCTTTCCCAGCTGCACCAGCTGCGCGGGCGTGTGGGGCGCTCCCGCGAGCGCGCCTACGCGTACTTCTTGTACCCGAAGGACAAAACGCTCACGGAGACCTCCTACGACCGCCTCGCCACCATCGCCCAGAACAACGACCTAGGCTCCGGCATCGCCGTGGCACAAAAGGACCTGGAGATGCGCGGCGCCGGCAACGTACTCGGCGCCGAGCAGTCCGGCCACATCGCCGGCGTGGGCTTTGACATGTACGTCCGCCTGGTCAGCGAGGCCGTGGAAACCTTCAAGGGGCTCATGAGCGGCGAGCCCATCGACGCCACCGACAAAGGCCCGAAAGAAATCCGCGTGGACCTGCCCGTGGACGCGCACATCCCGGAGAGCTACATCAACTCCGAGCGGCTGCGCCTGGAGGTCTACCGCAAGCTCGCGGAGGCGCGCGACGACGACGCCCTGACCGCCGCCGCCGACGACATGATCGACCGCTTCGGCGCCCTGCCGACAGAGGTCGAGCACCTCATTGCCGTGGCCCGGCTGCGCAACCAGGCCCGCGAGGTGGGTGTTTCCGACATCCTCACCCAGGGCAGCCGCATCAAGCTGCACCCGGTGGAGCTGCCGGACTCCAAGCAGGTGCGCCTGAAGCGTCTCTACCCGGGAGCGAACTTCCGCGCCGCGGCGAAGGCGATGCAGGTGCCGATGCCTCGCGAGGGCGGGGCGAAGCGCGCGCTGAACGCGCCGAACCTTCGCGACCTGGAGCTGTTGCAGTGGGTCGCCGACTTCATGACGGAAATGCTCGATGCCCCGAAGATTTCGGTCACGGGTGTTTCTGCGGATTCTGCAGCCGCAGAGAAGGTGCCGAAGAAGAAAGTGTTCTCCGTCAGCGAGTAGGCGGCCCGGGCCGGGCGGTGCTGGGGCGGTTCCGCGGAGCCCCACGCCCCTGCGGCCCACGGTTCCCCACAGCCCCTCGCCCCTGCGCGCTGGATCCAGCTATCAGGACCCAGCTAATCGCGATTTTTCGGCGAATAGCTGGTTCCTACTAGCTGGATCCGCGAAGGTGAGAGGCGTGGGGGTGTGGGGGAGCCAAGGTGAGAGGCGCGGGGAAGGGAACGGAGGGGCGCTGGCTGCCTAGAAAAACTGCGGCAGGATCAGCAGCATGCCGATACTCCACGTCAGGTGCGCCGCGATGGGGGAGTAGAGCCTGCCGGTTTTCACGGATTCGTAGTAGGTCACTGCCCCAAGCACACCGGCGGCGAAGACCAGAAGCGGCACGCCCATCACGCAGGTGACCAGGCAGTAGGCCAGCGTGGACCACACCCCGGCCTGCACCACCGATTGGCCCGCGCCGCGCAGCTGCCGCGGCACAGCGTCGCGGAAGACCATCTCCTCGCCTGCGCCGTTGACTACCAGCACCAGCAGTGTGAGGAAGTACCCGCCCTTGTTCGGGGTCTGCAACAGCTCCGCGGCAGGGCCGGCCAGCAGTGGGATGTGCTGCACCACCAGCGCACCCAGGACGAACACAACCGCGAGGGCGGCGCCGATGAGGGTGCCCCGGAGGACGTCGAGAAGCTTGCGAGGCCCCGCGAACGCCTGACGGTCACCCCACCGCCACCACGCGGCCGCGTAGACCACCGCCGTAAACGCGGTGGCCCAGTAGAAGCCAGCGGTGCCGTCGCCGGCGCGGCGCGCGAGAAACAGGCCGAGTGCGCCGAGCGCGCACGGCACCAAAAACAGCCATTGCCTGGTCACGTGGGGGCCTTTCGTCTAGCAACCATCGGGGAAACCAACGGTCAAGGCTACCGGCACGCGGCCCAAGCTAAACGGGCGGCTAGTTCACGGAGAAGATGATCATCTCGGTGTCGTCGGGCTTGCCGCGGTAGCGGCCGTCGTCGCCCGGGAAGTTGTTGTCCAGCGCGGTGAGGTAGCGGCCGTCCTCGAGCTGGACAATTGTCTCGACGCTGAGCAGCGCGAACTGGAACGGGTCGCCGACGCCGTAGGCGCGGGCGTCGGAAACCATGCCGATCTTGGACGGGTTGGCGATGTCGAGCAGGTCCGCCATCAGTTCCTTCTTCACCGTGGAGCCGGGCTTCGCGTCCGCGAACTCCTTGACCTCGAAGACCTTCTTCAGCTGCGCGTCCGAGCCGCGGAAATCGTCGCGCTCGAGCATGAGCAGGCGGCCGTCCTTGGTCAAAAACGCGTCGCCGATCAGGGCGTCGTCGCCTTCTGCCAGGTAGTTCCAGGTCTTGCCGGTGTACTTGCCGGTTTCGGTGTCGAACTGGGAGATCACGCGCTCGCGCTTGTCGGTGGCGCTGTCCAGGTAGCCCTCGAAGATGGGGTACAAGTAGCGGCCGTCGGTGGCCATCGCCTCGAAGCCCTTGGAGTTGCGCAGGTTCGGCTGCTCATTCGTGCCCAGGGTCGGGTTCGACGGGCTCTTTACGCCGGGGTAGGGGTACGGGGCGTCGAGAAGCGTGCCGTCCTTGTCCACGTGCAAGATGTAGGGGCCGAACTCCTCGCCGATCCAGAAGGTGCCGTCTGCCGCGCGAACGAAGGACTCCGGGTCGAAGTCGGCGCCGGTGAGCAGGCGGTCTTTGGTGTCGTTGTTGACGATCTCCCACGGGATTGTGTTGTTCGGGTCCTTCAGCGCGACGTAGTCCAGCACGTCGATTCCGCCGACGTGCTTCGGGTCCTTCGCGGTCTCTGCGGTCTCCCAGTTCGGCTTCACCGTGTAGATGCGCAGCAGGAAGTCGGACGAGTTCTGCTTGGAGCCGAACCCGTTGTCGGGCAGGGCGTAGAACTCGCCGTCGCCCTTTTCGATCATGCCGGAAAAGCCCGGGATGACCTGGCCTTTAAACGGGTGGGTCTGGCCGTTGCCGTCGAAGGCGTCCTTGCCGGAATCCGGGCCCGGGGCCTGGTAGAGCGCCGACAGCTTCGCGCGGGCCTCAAGCACCGGCCCGTCGACCTCAGGGGCGGGCGCGGACGGGGCAGCACCGTTGCTGGAGCCGGTTGCCTCCGAGCTGCCACCGGCGGCGGCACCGATCGCGCCGCCGACGAGGCCGCCGACAACGAACGCGCCTGCGACAGCCGCGATGAGCTGCTCGAGATTGAGGTTCTTGATGATCTGGTCGAGCGGGGGAGGGAGCTGAATAGTCATGTGCCACTGCCTTTACTGTCGTTCAGAAGCTGAGCGCAAACTCAGGCGAAACTTAGTTTTCGCACAGTGAGTGTAGGGCGGGGAGGCCGGCTCCGCTCGGTGAAAACGGCCGACCGATTCCCGCCCGGAGGCACGGGGGAAGTACGATGTTTCCCCGTCGCCCCTATAGCCCAATTGGCAGAGGCAGCGGACTTAAAATCCGCCCAGTGTCGGTTCGAGCCCGACTGGGGGCACCACTACACGGCGGTGTATCCGCCGTCGGCGAGGTGGTAGGAGCCGTTGACGAACGACGCGTCGTCGGAAAGCAAGAAGCTCACCACAGCCGCAATCTCTTCGGGTTCGCCCAGGCGGCCAGCAGGATGCTTATCGACGAGCGCTTGGCGGGCCTCGCCCTGCGCCCGCTGAATCAGCGGCGTGTCAATGTACGCCGGACCCACGCAGTTGACCCGGATGCCGGCGGCGGCGTAATCCGCTGCCAGAGACTTGGTCAGCCCCACCACACCGTGCTTCGCGGCGGTGTAGGCCTCGATGCCGCCGGCGCGGCCCACGGAGCCGTGGATGGAAGACATGTTCACAATCGCGCACTGCTCCGTGTTGCCCTGCGCGAAGAATTGCTTGAGCTGGTAGTGGCAGCCGTAGGCCACGCCGGACAGGTTGATGGAGATGACCTTGTCCCAATCGGCCAGATCCTTGTCCGCAAGCGGGGTGTGGTCGCCCACACCCGCGTTGTTCACTGCGAGGTGGAGCGCGCCGAACGTGTCCACGGCGAACTGCACGGCCGCCTCGTTGTCCTCCTTGCTGGCCACGTCCTGGCGGAACGCGGCCGCGGCGCCGCCGTCCGCCTCGATCGCGGCGGCGACGTCCTTGGCGGCGTCGTCGTTGATGTCGGCGACCACCACCTTGGCGCCCTCGCTGGCGAGACGCTTCGCAATGGCCTCACCGATGCCGGAGGCGCCGCCGGTGACCAGCGCAACTTTGTTTTCAAACTTGCTCATGACTGTTCCTTGACCTTCCGTGGGGATAAGATGCAGCCAAAGTGTAAGCAGCCGCCGACCCTCCTGGGGCCGGTTTGAGGCAGCTACTTATTTCGCCGCGCCGAGCGCAGCCTTGATCAGCGGGATCTGCAGCGGCAGGCGCCCGATGGAGATGATCTGCTTCTGCCACGGCTCGTTGCGCCACTGCCACGCCATCTGGAAGTTCGCCGGCCACACCGCCGCCAAAAGGGCGGCGGCGAACTTGCCGCCGGCCGCGCGGGTTTTTGGATTCGCCAGTAGGGCTGCAGCGGCGAGCTCGGCCACGCCGGAGACGTACGTGTAGGTGCGTGCGGAGCCGGGGAGGGCATCGGGCACGATGCCGTCGAAAGGCTCAGGCTTTGCAAAGTGCAGCACGCCCGCGCCAGTGAACAGGGGAATGAGGAACTTCTGAAACTTGGTCACCTTGCCGAGAGTACGCCTCACACCGCCTGAGCCACCTGGTCGGCCACAAACGCAGACCCGGCGCGGGAGGGGTGCAGGGCCATGTTGTAGCCGGCCGTGGTGGTGTCGATGAGACCGGCCACCCAGCGGTCGGCATCACGGGCGCAAGTGCTGTGGTCGGTGGAAAGTGCGCGGATGTCGATGAACGTCGCGCCCACCTGGGCGGCGAGCGCGCGCTGGTAGGACTGGGTGCGTTGCTCCCACTGCCGCACCCGGGGCGCGGGGACGCCGAGCGGGGCATTCGGCACCACGTTGATCAAGCAGATTCGCCCGGTTCCGCCGGTGACCGAGAGCATCCCCGGGATGAGGATCTTGGCCCGGGGTGCGGCGGCGCGCACCTTGGCCACGGCCTCGTGCATGTTGCGGAAGTAGTTGTCGCGCACCGCCTCAACGTTGTACGGCGCGCCGGGAGATTCGACCAGCGGGCGCCAGTGATCGTTGAACCCGACCGCCAGCGTCACCGCCCGAGTGTTGGCGTTGAGGTCGCCCGCGCGAACTGCGAGGTCGACGTGGCCGGGCAGGCTGGCCGATTGGTGGCCGGTGCACGACCAGTCCGCCACGCTAAGACCGGTGCGGGCTTGTAGCTGGCGCGGCCAGTTGTCCGGTCCTTGCAGGCACCCAGCCTGGCTGGGGTAGGAGGAGACCAGCCTTTCCGACGACCCTGAGGACAGCTGCGAGATCCCCGCGAGGTTGAGCGCGGAGTTGCGGTACTGGTCCGGGTTCGAGGCGAACGAATCGCCGAAGACGACCACGTTGCCGGTGGGCTGAGCCGTGGCAGGTGCGGCTGTGCCGGCGACAATGGCCGCGCATGCGACAACGCCAGCAGCGACCTTGCGGAAAAGAGCTTGCATTAAGACAACCCTACCGGTCGCCTTTGACGTCGTTGTACGCCGCGAGTGCGGTCTTTCGGGATTCCTTGACGTCCACCATTGGCTCCGGGTAGCCGGAGGTGTCGTCGATAAGCACACCTGCGACCTCCCCGCGCGAAGCCGCCCACGACAGCGCGGGGTTGTCCGTGACGCGCAGATCGTCGCGGAACCAGACAAGGGTGGTGGGCATGCGCGCCCCCGTTCAGTAGAGTCGAAGCCATGACTGATCGCATGAATGTGGAATCTTTCAACCTCGACCACACCAAGGTAGCCGCCCCGTTCATCCGGCTCGCGGACCGCAAGGAGCTGCCCGCAGGCGACACGCTGGTGAAGTGGGACATCCGCTTCAAGCAGCCCAACGTCGAGCACCTGGAAATGCCGGCGGTGCACTCGCTGGAGCACATGTTCGCCGAGCACGCCCGCAACCACGCGGACAACGTCATCGACTTCGGCCCGATGGGCTGCCAGACCGGCTTCTACCTCATGCTTGCCGGCGACGTCGCCGAGGCCGAGGTCGCTGAGCTGGTGGAAAAGACGCTCACCGACATCACCAACGCTAACGAGGTGCCGGCCGCCAATGAGAAGCAGTGCGGCTGGGGTGCAAGCCACGACCTGGAAGCGGCCAAGCGCGAGGCGCAGGCGTTTTTGGACAAGCGCGACGAGTGGGGCACCGTCTTTAAGTAGTCGGGTCCACCACCCGGATTTCCAGCGGCGCGGTGCGCAGGCGGTAGATGCCTGGCACCGCGTCGAACGTTGCGAGTAGCTCGTGGGCGAGCGCCGGGGTGGCCGCGACGATGATGTGGCTCTCCGCCAGCTCGGTCGTCGCCTCATGCGGGTTGAGCAGCAGCCACGTCTCGCCGTTGAGCAGCGCGAACGACCTCCCGTGCAGCAGGCGGTGGCGCGCGGCGCGGATCAACGCGCGCGCAGCCGCCGGATCCAGGTCCACGCGCCCCTCGTCGTCGACTTCCAGGTAGCGGGCGTGCATCGCGCCTATCGACGACCCTTCGGCCGCCACCGTATCCTCCAACAATGCCCGGTCCTGTGGGCGGGCGCTGATTGGGTCGCGGTCCGTGGACGTCAGGCCGAGCGGCACGCGGTCGCCGATAAAGGCCGCGAACTTCAGCGGGTCCCAGGCAAGCATCTGCTCCACGTCGTCGCCGTTGATGCCGACCGCGTAGGTGAAACGGATCAGGCCGGTGGGCCCGTCCAGCACACCGAGGATGGGGTCGGTGACAAACACGAAGCCGGTGAGCGTGCCGCGCGGGGTGTCCAGCACGAGGTAGTGGCCCGGCTCGATGTCGTCGCGGGCGGCGCGGGCGAGCAGGCGGGCCGGCCACTCGTCGGGAAGCGCAGGCGTGCCAGGTACGCGCAACGTGAGCTCGGTCTGGGTGCCCGCGGACGGCTGGGAGGACTCCACGCGGGACTTGCCGTAGGTGCAGTACAGCACGTGGGGGATAGGCTCTGGCAGGACGTACGCGTGGACATCGAGGTGGCGGTAGGAAAACACGTACGCATCCGTGCCGCCGGCGGCTTGCGCGATGTGGCCGCGCACCACCTCACCGCCGGTTCTAGGGCCGCGGCGGGCGTTGTCGAGCACTCCCATAACGCCCACCATATCCCCGCCGGGCAGAAACGAACGTTCCGTTAATACTCCGCCCGCGGGAACTTTTTTTGTAAGTGTGGCGTTATACCCGGTGAACTCTTGGACAAAACCCATTGGAAAGGAACTGTGCGACGTGAGAAGCACTAACCCCGTTCTGCGCAACATTCCGGGGGCGGATGCGGACAACGGCTACCAGGCCGGCCAGACCGCGACGCTTCCGGGGCACGCGCCCGACATTGATCAGCAACGCCCGATGACGGTCGACGACGTGGTGACCAAGACGGGCATCACCCTCGCCGTGATCATCGCGTTCGCCGCCGTGAACTTCGGCATCTTCCTCACCGGCAACGTGCAGCTCGGCTTCATCCTGACCGTTGTCGGCGCCATCGGCGGCTTCGTCACCACCCTGGTCAACGCATTCCGCCGCGAGTTCGGCTCGAAGACGCTGACGCTGATTTACGCCGCGTTTGAGGGCCTGTTCCTCGGCGGCTTCTCCCTGACTGTTTCCGGCTGGTTCACCGTCGGCGGCGCGGATGCTGGCCAGCTGATCTTCCAGGCCATCCTGGGCACGATCGGCGTGTTCATCGGCATGCTTGTGGTCTACCGCCGCGGCGCGATCCGTGTGACCCCGCGTTTCCACCGCATCGTCACCGGCCTGATCTTTGGCGTGGCCATCATGGCGGTGGGCAACCTCCTGCTGGCCATCTTCGCTGGGATCTCCCCGCTTCGCGACGGCGGCACGCTGTCCATCATCTTCGGCGTGGTCTGCGTTGTACTGGCAGCCCTGTCATTCCTGCAGGACTTTGACCTGGCCGACAAGCTGGTCCGCACCGGTGCGCCGGAGCGCGCCTCCTGGGGCGTTGCGCTTGGCCTGGCTGTGACCCTGGTGTGGCTCTACACCGAGATCCTGCGCCTGCTGTCCTACTTCAACGAACGCTAGGCCCGGCGACACACACGAAAACGCGCCTCGCTCCGGATGCTGTCTGGGGCGAGGCGCGTTCTGCGTGCGCTATGCGGCTTAGTAGTTGTTGTCCGGAACTACAGACTGGCCGTTGACGGACACGGTGGTGAACACCGGCTTGCCGTCAATGATCTCCGGGTTGCCCAACACAACCTTCACGTCTTCTTCGCGGTTGTCCGGGGAGACAACGACGCGGGTGCCGGTGCCCTCGGCGAGATCCTCGCCCCACTGCTCCCAGACGATGTTCTCGAGGAAGTCGTCCTGGTTCTCGCAGTCCACGGTGAGACGGTCCGGGCGCACCAGGTCGGTGGCGCCGCAGTTATTGAACACCGGGGCGGCAGCGACGGCGGCCTCCGCGGTCTCCTGCTCCTGCACGGCGTTTGCCTCGGTGACGTTGGTCGCCGTCGCGGTGCCGGTGGCGGTGGTCGCGGTCCCGGCGCCCTTCAGGGAGTTCGGGTCCTGGGTGGTGGCGGTGTCGACCTTCTCGGAGGAGGGGTTCTCGTGCGGCGGGGTGCAGCCTGCCAGAGCGATGGCGGCCAGGGCGGCGACGCCGGCTACTGCTTTGCGGGAAGAGGTGGCAATCACAGGAATGGTCCTTCTGTTTTTGAAAAGAGAAAAGTACTGGCTACTTCGCGCGGGGCGTGGAGGCCTTGACTGAATCATACGGCTCGGCGGAGACGATGGTGACAGAAATCTCGCGGCCGTTCGGGGCGGTGTACTTGCGGGTTTCGCCCTCGGAAGCGCCGACGACGGCGGCGCCGAGCGGGGACTGCTCCGAGTAGGTCTCCAGATCCGCGTTGTCCGTGGACGCCGCGCGGGTACCGATGAGGAAGGTCTCGCGGTCGTCCTCGTCGCCGTCGTAGTAGACGTGCACGACGGAGCCGACGTGGGCGACGCCTTCTTCGATGCCGGCGCGCTCGGTGGTGGAGTTGGACAGGATCTCGGAGATCTGCTTGATGCGCGCCTCCTCCTGGTCCTGCTGCTCGCGGGCTGCGTCGTAGCCGGCGTTCTCCTTGAGGTCGCCCTCCTCGCGGCGCTCGTTGATCTCAGCCGCGATGGCGGGGCGGTTATCAATGAGCTGCTGCAGCTCGGCCTCGAGCTTGGCCTTCATTTCAGGAGTGATGTACTGCTGCTGGGATTCAGCCATAGGGGTCTAAACCTTCCCTGATACGTGAAATCGGCCCGCCGCTCGCGGGCCAATGTGTGCAGATATACAGCCGGAAGATTACCACACGCGGAGAAGGCAGTTTCCGCTAGCGTGCTGCGTAGAAGGTGCTCTCCGGGTCCATGTAGAACGGCAGATTTTCGGAGCAGCCGTAGATGCGTCCGGACACCAGCGGCTCGCGCACCGGCAGGTCCACGGCGATGCGCGAGTGTTCCTCGCCTCCAGCAGGAAGGACCACCTCGCGCCGGCCCACCTCCGCGTGCGAGTAGTCCACGGCGGTGACAATGCAGTACGCGGGCGTGTCCGGGTGTTTGCGGTTCACGTCGATCCAGAGCCGGCCCGTTTCGTCGTCGATGTGCTCCTGCGAAATGAATTCTGCGCGGACCGGTTGGTTGAAGCGCTCCATGATCGTGCGGGCCCCGACGAACAGCAGTGCAATCATGAGCAGCGCGGCGACAACCGCCACCACCTTGCCGCCGATGGAGCCGTCGGAGCTGCGGTTGCGGCCGTAGCGTTCGGCGGGGCGGGGAGAGGTTGCGGTGCTCACAGAAACGGCTCCTTGCAGGTGGTAAGGACTTCTAGGTTGATGGTACTAAGATGGCGCGGAGGTACAGAACTGACCCCTACGAAAGTTGGATTGATCGAGTGACTGGGTTGCGTCTCATGGCCATTCACGCCCACCCCGACGACGAGTCCTCCAAGGGCGCGGCCACCATGGCCAAATACGCCGCGGAAGGCAACCGCGTCAGGGTCGTCACATGCACCGACGGGAGGCGCGGCGACGTGCTGAACCCGGCCATGGACCGCCCCGGCGTGCTGGACAACATCCTTGAGGTGCGCCGCGAGGAAATGGCACGCGCTGCGGCCGCGCTCGGCGTCGAGCACGTTTGGCTGGGCTACGAGGATTCCGGGCTGCCGGAAGGCGACCCGCTGCCGCCGCTGCCGGAAGGCTCGTTCGCGGTGCAGGACCCGGAGGAAGTGGCGGTGAAGATCGTGGAGCAGATCCGCGAGTTCCGCCCGCACGTCATCATCACCTACGACGAAAACGGCGGTTACCCGCACCCGGATCACCTGATGGTGCACGCGATCTCCATGATCGCCTGGGAGCGCGCAGGCGACCCGGATTTTGCGCCCGGCACCGGCGAGCCATGGACGCCGCTGAAGCTGTACTACACGCACGGCTTCATCCTGCAGCGCATGAAGCTTCTGCAGGAGCGGCTGATCCAGCGAGGGAAGAAGAGCCCGTACGAGTTAATGATCAAGCGCTGGGAAGAAAACGAGGGCGACGTCTTCGACCGTGTGACCACCCAGGTGGAGTGCGCCGGCTACTTCCGGCAGCGCGCCGAGGCGCTCACTGCGCACGCCACGCAGATCGATCCCGCGGGTGCCTTCCTGGCTAGCCCGGTGGAGGACCAGCAGGACGTCTGGCCCACGGAGGAGTTCGAGCTCGCCGCGTCCAGGGTGGAGACGAGCCTGCCGGAGGCGGATTTGTTCGCCGGGATCGAAGCTGGCACCGAGGAGGAAAACTAAATGACAACCTTTACTGTCGCCGCCGCGAACGCCGCGAATTTCGTGCTCGCCCAGAACCCGGGCGAGACCCCGGTTGGCCCGGACTTCGGCAAAGCCTCGCCGATCGGCCTGCTGCTCCTGGTGGTCCTTGCCATCGTGGTGCTGTTCATCGGCTGGTCGTTCCACCGCCGCTTCTCCCGCTTCAAGCGCCGCCAGGCGTTCGCGGAGGCGCGCGGGATCGACCCGTTCGACGAGAAAGCCATCGATGAGGCGATGGAGAAGGCCGGGTTAAAGGACCAGCGGAAGAAAAACGCTTTCTAGCTGGCTAGAATCTTCATTGTGTCTGTCCTTTCGAAGCTGCGATACCCGCTGTACCCGCTGTACGAGGCGCGCTTGAAGCGCGAACTGCGCGGCAAAAAGCGCCCGAAGCACATCGCCGTGATGGCTGATGGCAACCGCCGTTGGGCGCGCGAGGCGGGCTTCGAGGACATCTCCCACGGCCACCGCGTCGGCGGCGCGAAGATCGGCGAGCTTGTGCGCTGGTCCGCGGAGATGGACGTGGACGTGCTCACCATCTACCTGTTGTCCACGGAGAATCTGCAGCGCACCACCGAAGAGGTGGAGCTGTTGTTCGACATTATCTCCGGGGTCATCGAGGACTTGGCCACGGAGGATTACACCTGCCGCGTGCGGTTGGTGGGGCATTTGGATTTGTTGCCGGAGGACGTCGCAAAGCGAATGCGCGAGGGGGCGGCCGCAACCGATACGAAGCACGGCCTCACCGTCAACATCGCGGTCGGCTACGGCGGGCGCCAGGAGATCGTGGACGCGGTGCAATCGCTTATCGACGACAAAGCGCGCGCCGGAGTGCCAGCCACGGAGATGGCCGCCGAGATCACCGTGGAATCCATCTCGGAGCACCTCTACACCTCTGGCCAGCCGGACCCGGACCTGGTCATCCGCACCTCCGGCGAGCAGCGCCTGTCCGGGTTCTTGCTGTGGCAGGCCGCGTACTCGGAGATTTGGTTCACCGACATTTACTGGCCGGCGTTCCGCAAGATCGACTTCTTGCGCGCGCTGCGCGACTACTCGCAGCGCTCCCGTCGCTTTGGCAAGTAGCTAGATTTTGCGCATGCGCACGCGCTGGACCGTGTGGTCGTAGTCCTTGCGCAGCACCAGCGAGGCGCGCACGCGGGTGGGCAGAATGTTTTCCACCAGGTTGGGCAGGTTGATGGTCTGCCACAGCTCCCGCGCGGCGTAGGCGGCCTCGGCGTCGTCCATGCCGGCGAAGCCCTCGAAGTGGTTGCCGGGCTGCTGGAACGAGGTGTCGCGCAGTTTGAGGAAGCGCTCGATGTACCAGCGCTCGATGTCTTCAGTCTTTGCGTCGACGTAGATGGAGAAATCGAACAGGTCCGAGATCATCAGCGTCGGGCCGGTTTGCAGCACGTTCAACCCCTCGAGGATGAGGATGTCGGGTTGGCGGACCTCCACGAATTCGTCGGGGAGGATGTCGTAGGCCTCGTGCGAGTAGATCGGCGCTTTGACCACCGGTTGGCCGGACTTGACCTCGGTGACAAAACGCATCAGGTTTCTGCGGTTGTAGGACTCCGGGAAGCCTTTGCGTTTCATGATCCCGCGTTCCTCCAGGACCGCCTTGGGGTGGAGGAAGCCGTCGGTGGTGACCAGGTCCACCCGCGGGTGCGAGTCCCACCGCTGCAACAGCACCTGCAGCACACGCGCGGTGGTGGACTTGCCCACCGCCACCGAGCCGGCGAGGCCGATGATGAACGGCACGTGCCCCGGGTCGCCGCCGATAAACGTCTCGGTGGCGTTGGTGAGCTTCTGCCGGGCGCGCACCTGAAGGTGGATCAGGCGCGACAAGGGCAGGTAGATGTCCTCGACCTCCTGCAGGTCGAGGTTCTCGCCGATGCCGGAGAGCTTTGTCAGCTCTTCCTCGGTGAGCACCTGGGGCATCTTGGCGCGGCGCTTGCGCCAATCCTCGCGGTGGAAGTCGAGGTACGGCGACGAATCGGCTCGTGACATAGCCACCATTGTTGCACCCGGGCAAAAGGGGAATAAATCAGCCTTCTCGGCGCTCCGATTTTCCTATACTTCTTTAAGCCGTTGTCAACGCGAAAAGAAAGGACCCGGTCGACGTGTCTGAAGACCTCCGTTACCAGGATCTGGCCACCTACGACCCCGAGGTGCACGCCGCAATTGTGGACGAGCTGGCGCGCCAGCGAGACACCTTGGAGATGATCGCCTCCGAGAACTTCGTGCCGCGCTCGGTGCTGCAGGCGCAGGGCTCGGTGCTGACCAACAAGTACGCCGAGGGCTACCCGGGCCGCCGTTACTACGGTGGCTGCGAGCACGTGGACGTCATCGAGGACTTGGCGCGCGACCGCGCCAAGGAGGTCTTCGGCGCCCAGTACGCGAACGTGCAGCCGCACTCCGGCGCACAGGCCAACGCTGCGGTGCTCATGGCGCTGGCGGAGCCGGGTGACACCATCTTGGGCCTGGACCTGGCGCACGGTGGCCACCTCACCCACGGCATGAAGATCAACTTCTCCGGCCGCCTGTACAACGTCGCCGCCTACCAGGTGGAGGAGGACACCCACCTGATCGACATGGCGAAGCTGCGCGAGCAGGCCCGCGAGGTCAAGCCGAAGGTGATCATCGCCGGCTGGTCCGCGTACCCGCGCCACGAGGATTTCGCGGAGTTCCGCTCCATCGCCGACGAGGTCGGCGCCTACCTGTGGGTGGACATGGCGCACTTCGCGGGTCTCGTTGCTGCAGGCCTGCACCCGAACCCGGTCCCGCATGCGCACGTGGTGTCCTCCACGGTGCATAAGACGTTGGGCGGCCCGCGCTCCGGTTTCATCCTCACCAACGACTTGGAGCTGCACAAGAAGCTCAACTCCGCGGTGTTCCCGGGCCAGCAGGGCGGCCCGCTGATGCACGTCGTGGCGGCGAAGGCAACCGCGTTCAAGATCGCCGGGACCGAGGAGTTCAAGGATCGTCAGAGCCGCACTCTCGGTGGTGCGAAGGTGTTGGCGGAGCGTTTGCTTGCCGACGACGCACGCGAGGCCGGTGTCTCTGTCGTCTCCGGCGGCACCGAGGTGCACCTCGTGCTGGTGGACCTGCGCAACTCACCGATGGACGGTCAGCAGGCCGAGGACTTGCTGCACTCGGTTGGCATTACCGTCAACCGCAACGCCGTGCCGTTCGACCCGCGTCCGCCGAAGGTGACCTCGGGCCTGCGCATCGGCACCTCCGCGCTGGCAACCCGAGGCTTCGGCGAGGAGGACTTCCGCGAGGTCGCAGAGATCATCGCAGAGACCCTGATCAACGGCGAGGCGGCCGACATCGATGCGCTGCGCGGCCGCGTTGAGGCCCTGGCGCGGAAGTACCCGCTCTACCCGGACCTCGAGGATTGGAAGATGCTCTAGTTCTCTTCGCTGCCAGCGACCTCGTGCCCGCGCTGCTCCGCAAGAGTGGCGCGGGCTTTTTGCAACCATTCGGGCTGGTCGTCCAGCAGCGCGCGGATCTCCTCGGTAGTCATGGCCTGGTCCGCGCCGGCGTTTTTCAGCGCGGTCACGGAAATGCCCAGCTTGCGGGCCACCTCGGGGCGTGGGTGCGGGCCGGAAAGGCGCAGCTCCTGTAGCCACTGCGGCGGGTTGTCCTGCAGTTCGCGCAGCTCGGCGTGGGTCACGGCGCCGTCCTGGAACTCTTGCGGGGTGGCGGGAAGGTAGATGCCCAGCTTCTTTGCGGCGGTCACCGGCTTCATGGCGGTGCTGGAGGGGGTCTGATCAGTCATGGCCAAAACGGTAGCATTGAGTGCCATGCTCACCATTGCCTTCGCCACCGGCACTGAGCCGGGGAAGTGGTTCCGCCGCTTCGAGGAACTCACTGGAAGCCGGCTTGAGACGGTGCCGTCGGATGATCCGTTCGTGCTCGTCGGCAAGCAAGCTACTGCGGCGCTTGTGCGGCTTCCAGACGAGCGCGTCACAGACGAGCACCACGTGGTGCGCCTCTACGAAGAAGCGGCCGGGGTCGCGGTGCCGAAGGATTCCGTCTACGCGGAGGTGGGTGAGGTCACCCGCGCAGATTTGGCGGAGGAGATCGTGAACTTCGATGCGCAATCGCCTATCGACGAGCTCCGGTCCGCCCTCCAAGTCGTCGCCGCAAACGTCGGCGTGGCCTACGCGCCGCTGCCGCTGTTGAAGAACCTCGCGCGCAAGCAGATCAAAGCGTTACACCTTGCGGGGGAGGAGCCGGCGACCCAGATTGCGCTCGTCTGGCGCAAAGTGGACGATTCGGACGCTGTGCAGGACTTTGTTGGAGTGACCAAGGGGCGCACCGTGCGTTCCTCGCGTGGAAAAGCGCACCCCCGATCGGGTGCAAAGAGGGCTCGACGTTAACGCAAAGTTCATAATGGACGGCGCACTACTTCAAGAATGAAAGGTAATGATTATGTTTTCCCGTAAAATTGTCGCTTCCGCAGCTGCACTGACCCTTGGCGCAACCGGCCTGGTTGCTTGCTCCAACGACGGCGAGGGCGAGCCGACCTCCACCGAGGTTGTCTCCGAGACCGCTACCGAGACCGAGGTCGCCACCGAGACCGCCGGTGAGGGCGCAGATAACACCGACGCTGCAGACGCCACCGACGGCGCTGCTGCAGGCGACGCTGAGGCTACCGAGGAGATCACCACCGCTGACGGCGCAACCGCGATGGTTCCGGCAGGCGTGAAGGCTGCTATGGACGAGTACGCGCAGCCGGAGTGGGGCGAGCCGATGGCGGTTGAGGAGACCGACGGCGGCTGGATCGTCACCTACGACAACGAGCACTACATCACCTGGAACGAGAACACCGGCGGTGCTCCGACCTGGGGCCAGATCGCTAACGAGTGGATCACCGACGTCCGCCTGGACCAGAAGATGGGCTTCCCGGTCGCACCGGAGACCGAGAACGCTGACAAGTCCGGCTGGACCCAGGAGTTCGAGAACGGCACCATCGAGTGGACCCGCGGTGCCACCGCAGATGCCTTCGAGGCAATCATCACCGAGAAGTAAAAAGGCGTTCACCTCGCCTGATTCTTCGCGCCACCCAGCTGCGGCTGGGTGGCGCTTTTGCGTTGATCCAGCCGTGTTTGCGCGCCTCGACGCGGATCTGGACAATGGAGCGCATGCAAAAATCGGACTTTGCCATCCGGCCCATCCGACCGGAAGACTATCCGCAGGTACGCGCCATCTACGAGATGGGACTACAGACAGGCAACGCCTCTTGGGAAACCAAGGGGCAAAACTGGGAGCAATTCTCCCGCAAGAAGATCATGGAGACCGTCTTCGTGGCGGTCGACGCAGACGACGACACCAAGGTGCTCGGCTGGGTCGGCGCCGCCAAAGCGTCGACCCGCAGCGTGTTCCACGGTGTAGTGGAAGATTCGATCTACACCCACCCGGACGCCCGTGGCCGCGGCGTTGCAGGCGCGCTGTTGGACCACCTGATCCAGACGTGCATCAGCCTGCACAAGTGGTCCATTCACTCCTGGATCTTCCCCGAAAATGAAGGATCCGCGGGCCTGCACAAGTCCCGCGGATTTGAAAAGGTCGGCACGTTCCACAACATGGCCCAGATGGCCTACGGCGAGCGCCAGGGCGAGTGGCGCGACTGCGACATCTGGGAGTTGATCCTGCCGATGTCGCGCGAGCAGTGAGCTGCTAGCTCAAGTCCTCCTTGAGCGCCTCTTCGCGCACCGGCAGTAGGAGGACAAACGCGACGACCGCCAGCGGCACCATGAGCAGGAACACGGGGGTAAGCCCGTCGTTGTAGCTGCTCAGCACCGCTTCCCTGATGGGATCGGGGAGTTGGGCGACCCCGCCGGGGGTGAGGCTGTTGGCCCCGCCTTCCTGGAACTTCGCGGCGTACGCCTGGCCCTCCGGGCCCAGCTTGGCCAGCGCCTCCGGGAGGCGCTGCTCCAGGTTGTCGCGCATGTTGTGGATGAACAGCGAGCCTGCCAGGGACGCGCCAATGGACGAGCCGATCTGGCGGAAGAAGTTGTTCGTGGACGTCGCCGTTCCCACGTGCTTGAGCGGGAACGAATTCTGCACGATGAGCACCAGCACCTGCATGACCAGGCCAAGGCCGAAGCCGAAGATGAACATGTAGACGCCCAGCCTGGTCAGCGACGTGGTCACCTGCAGGCGGGAGAATAGGAAGAGCCCCAGGGTGGTCACCAGCATGCCGACCAGCGGGTAGATCTTGTAACGGCCGGTCTTGGAGATGATGAAGCCGACCGTCATGCCGGTGCCGAGCATGCCGACGACCATCGGCAGCATCATCAGCCCCGCCTCGGTGGGGGTGAGCTGGTGGACCATCTGCAGGTAGGTGGGCAGGTAGGCAAGGCTGCTGGTCATGGCCAGGCCCAGCACGGTGCCGGCCAGGGTGGTCAGCACCATGTTGCGGTTTTTGAACAGGTCCATCGGGATCAGCGGGTTGGTCGCCCGCAGCTCCACGAACACGAACGCCACGGCGGCAACAAGCGCGATGAGCGAGGTGGCGATGATGGTGGGGGAGGTCCACTCGTACTGGGTGCCGCCCCACGTGGTGGTGAGGATCAGCGAGGTGGTGGCCACCACCATCAGCGTGGTGCCCAGGTAGTCGTAGTGCATGCCCTTCGCGGAGCCGCGGCGCAGACGCAGCACGGCGGCGCACACACTCATAGCCAAAATACCCAGCGGGATGTTCATCCACAGCGCCCAGCGCCAACCGGGGCCGTCGGTGAACCAGCCGCCGAGCACCGGGCCGAGTACGGACGACACGCCGAAGACGGCGCCCATGACACCCATGTATTTACCGCGCTCACGGGCGGGGACCACCTCGGCGATGATGGACTGCGAGTTCACCATCATCCCGCCCGCGCCGAGGCCCTGCACTGCGCGGCCGATGATCAGAAGCTCCATGGTGTGGGCGAAGCCGCCGATGGTGGAGCCGACCACGAACAGGCAGATGCCGGTGATGTAGAGCCACTTGCGTCCCAGGATGTCGCCGAGCTTGCCGTTGATGGGCATGGCGATGGTCATGGTCACCAGAAACGCCGAGATGACCCAGCTCATGTGGTCCACGCCGCCGAGCTCGCCCACGATGGTGGGCAGGGCGGTGGCGAAAATCATCTGGCCCAGCGAGCTCATCAGCATGGTCAGCAGCAGGGCCGAGAACACCAGCCCCACGTTTGGCGGGGTGGCCTGGAGCGGATGGTTGTCCGCGCGGCTTTCTACCATGTCATCTCCTTTGCGTACGTAGAAAGATCGTGTGCGTTAGTTAGCAGTTGCTCGACGGGGTCGGCGCCCTCTGGAGGGTGCCACAGGTAGCGGCTGACCGCTCCCTGGAACAGCACGACGATGAAGTGCGTTTCGTCCTCCAGCGTCCCGGGGTGCTTCCGGTCTTCGGGGAAGCGTTCGAAGTGGGCGTAGACGGCGCGTCCGACCTCGGTGAGGAAGCCACGTTTGCGGGTGGCTACGGCGTGCATCAGGCCGGGGTTGTTTTCCAGCAGCTCGCGGCGGCATTTCGCGGCTGGGCCGTCGAAGCGTCCCGGTTCCACGTCGATGGAGCGGATGACAAGCTCCAGCACGTTGTCGCTTTGGGTTTCCCGGATCGCGGCGAGGGCGTCCTCGCTGAACGCGAAGGGGAACGAACCCAAGATCGCCTCGTCCTTGGAGTCGACGTAGTTGAAAAACGTGCGCCTGGAAATACCTGCGGCGACGCAGATGTCGTCGACGGTGACGTTGTCGTAGCCGTGAGCGCCCACAAGCCGGGCCGCCTCGTCGCGGATGCGTTGCAGCGTTTCGCGCCGCTTCTGCTCCCTGATTCCCTCATTTTGCACAGGGTGCAATATTACACCCGGTGCACATTATGGCAAGCCCGCTGAAAGTTCGCCTTCTACCAGCGCTTTTCCGTCCTCTAAGTAGGTCAGCTTCACAATGCCGGGCGTATGCTTCTCGACGTCCCAACGGCCCTGCCCGTCATTACAGCCCTTCGTCAACGGGATGGATTCGCCCTCCTCACCGATCAGCGCCGTGCAGCCGGTTAGGGGATACGTCACCGAGGCGGTGCCGCCGCCGAAGGTCGCCACCGCGGGCCACGCCTTGACTTTCGCGTCGTCTTCCAAACTGTTCAGCGTTCCGGTGTACGTGCCGGTGGGGGCCGAAGGGTCGTCGATAGGCGACTGCGGCTGTGCGGTGACCGTGACCGTTTCCGGAACCTCGTTGACCGGTTCGGGGCGCGGGTTGGCGTACCAGTATGCCGCCGCGAGCGCGACGCCGATGATGGCGACGATGAGCGCGAGCACCCCGCCGACGACCCACGGCTTGTTCGGGCCGCCCGCGGTGTGCAGCTCGGAGAAAGAATCAGGCATGAAAAAGCCCCCAGCAAGTTGGTTGATGTGCTGGGGGCTGATTCTAGTGAGGTGCTAGTTGCGGCCTAGTTTCGGTCAGTGTTGGCCATGGACAGCACGTCGAGGCGCTTGTCCAGCTCCTCCTCGGTGAGCTTCTCGCCGTCCACGAAACCGAGATCGATGGTGGCCTGGCGGATGGTGATGCCCTCCTTGATCGCGTGCTTGGCAATCTTCGCGGCGTTTTCGTAGCCGATCGCGGAGTTCAGCGGGGTCACGATCGACGGGGAAGACTCGGCCAGGGTGCGCATGCGCTCCTCGTTGGGCTCGATGCCGTCGACAAGCTTGGTGGCGAACTGGCGGGCCGTGTTCGCCAGCAGGCGGGAGGACTCGAGCACGTTGCGCGCCATCATCGGGATGAACACGTTGAGCTCGAACTGGCCCTGGGTGCCACCGAAGGCGACAGCCGCGTCGTTGCCGATGACCTGCGCGGAGACCTGGGTTGCGGTCTCGCACAGCACCGGGTTGACCTTGCCCGGCATGATGGAGGAACCCGGCTGCAGGTCCGGCAGGTGGATCTCCGCGAAGCCGGCCAGCGGGCCGGAACCCATCAGGCGGATGTCGTTGGCGATCTTGTACAGGGACACGGCCACGGTGCGCATCGCGCCGGAGAACTCGACCAGGCCGTCGCGGTTGGCCTGCGCCTCGAAGTGGTTCTTCGCCTCGGACAGCTGCTCGATGCCGGTGAGCTTGACCAGCTCCTCGGTGACCTTGCCGCCGAACTCAGCCGGGGTGTTGATGCCGGTGCCCACCGCGGTGCCGCCGATGGCGAGCTCGCCTAGGCGCTCCAAGGTGGCCTCGACGCGTGCGATGCCCAGCTCGATCTGGCGGGCGTAGCCGGAGAACTCCTGGCCCAGGGTCACCGGGGTGGCGTCCATGAGGTGGGTGCGGCCGGACTTGACCACCTCGTGCCACTCGGTGGCCTTCTTCTCCAGGGACTCCTGCAGCACCTTCAGCGCCGGGATCAGGTCGCTCGCGGCCGCCTCGGTGGCGGCGACGTGGGTGGCGGTGGGGAAAGTGTCGTTGGAGGACTGGCCCATGTTCACGTGGTCGTTCGGGTGAACCTCAACACCGTTCGCCTTCGCGATGGAGGCGATGACCTCGTTGGTGTTCATGTTCGACGAGGTGCCGGAGCCGGTCTGGAACACATCAATGGGGAACTGCTCGTCGTGCTTGCCGTCCGCGATCTCCTTCGCCGCGGCGATGATGGCGTCGGCCTTCTCGGCGTCCAGGTTGCCCAGGTCCTTGTTCACCTGCGCGCATGCGGCCTTGAGCAGGCCGAGCGCACGGATCTGCTGGGACTCCAAGCCGCGGCCGGAGATGGGGAAGTTCTCCACAGCGCGCTGCGTCTGGGCGCGCCAGAGGGCGTCCACGGGCACCTTGACCTCGCCCATCGTGTCGTGTTCGATGCGGTATTCCTGATCAGCCATCATTGTCCTTTACTTCTGTCGCGTGCACGCCGCGCACGGTAAGGTGCGCGCGTGCCTTTCCACTGCACGATTATGCACCAACCGGACATAGCGAGGAGACGAAATGCCCGAACCGCAGGCCATGAAGACCCCCACTTTGAGGGACGCGGGAGTGGCGGCCGCCGCGATGGCCTCGATGTACGTTTTGCTCATCGGCCAAGGGCTGATTCTGGTGCGCTCGGGCGTCTCCCGGACCGTGGCGCTGACGGTGCTGCCTGCCGCAGTGCTGGTCGCGCTCGCAGTGCCGACGGTGCTGCTCGTGCGCTACATGCGGCGCCGCGGGCTCGAGCTCGGCTTCGCGCGGCTCGGGAGCCGGGGCTGGCACCTGCTGTGGCAGGCCCCGGCGGTGGTGTTCGGCTCGGCGGCAGCGAGCGCTTCAGTCGCGCCGCTCATTGGCCTTGAGTCCGGAGGCGATTCCACAGGGGACGTCCTCGCCCGGGATCTGGACAGTGCCGCGCCGGTGTTGCTGCTGCTGGCGGGCTACTTACTCATCGGGCCGTTGATTGAGGAGATCGTGTTCCGCCGCGTGCTTATGAACTACTTCGATACGCTCATGCCCGCGGCGGCGAGCGTGCTGGCCACCGCAGCGATTTTCGGGGCTGCCCACGTCGCGCCGCCAGCGATCCTGTTCACCTTCTTCTCCGGCATTGGCCTGGCGCTGGTGGCGCGGTTCCACGGCAACATCACGTCCAGCTTCATCGTGCACGTGGTGAGCAACGTGCTGGCCAGCGCGACGGTGATCGGAGCGCTGGTCTAGGCGGCGCGGTCTAGTTCTTCGGGTCGGAGTAGTCCACCACGGAGTAGTCCTGCAGCTTGGTCAGCTGGTGCTGGGACTCCACGAAGCGCACGGTGCCGGACTTCGAGCGCATCACCAGCGAACGGGTGGTGGCGCCGGATTTGCGGTAGGTCACGCCGCGCAGCATGTCGCCGTTGGTCACGCCGGTGGCGGCGAAGTAGCAGTTGTCGGAGGTGACCAGGTCGTTAATGCCCAGCACGCGGTCCAGGTCGTGGCCGGCGGCCAGCACGCGCTCGCGCTCCACGTCGTCCTGCGGGGCGAGCATGCCCTGGATCTCGCCGCCCAGGCACTTCAGGGCGCAAGCCGTGACGACGCCCTCCGGCGTGCCGCCGATACCCATCGCGATGTCGATGGAGCTGGCGTCCTGCGCCGCCGCGATCGCGCCGGCGACGTCGCCGTCCATGATGAAGCGGACCTTGGCGCCGGCGGTGCGGATGTCGTCCACAAGCTGGTTGTGGCGCGGGCGGTCCAGCACAACGACGGTGACGTCAGAGGTGCGGATGCCCTTCGCCTTCGCCACGGCCTCGATGTTCGCGGCGACTGGGGCGGTGATGTCGATGACGCCAGCGGCCTCAGGTCCCACCGCGATCTTGTTCATGTAGAAGGCGTCCTGCGGGTTGAACATGGAGCCGCGGTCGGCGGCGGCGATCACGGAGATCGCGTTCGGGCGGCCCTCCGCCATCAGGCGGGTGCCGTCGACAGGGTCGACAGCGAGGTCCACCGCGGCGCCGCGGCCGGTGCCGACCTGCTCGCCGTTGAACAGCATCGGGGCCTCGTCCTTTTCACCCTCGCCGATGACGATGACGCCGTCCATCTCCACGGAATTGATCATCTTGCGCATCGCGTTGACGGCGGCACCGTCGCCCTCGTTCTTCTGGCCGCGGCCCACCCAGCGGCCGGAGGCGAGAGCGGCGGCCTCGGTGACGCGCACCAGCTCCATCGCGAGATTGCGGTCGGGGAAAAGATCGGACTGTTCGGTCATGGGGAGGCCTTCCTAAACATGAATCACAAAAAGACCCCTCTATTGTGGCACTACCACCCGCGGATGTGACCGTTATTCCCACCTTTAAGGGGGAAGCGGGACGCATGCCATACTGATCGGCGTGGCTAACAACAAAAAACCCCGCATCTTCCAGGACGGACGAGACATCGCGATCAACTCCGTGCTCATCGTCGTGCTGATGGTCGTCGCCGTCGGCGCGACCGGGCTGTGCTCGTTCAACCCTGGCGCGCCCGAGCAGGGACCGGTCCAGGAAGTCGACGCGAAGACCTTCCTCAACTTAGAAGCGCGCGGCGTGGACTTCGCTGTGCGCTACCCGGAGATGCCGGAAGGCTGGGTCACCAACTCCGCGCGCCGTTCCATGCTGGGCGGCCAGCCGGCGCCGACGGTCGGCTGGGTCACCCCGGACCGTGGCTTCATCCAGCTCACGCAGACCGGCGCAGACGCGAAGGAAGCGGCAGAAGGCGCGGACGCGAAGCCTCGCAGCCTGGAGCGCACCGAAGACATCGACGGCCGCAGCGTGGAGATCTACACCTCCGACGAGAAGGACGTGCGCGACCTGTGGGTCGTCGACGCGGGCGACGCCCGCCTCGTGCTCACCGGCGCCGGGGAGGCCCGCGAGTTCGAGGAGCTGATCTCTACCGTGCTGGCTACTGCTCCGATTCAGGCTGCTGGCGGGAACTAATCGCTTCTTCGACGCGCTTTGAGGCGCCGTCGAGGAGCACCTCGCACCGCTTCGCCAGCGCCTCGCCGCGCTCCCAGTACTTCAGAGACTCGTCCAGGCTCATTTGGCCTAGCTCGAGGATCTTCACGGTCTCAATGAGCTCGTCGCGGGCCTGCTCGTAGCTCAAGGTGGCGGGATCCGGCAGCGCGTTGTCGTTGGCCTGGCCGGTGCCGAAAGAGTTCTCAGTCATGTTTTGTGTTCCTAATCTGCTTGCGTGGTGGACATGGAGGCGGCGGTAATGGAGCCGTCGCCAACGCGGATGCGCAGCTGCGATCCGGGCGGGGATTGGTCGATGGAGGTGACAACTTCGGCGTCGGAGCCGTCGCGCGGCAGCACCTGCACCACGGCGTAGCCGCGGGCAAGCGTCGCCGAGGGGCCCAAGGCGGAGACTTGGGCGCGCAGCCCGCGCACGTGCTGTGTTTCGCGCTGCAGCAAGTGGCTCACGTCGCGGCGGATCAGGGCGGTGGCACGCTCGATCTCCTCGCGGCGGCGGTTGATGGCCATCATCGGGTCGGCGAGCGCGGGGCGCGTGCGCACCGAGGCCAGGCCGTCGCGCTCGCGTTGGACCCACCCGCGCAGGGCGGCGGCCATGCGGGCACGTGCTTCGTCGATAAGCAATCGCTCCTGCGCCACGTCCGGGACCGCGCGCTTGGCCGCGTCGGTCGGGGTGGCGGCGCGCACGTCCGCGACGTTGTCCAGCACCGGGTTGTCAGGCTCGTGACCAATCGCGGAGATCACAGGGGTGCCAAGCTTTGCGACGGCACGCTGCAGCGCCTCCTCCGAAAACGGCAGAAGGTCCTCCACGGACCCGCCGCCGCGGGCGACGATGATCACGTCCACCTCAGGGTCCGCATCGAGAACACCGAGCGCCTCGATCACCGCGGGCACGGTGGTCGGGCCCTGGACCGGGGTGTTGATGATCTCGAAGCGCACGCCTGGCCAGCGGCCCTGGGCCACGGTGACCACGTCGCGCTCGGCCGCGGAGCCGCGGCCGGTGATTAAACCGACCTTCGTGGGCAGGTAGGGCAGCGGCTTCTTACGCGCGGGGTCGAACAGGCCCTCGGAGGCGAGCTGCTTGCGCAGCGCCTCGATGCGGGCGAGAAGTTCGCCCGCGCCGACGTGCCTGATCTCGGTCACGCGCATGGAAAACGAGCCGCGGCCCGGGTAGAAGGACGGTTTGCCCAGCACAACGACGCGGTCGCCGTCGTTCAGCGGCACCTGCATGCCCGTGAGCAACGAGGTCTCCGCGGTGAGCTGGACACTGGCCTGCTCCTGGGTGTCGCGCAGCGTGAGGTAGGAAAACCGCCACGTGGGCTTGGTGTTGACCTGGGTGAGCTGACCCTCGATCCACAGCCAGCCGAGGCGTTCAATCC
The DNA here is from genome assembly GCF_001838175.1 of Corynebacterium sp. HMSC034A01. NCBI lineage: Bacteria > Bacillati > Actinomycetota > Actinomycetes > Mycobacteriales > Corynebacteriaceae > Corynebacterium > Corynebacterium sp. HMSC034A01. The sequence goes on along the minus strand of NZ_KV835975.1, from coordinate 70,091 downwards.
AGCCCTTCACCGAGGTGTTGAGCTGGGACACCGACCACGGCCGCTCCGGCGAGCTCTTCGAATCTGCCACCGCATGCTCCTTTCCAACTGACTTCTGCCACGTTACCCGGCGAGCCGACACGGCCCGCCTATTGTTTTTGACGCTGATTAGTTAGGGTTGGTTCCATGACAGAACAGGGTAAAAAAGTCCTCCTCGCATCCCCCCGCGGCTACTGCGCCGGCGTCGACCGTGCCGTGGAGACCGTAGAGAAGGCCCTGGAGAAATACGGCGCCCCCGTCTACGTGCGCAAAGAGATCGTGCACAACAAGTACGTCGTGGAAACGCTGCAGGAACGCGGCGTAATCTTCGTCGACGAGACCGACCAGGTCCCCGAGGGTGCGCACCTGGTCTTCTCCGCCCACGGTGTCTCCCCGGCGGTGCGCGACTCCGCCAAGAGCCGCAACCTGCTCACCCTCGACGCATCCTGCCCGCTGGTGACCAAGGTGCACAACGAGGCCAAGCGCTTCGCCCGCGACGGCTACCACATCCTGCTCGTCGGCCACGAGGGCCACGAGGAGGTCGAAGGCACCGCAGGTGAGGCACCGGAGATCACGCACCTTGTCGACGGTGTGGACGGCGTGGACCGCCTGCCCGACTTCCCGGACGACCAGAAGCTGGTGTGGCTGTCCCAGACCACGCTGTCGGTGGACGAGACCATGGTGATCGTGGACAAGTTGCACGAGCGCTACCCGAACCTGGAAAATCCGCCGAGCGACGACATCTGCTACGCCACACAGAACCGCCAGGCCGCGGTCAAGGAGATCGCTCCGCGCTGCGAGCTAGTCATCGTGGTCGGCTCCCAGAACTCTTCGAACTCCCGCCGCCTGGTCGAGGTGGCGCTGGAGGCGGGTGCGCAGGAGTCGTACCTGGTGGACTACGCCTCCCAGGTCAAGGACGAGTGGTTCGACGGCGTGAACACCGTCGGCGTGACCTCGGGCGCATCGGTGCCGGAGATCCTGGTCAAGGAACTGGTGGAAGAGCTTGACCGCCGCGGCTACTCGGACGCGGAGGAAGTGACCACCACCGTAGAGACCATCACGTTCTCCCTGCCGCGCGATCTGCGCCTGCCGCGCCGTGAGACTCCGGCGGTAGCACAGGGATAAAGCGCAAGGGGAAAGCGCTAGCCCTTGTAAAGGTCCTCGCCGAGCCGGTCCGCAATCGAGGTGGAGCCGGATCGGGGGGACTTTTTCTGTGCGGGCTTCGGGGTCCGCTTCGCGCCGCGCTCCGAATCCGCACGGCGCAAAAGCTCGTCCACCGACACCGCCTTGGCGCGCTCCCGGGCGCGGCGACCCTGCGAATTCGTGCGGCGGTTGCTGCGGTTGATCCGGGTGCGTTCGGCGGTCTCGCGGCGCAGCAGTTGCTCGTTTTGGCGCTGAATCAAGCGGATGCGCACGACCGCAATGACGATCGAGCCCAGGGTGACGGCAAACAGCACTGGGAACAGCTCGGTGACCGGGTAGAACACCAGCAGCAGCGCGGCCTTGCCTGAGGCGCCGCCGGCCGCGATCTGGTCGCGCGACATCACCCAGCCAGCGATCCCCACCGCCACAACGAACAAGATCGGCGCGCTGGCGACGGAGAGGAATAGCCCTCTCGGGTTGACCAGGGTTGCCACCACAATCACCGCGATGGCGTAGAGGGCCAAAAACGGCCAGCCGATCACGCCGGTGGAAAGCGAAAGCAGCACGCCGGTGAACAGCGCGGCGAAAATGATGCCAATGCCGGATCCCGTGGGCAACCCGTGAAATGTTGCGGACGGGGAGGTTGAATTCCGGTGAGAGACATGCGACACGCCAGACGAGTCTACTCCCCGGTGTTCTCGGCAGCGTGCCGGGCACGCGAAGAAACCGGTTTTAATGCGGGCGCCGCGCCGCGGCGCGACGGCACTTGCGCCTCTTCGAGCCTGCGGGCGGTGACCATCACGCGCGAATCTATCGACGCCAACGTGGCGTTGTACGCCTCCACCGCTTTGTCCAGGGAGGCACCGACCCGGTTGTAATGCTCCGCCATAGTGGACAGCCGCTGGTGCAGCTGTCCGCCTAGGCGCTGGATCTCCTTCGCGGCGTCGTTGAGCGATTCCTGCCGCCACCCCAGCGCCACGGTGCGCAGCAGTGCGAACAGGGTGGTGGGGGTGGCGATGACTACGTCGCGTGCGAAGGCGTAGTCCAACAGCTCGGGGTCGATGGAAAGGGCGGCGTCCAAAAACGGGTCCGCCGGCACGAACAGCACGACGAACTCCGGGGTGGGCTGGAACGCTTCGATGTAGGACTTCGCCGACAGAGTGTCCACGTGCGCGCGCACCAGGTGGGCGTGGCGGCGCATGAACGCCTGGCGCTCCTCCGGGTCCTCGGTTCCGAGCGCGTCCAGGTACGCCTGGAACGGCACTTTCGCGTCGACGACGATGTTTCTTCCCTGTGTGAGGCGGATGATCATGTCGGGGCGGACACGTGAGCCGTCGATAAGCATGTGCTCCTGAGTGTCAAAGTCGACGTGCTCGAGCATCCCGCCGAGCTCCACCACCCGCTCGAGCTGGATCTCGCCCCAGCGGCCGCGAGTCTGCGGGGAGCGCAGGGCGGTGATGAGCTGGTCGGTGCGGTCGCCCAAGCGCGCCGAGGTGCGCCCGATTGCCTGCACCTGGCCCGCCAGCGACGACGCGGATACGGCCTGCTGCTTGTCCATCTCTTCGAGCTGCTCGCGCATGTCTTTCAGTGCGCGGGCAACGGGCCGCAGGTCCTGCGGCGGCTGTTGCGGGGTGGAGCGGCGCATCCAGGCGGCGCCGGTGAACACACCGGCGATGAAGCCTGCGAGCAGGCCGGTGGCGAGGATCAGAAGCACGGTGGTGGTGGACATAGCTGGCAGTCAACCACACCCGCCCGACGCGCTAACGCTCGGGTTCGATCATGCGTTCGCTTTTGGTGGGGTTGTCGGCGCTATCGCCCGACTGCCACCCCCGCAGCCGCCCAAGGCCAGTCTCGCGCAGCTTCCGCAGGCTGGAGGTGCCGAAGCGCTCGGTCTTCTCGTCGGCCTCCTCGTCGGCCACGGGCGCGTTGACCCATTCGCGCTCGCCGCGCCACTCCTGGCGTTTGTGCACGGACTCTGCCTCGACGATCTCCGCGATGACCCGGCCCTCGTCGGTGGTGAATTCGATGTCATCTGCGCCCAGCTCGCCGGCGTTGATGCGCAGCACCTCCAGCAGGTAGCGGTACGCCACCGCGACCATCGCGGCGGCCGGCACGGCAAGGAAGGCGCCGACAAGGCCGAACAGCGTGCCACCGACCGTGACCGAAACCAGCACGATCACCGGGTGCAGGTTCATCGCCCGCGACTGCAGCATGGGGGAGAGGACGTTGCCCTCCAGCTGCTGGGTAGCCAGCACGATCGCCAGCACGATCAGCGCCTTGGTGAACCCGAGGGTGACCAGAGCGATCAGCACCGCCAGCGCGCCCGCGACCACGGCGCCGACGATCGGGATGAAGCCCGCCATGAACGTGATCAGCGCGAGCGTGAACGCCATCGGCACGCCCACGATCGCGATACCGGTGCCGATGACGATCGCGTCCACCAGCGAGCACACCGCCTGCGCGCGGATGAACCCGGACAGGGTGTTCCAGGCGCGGGTGAGCAGCTCCGTCAGGTACAGGCCGGTGCGGCCGCCGGCGGCGGAGCGCAGCCACGGCAGGAAGCGGTGGCCGTCCTTGAGGAAGAAGAAGGTGAGCACGAACACCACCATCAGCGTCACCGACAGCCCGGCCGCGGTGTTGATGCCGGAGAACACCCCGCCGGCGATCGCGCCCGCTTGGTTCTGGATCCACCGCTGGATCTCGTTGACGCCCTCGTTGAGGTTCTCCGGGTCCATGTTCAGCGGCGGGCCTTGCGCCCACAGCTGCAGGCGCTGGATGCCCTCGAACGCCTGGATGTACAACAGCCGCGACTGGCCCAAGATGTCCGGGGCAATGAGCATGCCGATAAACGCCAGCACCCCGAAGAACAACAGCATGGTGATAAGAGCTGCGAGGCTGGAGGGAACCCTTTGGCGTCGTAAAGCAGCAGCGACTGGGGCGAGGACGGTGCACACGATAAGCGCGATGACGACCGGCAACACACCGGCCCAAAACGCGCCGATGAGCTGACCCACCGCATACAAAAACACGGCGATGACCAGGATGCGCAGCGTGAACTTCGCCGCAGAAGCGATCCAGTCGTTGAACACAACATTGCGGTCCACGCGGTCTTCGCGCACGGGGGTCTGGGGCGGTTCACTCACGCGCACTATTGTGCCCCATTGCTTATTGCTTTGCGACGGCCCACCTCACGGCCCCCTCCGAACCTCGCACAGGCCTCCGCTAGGATATTGCGACGTGAGCCTTACTCTTGGAATTGTCGGTCTGCCCAACGTTGGCAAGTCCACCCTGTTCAACGCCCTGACGCGCAACGAGGTGCTTGCCGCGAACTACCCGTTCGCCACCATCGAGCCCAACGTCGGCCTGGTGGAGCTGCCGGATCCTCGCCTGGACCGCCTGGCGGAAATCTTCGACTCGGAGCGCGTGCTGCCCGCGACGGTGTCCTTCGTGGACATCGCCGGCATTGTCAAGGGCGCCTCCGAGGGCGAAGGCATGGGCAACGCGTTTCTGGCCAACATCCGCGAGGCGGACGCGATCTGCCAAGTGGTGCGCGCGTTTTCCGACGACAACGTCATCCACGTCGACGGCAAGGTCGACCCGTCCTCGGACATCGAGGTCATCAACACCGAGCTGATCCTCGCTGACCTGCAGACCATTGAAAAGGCCCTGCCGCGCCTGGAAAAGGACGGCCGCAAGGACAAAGACGTCGCCGCCCAGGCCGAAGAAGCCAAGAAGGCGCAGGCCGTGCTCGAGGACGGCCGCACCCTCTTCGCCGCCTCCAAGGGCGGGGAAGTGGACCTGGCGCTTTTGCACCACCTGCACCTGATGACCGCGAAGCCGTTCCTCTACGTGTTCAACTCTGACGAGGACGTCCTCACAGACGACGCGCGCAAGCAGGAGCTGCGCGACCTGGTCGCCCCCGCCGAGGCCGTATTTCTGGACGCTCAGACCGAAACCGAGCTTTTAGAGCTTGACGACGAAGACGCCGCCGAGCTCCTCGCCGCCGTCGGCCAGGACGAACCGGGCCTGCAGACCCTGGCCAAGGCCGGCTTTGACACCCTCGGCCTGCAGACCTACCTCACCGCTGGTCCGAAGGAGGCCCGCGCCTGGACGATCCGCAAGGGTGACACCGCCCCGAAGGCCGCCGGCGTGATCCACTCCGACTTTGAAAAGGGCTTCATCAAGGCCGAGATCGTCGGCTTCGACGACCTGGACGCGGCCGGCTCCATGGCCGAGGCTCGCGCCCACGGCAAGGTCCGCCAGGAAGGCAAGGACTACGTTATGGCCGACGGCGACGTCGTGGAGTTCAAATTTAACGTGTAACGCGGAGCGTTAATGACGTTTCGCGTTATTGGGGGGTAGGTTGAAGAGCGCTGTCTCTATCTCCGGTTTTCGTTCGGCCTCGGTCCATTCCGCTACCTCGAGTGTAGAATCTGCAAGCGGTATCGGGCCGTTGAACTATTAGGTTCACCCACAGTTCCCGTGCCTGCACGCATCGAGAAGGACCAGGTGGTGAACTCGAATGACTCGCCTGGTCCAACGTGTGTGCGCTCGGCGCGTGGTTTAACTCTTATAAGACTTGCCGGTCACAGCCTCAGCGTTTCGCTCGTGCAGCCCGCAGGCCGTTCAAGATCACGATGACTTCGGCGACTTCGTGAACCAACACGACGGCGGCCAGGCCCAGCACACCGCTGATCGCCAGTGGCATCAACACGATAATGATAGCCAGAGACAGCACGATGTTTTGGTTGATGATCCTGCTGCCTCGGCGGGCGTGCTGCAGCGCCTGCGGGATCAGCCGGAGGTCGTGGCCAGTGAAGGCGACGTCAGCGGACTCGATCGCGGCGTCAGAGCCGGTTGCTCCCATCGCAATGCCCACCGTTGCGCCCGCCAGTGCCGGCGCGTCGTTGATGCCGTCGCCGATCATCGCCGTCGGCGTCTTGGAGGAGAGTTCGGCTACGATGCTTGCCTTGTCCTCTGGGCGCAGCTCGGCGCGCACGTCGTCGATTCCGGCGATTTCAGCCAGCGCCCGGGCGGTACGAGTGTTGTCGCCGGTGAGCATGCTCACTTCCACATCGTTGGCGCGCAGGGTCTGCACGGCTTCGGGCACCTCGGGCCGCAGCTCGTCGCGGACGCCGATCGCTCCGGCGAGGGTGTCATCGACGGTGACCAGGACGCAGGTCTGGCCTTCGGATTCCATGCGCTCAACGTCTCCCTTCAGTGGCCCGGCGTCGATCCACCGGGGGCTGCCGACCAGCAGGCGTCGGCCTTCGACGGTGCCGCCGATGCCATGTCCGGCTTCCTCGCTGATGTCCAGGGCGGCGGGTGCTTCGGGCTCCGCTGCCGCGATCGCCGCGGCGAGGGGGTGCGTCGATTGCTGCTCAACTGCCGCAGCGAAAGTAAGCACCTGCGCCCGATCGAACCCGTCTGCCGGGACCACGCCGGTAACCTCGGGCTGGTTGCGGGTGAGGGTTCCGGTCTTGTCCACCGCCAGGTGACGGATGCCGCCGAGCCGCTCGAACGCCGCGCCAGACTTGATGACCACGCCGAACTGGCTGGCCGCGCCGATCGCGGCCACGACCGTCAGCGGCACGGAGATTGCCAGCGCGCACGGCGACGCTGCGACCAGAACCACCAACGCACGGGTGATCCACGTCTCGGGGTCGCCCAGCAGCGAGCCGATCACGCCGACTAGCACCGCCAGGATCATCACCCCGGGCACGAGGGGTCGGGCAATCCGGTCGGCGATCCGGGCGCGGTCGCCCTTTTCCGCCTGCGCCTGCTCGACCAGGTCCACGAGTGTGGTCAGCGAGTTGTCCGTTCCAGCTGCGGTCGTCTGGACTTCCAGCACACCGGCGGAGTTGATCGCTCCCGCGGGCACCTCGTCGCCGGGCGCAACCTCCTCCGGAATGGATTCTCCGGTGATCGCTGAGGTGTCAAGGCTGGAGCGCCCAGACCGAATGATGCCGTCCGTGGCGATCCGCTCTCCGGGGCGCACGAGCATCAGCTCGCCAGCCATGAGCTCCTTCGCTGCGACCTCGACCGCCGTGCCGTCGCGCAGCACCGTCGCGGTCTGCGGTACCAACTTCAACAGTGCCCGCAGTCCGCTCTGGGCCCGATCCATCGCCTTATCTTCAAGCGCCTCGGCGATCGAATACAGGAACGCTAGCGCCGCGGCCTCCCCGACGTAACCGAGGATCACCGCGCCGACCGCGCTGATCGTCATCAGCAAACCAATGCCGAGCTTGCGCTTCGTGACAAGGTTCCGGATCGCGCCGGGCGCGAACGTATACGCCCCTAGCAGCAGGCCGACCCAGAACAGTACTGTCGCGGGTGTCGCTAGCCCGGACCAGCCCAGCGCCAGGCCTATGCAGAGGGCTACGCCGGAGAAGATCGGCAGCAGCAACTCGGGGTCCTTCAACCATGGCCGATCGAGCTCTTCGACCTCCGCGGCGGGTTCGTGTTCGCATCCACACGCCGAGCTCATGCGTCCGCTCCCTTCTCGCCGCAGCCGGGCACCGAGCATGCAGGGTCGATGCACGGGGCGTTTTCGTCGACAGCCAACGTCGCGTTCACCAGCGCGTTGAGCGCTGCCGCGAGGTGCGGATCGGCGATTTCGTAGCGTGTCTTGCGGCCCTCCGGCTCGGCAACGACGATGCCGCAGTCACGCAGGCAGGTCAGGTGGTTCGAGACGTTCGAGCGGGTCAGGCCCAGGTCGCGCGAAAGCACGGCTGGGTAGCTCGGGCCGTCGAGTAGTGTCATCAGGATTCTGGAGCGCGTCGGATCCGCCATGGCCCGGCCGAGCCGGTTCATGACGTCGAGGCGTGAAGCAATGGTCAGCATGTGCTGAACAATATATCGTGTGCTGAACTATTCAAAATGCGCTGACCTGACAGTTACGCGAAGGTCCTGCGACCTGCAAGAATTAGTCGATGGGATAGCAGATGACTGATCCTTTGTGGTTCGGCTGCCGCCCAACGCGGGAGCGACGTGGGCGGCGAGGTTCTCGAGAAAGTAACTTTGCAACTACATACCGTTGAATTTAAGTACAACGTGTAGCTAAGGGCCTTATTAATAGCGTTTGACAACACGCGCTCCTATTTGCCGTCGTATCTCACGAGACGCTGACGTGGATGGCCGCACCATCGACCTGCAGCCTCAGGACTGTGAAGTCATTGCAAAGCAGCGTGGCTTGCACGTTGGACATAGGACATAACGACGTCGATCAGTCCATTTCCGCGTCAAAGAAGAATGTGGCTCGCCCCAACTACGACGCCATGGTGGCATCCCTCGAACGCGGCGAAATCGACGCGATCATCTGCTGGGACCTCGCTGGACAGTCCGATCGGTCGGACAGAATTACTCCCGCACCCCAGCGTAATCAGGGGTGCACCTTAAAAACATTCGGAGGTGGGGGTAACTCCCCCTCGTTGCCCAGAGACAAAATACGCCAGTGGCGTCTGTATGACGCCCCGAAGGTAGGACAAATTCCAATCCAGAGAGGTCTTGCACTGTTGCGGTGCGGTTGTCTTCTTTCTCACCGTATTGGACCCTGCGAAATTAATTGGATACGATAGGCCCATGTTGATTTCAGGTTCCGTTTTCATGCGGCCGCTCACCAGCCGCTAAGGCGGTTTTCTCCCTCCCGCAGGTTAGAAACCGCTCCGGTCCTTTAGCCGGGCGGCCATTTGCCATGCCCGGCTCCGTTTCAACTCCACGGAGCACACCTGATGTCTACATACGGATACGGCCGTCACGAACATGGCCAAAATTTTCTCACAGACCACAAGATCATCAACTCCATCGTCGATCTTGTAAAACAAACCTCCGGCCCCATCATTGAGATCGGGCCAGGAAGCGGTGCCCTCACTCACCCGATATCCCACTTGGGGAGGGCAATAACGGCAGTTGAGGTAGACGCAAAACTAGCTGCCAAACTCACAAAAAAGACCGCCTCGGCGTCGGTCGAAGTGGTCCATGATGATTTCCTCAACTTCCCGTTACCCGCCACTCCCTGCGTCATTGTGGGAAACATTCCCTTTCACCTCACCACTGCCATTCTTCGAAAGTTGTTGCATGCGCCGGCATGGACTGCCGCTGTACTCCTCATGCAGTGGGAAGTCGCTCGCCGCCGGGCCGGGGTAGGTGCAAGCACGATGATGACAGCTCAGTGGTCCCCATGGTTCACGTTTCACCTTGGTTCCCGAGTACCAAGGTCTGCTTTCCGGCCACAGCCAAACGTTGACGGGGGGATCTTAGTGATCCGCCGGGTGGGTGACCCGAAGATCCCGATAGAGCAACGCAAAGCCTTTCAGGCGATGGTGCACACCGTTTTCACCGCCCGGGGACGCGGGATAGGGGAAATTCTCCGAAGGGCAGGGTTGTTTTCATCACGTTCAGAGACACAATCATGGTTGCGCTCGCGAGGAATCGACCCCGCAACCCTACCTCCCAGATTGCACACCAGCGACTGGATCGATCTCTTCCAGGTGACTGGTTCCTCTTCACCGCGCCATCGGCCCATTTCACAATCGGGAAGTAGTCAACGCCCTCCTCAACGGAAAAATCGAGGCCGGCGGCGGTAATCCCCCCACCACCAAAACCGAAATCCACCAGTAGTAGTGAACGACCCATGTTCGTCTACCGTGAGCCGCGTTATGGCAGTGACGTGTTCTCGTCGGGCACAGTCATAGTTCCCGGCGTTGCCAGCGACAGGGTTCTACACCCAGCAGCGGGACCGATCAAAATCACCCGCACGGGGAACGACCCTGCTGGTGGTTTCGATTTTGATGAAAGCGAGGAGACATAGCCCCTCGCCAACTCCCCGTAGCTGGCGAACAGTAGCTCCTGGCGCTGGCGCTCGTTGGTGAGTTTGCGTGCCACATCGAAAGCCTTATCGACTTCCCGGTCCAAGTTGTTGTGGGCCTTGAGCAGAATTGGGTCCATCGATAACGGGTTGTAGTGCTCCGCGAGTGACCGCTGGGGGTGCCGCTCGCGTGCCCGCAGCACCAACTGTCCAGCGTCGATGATTCGCTGCTGCGCCTTCTCATCTAGTTCACACAGAGCTGGTCCGCAGTTGTAGCTCCCGATGTACTCCGAAAAACGGAAAAAATAAATAGTGGGGATACATCAACCTTCCACTTTCCATTCTTCCGGCTCAGAGTATTGAGGGGTCTGGGACCGGGTCCGTAAACCCTTTATGTTTTTCGCGCACAGCGGTTTTTAGCGACGCACCCTATAGGTTTTCCGCAGAACCTATATGTGTTTCTGTGCACCCCCATATGTTGTCTGTTTTAGCGGTATTTCGTTGCTACTTCCGCACTTGCGAATAAAATGGTTATTTATCGCCGACACTCCGTGGAGTTTAAGTTCAACGTGTAGCTCCTGGACAGGGTTACTTTTAGTTGTAATCGCATTTTGGCCCGTAGTCGTTTGAGTGTACTTAAATAGACGCAAGTGCCTCACACTCGGTGCCCACACTCGGCCGAGCCTGCACTAGTCTGCTATGAGTGTCGCCATACGGCATCCCACGTTGAAAGTGATCTCGGAGGTCTGATGTCGCCTAGACCTGGTGGAGAAACAGACAAGCTTGGAAATAGGTACGAGCTCGCGTGGGCTATCCGCCATGCCTTATATTGCATCGTCGACGATAGACGGGCGTTGACTGCGGAAGACATCGACGCCGAGCTAAATCGAGGTTCCGAGTTCACTTACGACGACGGTCTCATTACCGAAGTGCACCAGTTAAAACGACAGAACGGCACTAGTAACAGTTGGACAGTCAAGGCTCTCGCCGATCAGAAGATCTTCGAGGCGGCTGCGGAGCATGTGGCGGCGGGCCGAAGTTACCATTTTGTCTCCCTGGTGCCATGCCGGCCCTTACAAGAATTGTCCGATCGCGCTCGCAAGGCAGATGATCTAACGAGTTTCACCGACTGCTGGCTTACTAAAGAGCTTAGACCGGTCTTTAACCAATTGGCGGCGGCCGAAATCCTGGGCAATCCCCAAGTGGCCTGGAACACACTTCGCGGAATGTGGTTCTTAGTTCAAGATGAACTCGACATCGTCCGCACGAACAGTATGCTTGCTGTGTGCAGTCTGAGGGGAGCTAGCGGCGACCTCATATCTCTTGCTATAGGGGATATCCTTCTCGACAACCTCGGTAAGCGGTTGACTCGAACTGAACTTTTTGCTCTTCTCGCTCAAAGGGGCATCAAGCCACTGGAACCTGGTTCGCATCTGAAGTCGCACCAGCAGGTGTTTAAGATCACGAAAAGCTGGCGTCAGTCCGTTGAACGTGAACTCTTGCAACCACCGATTAAGCGTGCAGAGGCCGCCCACCTAGTGGAGGCGCTTGATAAATATCGGATCGGGCTCGTCGCAGGTACGGCGGGAGGTGGGAAGAGTTCCGTTCTCGAACAAACTGCTGCCGCTCTTGAATCGGCTGGTGCCGAGGTGCTGGCGCTACGATTGGACCGATGTGGTCCGTTCGCGTCGACTGTCGAGTTGGGGCATCAGTTCGGGTTCGAAGTCTCTCCCGCAGCCGCTTTGGCGAGGGCGGCTGACGATCGCGACGCCTTCCTGATTATCGACCAACTCGACGCGGTGAGTCTTGCCTCCGGACGTATGCCGGAGAGTTTCGATGTCGTTATGGATCTCATCGACGAAGCTCTGTCAGTGTGCGGAATCCGTGTTGTTATGGCATGTCGCCAGTTTGACATCGATAATGATCACCGTATCCGCGCATTTGCGTCTCGTACCGACGTAACAACGGTGGAAGTCGGCCGATTGTCGAAGGAGGAAGTCGAAGCGGCAGTGACAAGAATGGGACTCGACCCAGCGCGGTTAAATCCATCACAACTAGCCCTTCTGCAGACGCCGCTGCACCTTGTACTCCTGCAAACGATTTCGACTCAGGCTGACTCCATTCGCGCGGATCGCTCTTTGAAGCGTTTTGGGAGCGCAAGCGACGAGCAGTGCGTTCGCGGCGAGTGAATGTCAGATTCAACGACGTGGTCAGTCGGATCGCCAACGCTGCAAGCGATCTGCAAGCGCTGTCTGTCCCAATCGAGATTCTGGACGATGAGGACCTTATTGAAGACGCCAACGTCCTCGTTTCAGAACACTTGCTTGCGCAAGACGGCGGTCGCATCGCGTTCTTCCATGAAACGTTTTTCGACTACGCCTTCGCACGTCTGTGGGTGTCACGCGGGGAGTCACTCGTTGACTTCCTTCTCCGTGACGAGCAGGCACTTTTTCGACGTGCCCAGGTTCGCCAGGTCCTGCAACATCTCTACGAGCGAGCGCCGGATCGTTTCCATACCGAGGTCGAATCAGTACTTACCGCTAACGACATCCGATTTCACATAAAGGAGACAGTCCTTGCCGTCGTAGCTAATCTTCTTGCGCCGACGACTGCCGATGCCGAAGTGATGGTCCGAATCGCCGCGGGACATCCGGGCTTTGAAGACCGGCTCTGGCAGCAGTTGAGTAGACCACAGTGGTTCAGGCGTTTCCTTGAGGATGGTCAGATTGCTGCTTGGCTCGATGGCCCGAACGAGGGGATGCGGAATCACGCGTTGAATATGATGGCTAGTGCGGTCAAAGAGCACCCGGTATCGATCGCAAAGCTGTTAGGAGACCGCAAGGCCCAGCCGGAATATCACCGCTGGTTGCGTTGGGTCAGCCGTTTTTCGGATGTCTTTCAGAACCGAGATTTGTTCGATTTGGTGCTCGAAGGAGTTCGCGAAGGCGCCTACGATGGGGCACAGCATGAATTTTGGCTAACGATGCACAACCTGCCTAAGCACGAACCACTTTGGGCGATCGAGTTGTTGCAGGCTCGGCTGATCGATCACGGGGATGCCCTGACGCTTAACGAGGAAGGCAAGGTGACTGTGCTCGGCATGCGAGAGCACAGCGCCGCCGAACTCGTTAGGTATACCGCACATGCTGAACCGTTGGCATTCGTGCTGGTCACGGTGCCGTATCTCCGACGAGTCATGGCGAGGACCGCGATCGAGCCTGGCGTCGACGGCCTGATTCGCGATCTGCACTTCAGCTTTCGCATCAAGGACGATGACCTCGGCAGCTACCGGCTTGATGGCATCCTGCTGGCGGCGTCGGTCCGAGCGCTGGAGAGTGTGGCAAAGAGCGCCCCTGAGGAGATCCGGTTCCTTCTCGAGGAACTGGCTTCCGATCCCTACGACGGATCGCAATTCTTGCTCTACCGAGCATTGTCAGCGAGCGCAGAGCATTTTGCCGGGTGGGCGGCGAGTCTCTTGCTCGAAGGCGGACGTCGTCTCCGTTGCGGCTATATCTCCGATTCCCTATGGGTTGCGCGGGAGCTTGTCCTGGCGATTGCACCACACGTGTCCGACGAAATTCACCAGCGGCTCGAGAAGTTGTTTCGAGATATGCCCTGCGAGTGGGGGAGTAACTGCGGCTCGGGACGTTCGGCTTTCACGTTTCTATCCGCCCTGGAAGAAGCGCGGCTTACTACGGTCGGTCAACGACTCCTCGGGGAATATCGACGGAAGTTTGGGGAGGACGCCCCCGCAGAGCCACAGGGAATTACCGGTGGTTCCATCGGTTCGCCGATCGCCCTTGGTGCCGCAAAGAAAATGAGCGATTCACAATGGCTGAGGGCTATGTCAAAGTATGACACTGACAAGACGAATTGGGCGACCTTCACCGGCGGAGCCCATGAATTGTCCGGAGTGCTGGGCAATCAAGTAGCCGCAAACCCCGAGCGCTTCGCTAGGCTGGCGCTGCGGCTGTCCCCAGAGTTCAATGCGGCTTACTCCGGTGCGATGCTTAGGGGCTTTGGCGAGGCCGATGCGAGCGATAGCACCGCGCCGCTGATCTTCGACGCTGTCCGTCACATTGCTTCGCTGGGACAGGCAGAAAATGATCGATGGCTCGGGATGGCGCTACAAAAATACTACCGCGAAGTGCCGCTTGACCTGGTCGAACTGATTAGAGACAGCGCTGTGCACGCGCTGGATCCGGCCGATTGTTCTCCCGTGATCGTTCGGGATGGAACGGACGCACCAAGTGCCGTGGATATGCAATTGAACGGCATCAACACGGCACGAGGGAGTTTGGCCGAAGCTCTCGGCGATCTTTTGGTCACCGACAGTGACGGCGAGAGAACTGCACTGGTCGCGCCATATCTCAACGCGATGGCCGGCGATCCGGTACTCAGTGTCCGTTCGTGCGTTGCCTACACCCTCTCCGCCGCGCTACGGCATGCTCGCCCAGAGGTCATGAGGGCGTTCTCAACCCTGATCGATACTGACGATCGTCTCCTCGCCGCCGGATCTGTTCAGCATTTGATGGTCTACATCGGCAACGTGAATCCCGAGGTTATAGATCCGGTAATTCAGCGCATGTTGGCATCGGATGATGCCGAAGTCCGTGAGGCTGGTGGCGCTGTCGCGGCGTTCGCGGCGATGGAATGGGACCGTCCCGATCTTATGAAACAAGCGCTGTCGGGAGACTTTCACGCCCGAAAGGGCATCGCTGAAACCTGTGTTCAGTGTGTCGATCGCACTTCGAATGTCGAACTGGCCACGGCGACCCTAACCCGGCTTATGAACGACGAGGCGGATGGGGTGCGTAAGGAAGCGGCTACTGTGGCGCTTCACCTCCGCGAGCAACCGCTCCAGCCATTCGTTAAACTACTCGCGGCTTTGATCGACTCGCCGGCTTACGAACACGCCACGCCCCAGTTGCTGGTCACGCTACAGTACGCGCCGGATAAGGTCGATGAACTGGTCTTGAGAGCTGCAAAACGGTTTGTCGATGTCTTCGGGCACGATGCCGCGGACATTCGCACCGGCGCAGCGGGAGATGCGCATTACATCAGTGAACTGGTGGTGCGTGGGCTAGCGCAGTGCCGGGATCGTACCCACCGAGCGGAGTTGCTCGACGTTTTGGACTCTCTCTTAGAGCTTGGCGCGTACGGCATCAGTGAGGCCATAACGGATTCAGAGCGGTTATAACCGATAGCGCTCGAAAGGGCCGCGGGTTTCATTGGAGCCAATGTCTCCTGGCGGGAGAGGTTGATCCGATTCGTAACGTGGTGGAATTCAAGTTCAACGTGTAGGTCAACCGAATAAGAAGCTCCGGCAGATGGTGGGGTATTCCTGAACTGACATCTTAATCTAGCTTGGATGTGCTGGGATTAAGACTAGTCACGTGTGAGAAGGTTTCATGTACAACTAGTGACATGAACTTTTTATTGCTCGGTGGTACCGGTTTCCTTGGAGGGCACATTGCGGCTGCAGCAGTCGACCGAGGACATCAAGTTACTTGCCTTGCACGGGGTAACGGGAAGGTTCCCAACGGAGCTGAGTTTGTGAGTTCGGACCGTGACCGTGACGGTGCGTACGATGAGGTTGCGAGGAAAACTTGGGACACCATTGTGGATCTGACGAGTCAGCCGAAGCATGCGCGGGATGCGGCGGCGAAACTCGAGGCCAAGCATCGTATATTTGTGTCTTCGAGCAGCGTATATGAGGATCAGGGAAGTATTTCTTCCGAGTCTGATTCCGTAGTCGCTCCGCTTGAAATTGACTACATGGAGAACATGGGGCAGTACCCAGCCGCAAAGTCTGCTTGCGAAACGATTTATCGCAGCACAAATCGGCCAGTAATGGTAGTTCGACCCGGTCTGATCGCTGGCTACGGCGACGAAACAGGGCGCAGTGGTTACTATCCGTGGCGCTTCGCGCATCCCACGGGTGAGAACGTGATCGTCCCAGACCCGGCGTTTCCCGTCGCTATGATTGATGTGAAAGACCTTGCAGGCTGGATAGTTGAGTCTGCAGAAGTTGGGATTTTCGGAACCTTTAATGCTACGGGGTTTGCTACTTCCTTGTCCGATGTGTTTGAGATTTCGCGTGAGTTAACCGCATCGAGGGCTACGACGCGACCCTGCTCTGATGAACTGCTTCTCGCTAATGATGTAACCCCGTGGATGGGGCCAAAATCGTTGCCGTTGTGGGTACCAGGTGACCAGTTTCGCAACATCGCGCTACTCGATTGCGCCGCAGCCTACGAAGCGGGCCTGCGGATTCGCCCGTTGAAAGAAACATTGGCGGATGCGCTGCGATTCGAAGAAGAACAGCAGGGTGAAAGACTCGCTGGGCTCAGCGATGAAGAGGAAGTCGAGCTTCGCCAGCGGTTAGAAGACGGTATTTAGTTTCGGTAGGAACAGTTTTAGTTGCAGTCGGAACCGTGCTGAGTTGATTTTCGTTCCGCGACTGACCGGGAGAATGAGTCCGAATCTGGCTTGAGGGCAACTTCGGCGGTGCCAGCTCTTCGTGACGGGGAGCGATCTGGCCTTCGGAGGTCGCCCTTCCGAGCAGAAAACGCCGTGCGGCACACTTTTCAGGTTTCTCGAATCGCTTGCAACTGAGTGAGGTAGCCTTCTTTCGCCTCTCCGTGGAGTTCTGTTTCGCCATATAGCCTCTGGCGTATCTGAAAGGTCGCGAGCAGACCTATTGCAGCAACCCGTGACACTGCGCGGCGGCTAAGCTGGTCGAGCGAACGGATAGGGTGAGCGTGGGAAGGATCTTCGACATGAGTCTGAAAGATGAACTGGATGCGTATGTCCAGAAGACTCTCGACGAGCAGTGGGAACGCCGCGCAGGCCAGAAGGTGCCCGACACCGATGACCTTCCACTGAAGAACCTTGCCGTCGAGATCGACGCAACTGTCCTCTACGCGGATCTAGCGTCGTCGACGAGGATGGTCGAGGTGCACAAAGACTGGTTCGCTGCGGAGGTCTACAAGAGCTATCTCTACTGTGCAGCGAAGATCATTCGTGCGCGGGGCGGTATCATCACGGCCTACGACGGGGACCGTGTCATGGGTGTGTTCATCGGGAACTCGAAGAACTCCGCGGCCGCGAAGTGCGGGCTCCAGATCAACTGGACATCGAAGAAAATGGTGGCAGCGAAGATCGCTGAGAAGTACCCGAAGAGCTCCTTCGTGCTCAAGCAGCGGGTCGGAATCGATACTTCGAAACTTTTCGTCGCCCGGACAGGCATCCGAGGCAGCAATGACTTGGTGTGGGTTGGGAACGCAGCAAACAATGCGGCGAAGTTGGCCGCGCTCGCTCCTCGCTACCCGACCTACATCACCGCCGACGTCTACAACAAGCTGAATGAGACCTCAAAGCTAGGAGGTGATCCGAAGCGGAACATGTGGACTGACCTGGGAACCTCCGACATGGGCTATCAGATCTACGGGTCGACGTTCTTGTGGTCGGTCTGACGTTGGATGTCATCTGAGGGAGCTGATCCACTCGTCCATCTGCGGGATGATGGGATCTCCCTGGTACACGGTTCCGATACCGGACGTCCACTGCGGTCGGAGTAGACCTTGGTTGTTCTCGTTCAGGTTCGAGTAGAAGACGTCCCCGACGACGATCGGGCTTGATCCCCAACCGCGCCCCGCCAGGTGCGCTAGATGGGCTGCTCTGTTGACGACGTCGCCCATGTACACGACGTCATTGATGGTGCTGCCGCTGAACCCCGCCTTGATCATGAGGACCCGCCCGTACTCCACGCCTATGCCGATGCTGAGCTGGGTGACTCCTGCCTTCTCGTAGTGGTGGTTGAGGAGGTTCAGGAGAGTATTGGCCTGCGCTGCGGTAGCGAACACATCGTCGATGTGGTTGACCTGCGTCGTCTTGTAGGAGGCCCATACGCAGTCCCCGACGATATTCACCTCGCGCACATAGTAGTTGGAATTTAGGACTGCGACCATTTCCGAGATGAATGACCGGTAGATCTTCGCAAGAACGGGCCTCTTGTGCTTCGACGTCAGGCCGGACGAGTCTCGGATGTCAATGAAGATCGCCGAGCACATGCCGTAGAAGCCGTTAGAGAACGTGAGCTTGTCTCGGTCAGGGAGCCCGTCTACCTCCTCATACGCCCCCGCCGGCTGATCCAGGATCGCTTTGATCCGGGCCGAGCTAGCCGTCCAGTCATATGGTTTGTAGTTGCCGTCCATTTGCGTCCTAGCTGTTCGTGACGCCGACAAAGAAGGCAAGGGCTGCGATTGCGGCTCCTGCAGCGAGGGCACACCGGATGGCCCACTTTGCGGCGGATGCTTTTACTGTGGCAATCCGAGCATTGACATGGATCTGGTCAGCGAGATCTTTTGTCAGCTCAACAGGTTCAGAGGTCAGTGTATGGAGCACCTCACTGTACTTTTGTCTCTTGCCCCTGAAATTTCGATCGATGCTACCAAAAAAGAGCCTGTTGATCGCATCCCGATCTGCATCCTTGTCCTTCACTCTTGGTGTCAGTGTCCATCCGCAAAATGCGCCAGTCAGGAGAAGCGACAAGCAGGCAATGAATACGAGAGCGTCGAACAGCGCAGTCCGAGGAGTAAAATCCTTTGCGAGGTTGTATGTCATTGTTGCCATCACCCCGGTAAAGGCAAGTGTCACGCTGGCCTTCGCATCCGAATGGCGAATCCACTCGTTCACCAATGCGAGTGTCTTCCATGCGTGATCTGGATTCGGTTCAGGCGGACTGACGGGCGTCGTCGCGTCGTGCGGATGGCCCTCGGTGGCCCGTCGCCCACCGCGCCAAGACGGCATTCGAAACATGGCCCTAGAGTACTAAGGTTGACATGGATGCTTGAGTGCCGTCCGTTACGCACGTGTCTTAAATGGGGCCCACCAGCTGGAAGTCGCGGGGTAGAGCTTGGAAGCGGTTTGCGCTCCTGCCTCAGCTGCTGCAGGGTGACCGCGACGGCCGCGCCGCCTGCCGATCCGGAGGTTGCTCTGTATTGAAACGTGATGGAGTTCAAGTTCGACGTGTAGCTAGGCTTCGGGGTTCGGCGAGTAGAGACGATGGTTGCGCAATCGGGCAAAGACCTGCAATCTTCACAGGAGGCACAGACTTCCGCCTAATCTAGCAAGCTGCGGTACTGTTTGCGCGCCTTCATTGAGTGGATAATGGTCTCGGTGCCATTGTCCCAGAGAAGCACGACGATCTCGAGTAGCCTCATTGAGCCATCGAACCCGAGGCGCAATTCCCGTTGAGGGTGCTCTTCGTCGAGAGGGGCTGTAAAAACGCAGCCTGAAGTCGCGGCAGTAACTGAGTCGTTTGGCTTGATGCCATGTTTCGTGGCGCTACGGCGTACGTCCATGTCTAAATGGCGTTCTTTAATGCTTCGCGGATTGCCTGAGACCGTGACCATCCGTGGGCGGCCGCATACTTGTCAAGGTCAGATATCTCGCCAGGGGAAAGCCGAATGGAGATGACCTTCGCAGCATCTTCGTTTCGAGGTTTCCTTCCTCGTCGTCGAAGTGCCTCTACGTCGTAGCCTTGCTCGGCTTCGGCTACCCATGCGTCGATTTGCTCTTCGCTGACTGGCTTCCCGTTGATGGTTCGCATGCACGTAATCGTAATACGGAAATGGTTCTATCGGCTAGGGTGAGGTTACTTCCGTTCGATACTCCGTGGAGTTTAAGTTCGACGTGTAGCTAGGCCTCGGGGCTGCCCACGCAGAACTCGTTGCCTTCCGGATCCTGCATCACGGTCCATACGAGTCCTGGCGCCTCGTGGGTGGTGAGTTCGTTAGCGCCCAGGCCTTTGAGGCGCTCCACTATGGTTTCGCGTTCCGCCCCGCCAACGTCGATATGCATGCGGTTCTTTCCGGGGGTCGGATCCGCAACGCGCTGAAACCCTAGCGCCGGAGTGGAATCGACCATCACGAAATCGCCGTAATCCGCGGTGATTTCGCAGCCGGTTGCGGCCGCCCAGAACTCGGCGAGCTGGGACGGTTCGTGGCAGTCGAAGGTGATCTGGCGGATCGTGAAGTTCGGGTCGCTCATGAGCATCATTATGGGGGCGGGGCTAAGAAAGCGCAGCCGGGTGTCCGGGCGGGGACTCAGCCTTCCGGCGTAGTGGAGCGTTTTGAATCGCGAGGGTCACACCCGCGAGAGCGTAGGAACTCGATGTCGTTGCCATTTTCGGCTTCGGCGACCCAAGCATCAACTTGATCTTCACTGATCGGCTTCACGTTTATTGTCTTCACGGAAGTCACCGTAATGCGGGGCTTGCGACGGTGTGGTTGCGTAAAGTGGCTGTGCATTTGCTTTCGGGTGAGTACAAACTTAACGTTGCGCGTTATTGACGCTTCGCGTTATGGGGGATAGGGTGAGACATGATCCAGTCGTTCGCTGACAAGGACACTGAGCGTCTGTGGAATCGAGAGCGGGTTCGCTCGATCGATTCCCGCATTCACTCAGTAGCGCTGCGCAAGCTTCGCCAGCTTGGGTACGCGCAGACTCTCGATGAGTTACGGATTCCCCCGGGGAACCGGCTCGAGGCGTTGAAAGGTGACCGGCGGGGTCAGTTCAGCATTCGAATCAACGACCAGTGGCGGATCTGTTTTCGGTGGTCCGCCGCGGGGCCAGAGGAGGTTGAGATCGTTGACTACCACTGACAAGCTCCCTCCGGTTCACCCGGGTGAGATCCTTATGGAGGACTTTCTCAAGGAAATGGAGATCACCCAGCACAAGCTGGCCGTCTCCATCGGCGTTCCGCCCCGCCGGATCAACGAAATTGTTCACGGTAAGCGCGCTGTAACCGCTGACACGGCCCTTCGTCTAGCGAAGTTTTTCGAGATGAGCCCCCAATTCTGGCTCGGGTTGCAGACCCAGTACGACCTGGATGTGGCAGAAGACAAAATCCTGGCGGAGATCGAGCGGATTCAGCCGGTCCAGGCTGCTTCGGTGTAGGCGGTTCCGGAGAGGAGTGCCACCTAGGATCTTGTCTTGGCTCTAAATTAAGGAAGCTGGGGACGTTTCCTCGTGGACTTCAGCTCCGAGCGACGCTTCTTCGCTTCTCGACGGCGCCGCACCGAGCCCCTGGTCGGCTTCGTCTTCCGGCGCGGAGGAGGCGGCGGGGCGAGCGCCTCGCGCAACAGCGCCGCCATGCGGTGGCGTGCGTCGGCGCGGTTACGGACCTGTGACCGCTGGGTCGACGCGGCCACGGTGAGGACGGTGCCGTCGAGGCGATGCTCGAGGTTGCGCAAGATGCGGCGGCGTTGGGCGTCGGTAAGCGATGCGCACGCGGCGATATCGAGGGAGAGCTGCACCTTGCTGTCGGTGGTGTTGACGCCCTGGCCGCCCGGGCCCGACGATCTCGCGAACCGCTCCGTCAGGTCGGCGGCGGCGATGACCACGCCGCCGGGGATCCCCGGGCCGGGCGCGATGGTCAGGTCGTTCATGCCACCCACCCTACGTCCTTGCCCTCTGCGTTAATCAACCTAGACCGCAGCTCAAAACAGCTTCCGATTCTCTAGCACTCCAACTCACGACTAATCTCGTCCGCAGTGAACCTCTCGCCGGAGTCGAATTCGAGGGCGGCATGAAGTTCGTCAACATCTTGGGAGGAAGGCGAGCAGCTCATCGAGAAGCTCACCCGCGGCGGCGGCAAGGTCACGATGCCGTTCGCGCAGGCGCCGTGGGGTGCGCACTTTGGCGTCGTGGAGGACAAGTTCGGACTCGCCTGGAACATCTCTACTGGCGACGGGAGGTAGGCCGCGGGGTGGGGCGGAGCTTTCGTCGCTAAGCAATTGCTTTAACGGCCCGGCAGCACAACGCTGGGGTACTTGCGCACGTAGCCGACCGCGATGACCACGAGCGCCGCGAACGCGCCGATGACGGTCTCCGCGGTGCGGGCGAGCAGCATCGGCCAGACGGGGGAGGCCTCGACCGTCTGCACCATGAGCAGCGCGGTCGGGGTGATGAAGCTGGCGGCGATGGTGTAGTTGCGGGTCACGTACATCTCGGTGAGGTACTGCAGCACCACGATCCACACGACGATCTGCCAGCCCTGCATCGGGTGCGACAGCAAGAACCCGGCCACGGCGATGCCGGTGAGCGTGCCCAGCACGCGCTCGATGGCGCGGTAGTACTGCACCTTGAAGCGGGAGTTCACAAGCGGCGCGACGGCCGCGACCATCGCCCAGTAGGAGTGGGTGAGCGGGTCGAAGATGGTCACTGAGATCAGTCCGAGAATGCCGGCCAGCAGCGGGGCGAAGAAGAAGCGGCGAGCCTCGACGCGGAGGCGCCGCCAGGGAACCCGGCCGGCGTCGGGGGCGCGGGTGGGGTGCTCGGTCTCCTTCGCGTCGCCGCCAGGACCCTCGCCGATGAGGTGGGACAGCTGTCCGAGCCCCAGACACAGCAGCGCCGCACCACCCGCGATGGCGAAGGCGAGCGCCGGGTGGACCGGGTTGTTCAGCGAGCCGACCGCGGCCACCGAAAAGATCACAAACACCGAGCCGGTGGGCTTCATGTCCGCGGCCAGCGCGATGGTCGCCCACACCGACGAGACCAACGAGGTGATGGCAACGAGGGCCCAAGGGTGCACATCCAGCCACGCCATCAGCGCTCCCACGGTCACCGCCGATGTCAGGGCGATGCCCGCCAGAATGTGGTGCTTCAGGCGCATCTCGCGGGTGGCGTGCCTGCCGTAGACGCCGGTGAACGCGCCGAAGTTGGCGTAGATGGCAAGGTCCATTCGTCCGAGCGCGAGGAGGGTGAACATCGTGATTGCCACCCCGAGCGCGACGCGGAACGCCGGGATGTGGTCGCGCCGGGCCGGCCCCATTTCAAACAGTGGGCTGAAGTGGTGCAACTGTGGACCTCCCAAAACGCGCTCGTGAATTTTGCCGGCGGAGAGTCTAGCGCGGCGGGCGCGGCGACGCGGACTCGTCCCTCTGCACATATCAACCGCGGGGCATACGATGGCCCGGTTAGCTCACACGCAACAACAAAAGACGAACCAGGCAAGGAGCATCTAGCTGTGTCCCGTACCGGGAATTTCTTCTTCGCATCCCGCAACCAGCCCAACTACGCGTGGTGGAGGCCGTTCGCCGAAGTCCTCGCGGTGGTCGTTCTCGCGGTCCTGTTCACAGGGGTGCTCGGCCTGGCATTGGAAGCTGCAGGTGTGGATACTTCCAGCGGCGCGGCCGACAAGTATTTCGGCTACGGGTCGGTGATCGTGGAGATCCTCGCGGTGCTTGTCGCCGTCCGCTTCATCGGGCGCCGTCCGGTGTCATCGGTGTTCACAGGGCAGCCGGGCACGAAACCGTGGGTGCCGTTCGCGGCCTTCGCGGTGGCCCTGGTGGTTATCTCTGTGGTCATGTCGCTGGTGGGCGTGTACGGCTACGGCGCGTCGTGGGGGCAGGTGGTCGGCAATATCGGCGCCGATTTCCCGGTCGAGCTCGTCGCGCTTGCGCTGGCCGCGCTCGCCGAGGAGATGGCGTTCCGCGGCGTGTTCCTGCAAGCGTTCACCGCGTGGACCCGGAACCCGGTGATCGGCGCGCTGCTGGCTGCAATCCCCTTCATTCTCGTGCACCCGCAGGCGTACGGCTCCCCGGTCGGTATCGCGCACTACTTCGCCGACGCGCTGCTGTTTGCCCTGCTGGTGTGGGCGTTCAACGGGATCTGGGTTGCGGTGGCCGTGCACCTGGCCTGGAACACGTTCGGCACCGTGCAGGACCTCGGGTTGCCCACCTCGGCTGCGGCCACCGCCGCGAGCTTTGTCGCTATGGCCGCCGCGACTGCGGTGGTAATCGTGCTTTTTCGGCGTAAAGTCTCTGCGCAGCCCGCGGCGTAGCCGCCTGCACTACCATCGCGCTTGTGTTTGAAGTACTACTCATATTCACCCGGCTCGGACTGACGTCCTTCGGCGGGCCGACGGCGCATTTGGGGTACTTCCGGGACGAATTCGTGGAGAAGCGACGGTGGCTCAGCGACGACGAGTACGCCGACCTGGTCGCCCTGTGCCAGTTCATGCCGGGCCCGGCATCGAGCCAGGTCGGCATGGCAATCGGCCTCAAGCGCGCGGGCTACGCTGGGATGCTCGTGGCGTTTGTAGGCTTCACGCTGCCGAGTGTGGTCCTCATGGTCGGGTTCGCGCTCGGCGTGGCGCGCCTCGGCGACATCTCAGATGCCGGCTGGCTCGCGGGGCTCAAGGCGGCGGCGGTCGCGGTGGTCGCGCAGGCGGTGATGGGCATGGCGAACAGCATCGTCACGGACCGGTTGCGCGCGGCCGTCGCACTCGCCGCCTTCCTCATCGTCCTGCTCGTCCCGCACCCCGTGGCACAGGTCGGCGCGATCGTTGCGGGCATGATCGTGGCCGCCTTCGCGCTTTCGCCTATCGACGCCCCTCCGGCCCCCAGCCGCCCCTCCACCGCCAGCCGCAACGTAGGGCTGGTGGCGCTTGGAGTCTTCGCGGCGCTGCTCGCGCTGCTGCCGCTGGTAGGCCGAATGGACACGAGCTGGGGGATGTTTGACAGCTTCTACCGCTCCGGGGCGCTGGTCTTCGGCGGCGGGCACGTGGTGCTGCCGCTGTTGGGGCAGGCCACGGTGCCCACGGGGCTGGTGGACCACGACACCTTCCTCGCCGGCTACGGCGCCGCCCAGGCGGTGCCCGGCCCGCTGTTTACCTTCGCGTCCTTCCTCGGCGCCTCGGCCCAGGGGGTGCACTGGCTGTGGGGTGCGACCCTGGCCACGGTGGCGATCTTCCTGCCGGCGGCGCTGTTGGTCGTCGGGGTCATGCCGTTTTGGGACCGGCTGCGCGCCAACCCGCGCGCCGCAAGCGCTCTGGCCGGGGCGAACGCGGCCGTGGTGGGCATCCTCGCTGCGGCGCTGTACACCCCGGTGTTCACCTCCGGCATCCACGGACCGGCCACGATGGCGGTGGCGGCCGCGGCGTTCGTGGCGCTGTGCAACTTCAAGGCCCCAGCTTGGGCGGTGGTCGTCGGCGCCGCGGCTGTTGGGCAGGTGGTGTTGTGACTGCGCCCGTGATTCGGAGGGCAACGGTGGGGGAGGCGGAGCTCGTCGCAAAGCTATTGCGTAATTTCAACACCGAGTTCGACACCCCGGTGCCCGAGAACCTGGATCGCAGGTTCGCGCAGCTCATCGCCCGCGACGATGTGCTCGTGGTGCTGGCGGGCGAGGCCGGGTTCGCGTATCTGACGCTGCGGCCGAGCCCGTACTACGACGGCCCGGTGGCGATGCTGGAGGAGCTCTACGTCGCCCCGGCGCACCGCGGCCGCGGGCTGGGCACGCAGATGATGGAGCGGGTGCTGTCTGAGATCCGCAAGCGCGGGGCGGGCGAGATGCAGATCAACGTCGACGAGGTCGACGCGGGCGCGCGGCGGTTCTACGAGCGGCACGGCTTCACCAACATCGAGGCCGGATCAAGGATGCTGCTGTATATCCGGGAGCTGTAGCGTAAAGGCATGCACGCGACCGATTTGCTCGACGTCATCTACACCGCCGGTGTCGTCTTCGACGGGCTGTCCACCAGCCGCCTCGCCACCGACCGCTACCTGCGCTCGGGCGATACGGACGGGGTGCGTGGCCGCGGTGATCTGGCGTTGCTGCAGGACCTGGAGGCGGCTGCGGAGTTCGTCATCGCCACCGCCGGCGAGCCAATCACCGCGGCCTATCTCGGGCGCATCAATGCGCAGCTCACCCGCAGCGCCGCGCTCAACCCCGGCAAGCTGCGCCGCGCGGATCAGGGCATTGGCGTTCACACCACCCACGGCCGGCACAAACCCGCGGCGGTCACGGCTGAAGAGCTTGACGCGCTCATTCAACAGCAACTCAAGCTAGACGACGCCCTCCGGTCCGCCGCACATCTCTTCGTCGAAGTCGGCCGAGCCCAGCCCTTTGAAGACGGCAACAAGCGCACCGCGATCTTCGCCGCGAACAGTTACTTAATCGGCCAGGGGGCAGGTGTGCTGATGGCGGTGCCGCACGACGACGCGGACCCGTCGGTGAGCCGCGAATTTCACGATCTGCTCGCTCGGGCCTACGTCTTCGGCGAGACAGGTCCGGTAGTGGAAGCCCTGGTCCGGCACAACTCGCGCCAATAGGGAATACTTAACCCCCATGACGAGTAGGAACCAGGCAGAAGTTACCCAAACCGTGATCCTCCCGCAGTCGCGGGACGCGCTGTTTCTCACCCTCGGCTTCAAAGACGGCGGCGAGGAGGCGGCGCTGGAGGTGCTCTCTAGCTTGTCCAGCCTGACCAACGGTGTGGGCTTCCGCTACCCCAAGGCGCACCTGACCGCGGTGGCCGGCATTGGCGCGAACATGTGGGACCGCCTGTTCGCGCTGGACAAGCCGGAGCACCTGCACGAGTTCGTGGAGCTTCAGGGCGCGAAGCACCACGCGCCGTCCACCCCGGGCGATGTGTTCTTCCACATCCGCTCCGACGAGTTCGACGTCGCCTTCGAGCTGGCGCGCCGCATCAACGCGATCGTGGAAGACCACATCGACTACCACGACGAGGTCCACGCCTTCCAGTACCAGGACTTCCGCGACCCGCTCGGCTTCGTCGACGGCACCGAAAGCCCCCGCGGCCAGGAAGGCGTCGAGGTGGCGATCATCCGCGACGGCATCTGGAAGGGCGGCAGCTACATCGTCGAACAGAAGTACGTGCACAACCTGAAGGACTGGAACGACCTGCCGGTGACGGAGCAGGAGCAGGTCATCGGCCGCACGAAGCACTCCGACATCGAGCTGGACGAGAAGGCACCGAACAGCCACGTCGCCGTTAACCAGGTCGAAGACGAGGACGGCAACGGCCTCGAGATCGTGCGCAACAACCTCTCCTTCGGCGACGCGCTGGGCAAGCAGGGCACCTTCTTCATGAGCTACGCCCGCGACCCGCGTGTCACCGAAGCGATGCTGCGCCGGATGTTCATCGGCGAGCCGGAGGGCAACTACGACCGCATCCTGGACTTCTCCGAGGCGTTGACCGGCTGCAACTTCTTCGCCCCGCCGCGCGTGTTTTTGGACCACTGCGCCGACTACGCGCACCCGCACCTGCGCGGCGAGGGCGGCGAGGAGCCGAACCAGCCGGCGATCAACCTGCCGCAGGGCAAGGCCGTCTTCCCGGACCGCGCGGACGTGCCCACCTCCCACAACGCGGAGGACGTCGCGGCGGCGAAGGCGCGCTTCGAGGGCGCGCTACGCAGGGAGCAGTAGCTTTACGACGAGCCCGCCCCCGGCCCGGGGCGCCAACTCGAGCGAACCGCCGTGGGCCTCTGCAATCGCCTTGACCAGGGCAAGGCCGAGCCCGTGGCCGGAACCCGAGGTGCGGCAAGCGCGGGCGAACGGCTCGGTCCAGGTGGCGACCTCCGCCGGTTCGAGCTGATCGCCGCCGGATTCGACGGTGATCTCGGCGCCGGCCCCGACGCGCCGGAGCGTGATCGACCCGCCGGTGCCGTGGATGGCGGCGTTGCGCGCGAGGTTGTCCACGGCCTGGCGGATCAGGGTGGGGGAGGCCTCGACCGTCAGGGGTGTTGCATCCACGGGCATGCTGTGGGCGGCGCCGACCTCGCGGCACACCGCGGCCAGATCGACGGGCGCGCGGTCGCGGACCTGCACATTGGCCAGCTGCAGCAGCGAAGAGACGGTCGCGGCGTTGCGGGCGTTGACCTCGCGGATCCGGCCCAGCGCCGGGCGTAGCTCGGCGTCGTCGCCGGAAAGCGCCACGTCGGCGATGGTCTGGATCGTCGCGATCGGGGTCTTCAGCTCGTGCGAGGCGTTGGCGGCGAAGCGGCGCTGGCGATCGACGGCGTCGGCGAGCTCATCGAGCATGGCGTTGAGGGCCTCAGCCAGCTCGCCGACCTCGTCGCGGGGGCCGTCGTAGTCGATGCGGGCTTTCAAGTCGCCGCGGGTGACGGTGCGGGCGTCGTCGGCGATCGAGCGCAGCGGGGTGATCACCAGCCCCGCCACGAACCAGCCCACCACGCCTGCCAGCGCGGTGAGCAGCGCCAGCGCACCCAAAGAGGCGAGGAGGATGCGGCGCAGGATCTCGTCGGTGACGGGCACGGCGCCGTCGATGACCACGCCGTCGTCCGCACCCGGGAACGACGCCATCACCGGCACCGGGGTGAGCTTCAAATACGCGTACACCAGGCCGATCAGCGCCAGGCCGACGCCGAGGACGGTGGCCACGAACATCACCGTGATCCGCGCCCGCAGGCTCAGCCTCATCGCTCGGCCTCCGCCACGTAGTAGCCGGCGCCGGTGACGGTGTGCACGATGCGCGGCTCGCCGAGTTTCTTGCGCAGGTGCGACACCGTCACGCGCGGGGAGTTGGTGAACGGGTCCGCGTTTTCGTCCCACGCCTCCGCCAGCAGGTCCTCGGCGGAGATCACCCCGCCGCCGGCTTCCATGAGCACCTTGAGTACCGCGAACTCCTTCGGGCTGAGGCTCACCGGCGCCTCGCCGCGGGTCACCTCGCGACGGAAGGTGTCCAGGCGCACGTCCCCGCAGCGGTACACCTCGCCGCGCGCCGGCGCGTTGCGCTTGGCCAGGGCTTTCACCCGCGCCACCAGCTCCGGCAACTCGAACGGCTTGGCCAAGTAGTCGTCGGCGCCGAGGTCGAAGCCCTCCAGACGGTCGTTCAAGGTCCCGGACGCGGTCAGCATGATCACCCGCGTGGCGGGCTGGGTCTCCACGACGTGCCTGCACACCACGTCGCCGTGCACCCCGGGCAGGTCCCGATCAAGTACGACGACGTCGGGCGGCAGCTCGTCGATAAGCTTCAGCGCCTCGAACCCGTCGTAGGCGACGCGGGTCTGCATGCTGGCGCGCGCAAGGCCGGTGGCGATGGCGTCGGCGAGGAAGGCCTCGTCGTCCACGATAAGCACCCGAATTGTCATGGTTGCGATCGTATGCGCCGCGATGTTGCGCCGGTGTAAACATCCGCGTTAACGCGGGCGCAACACCCGGGTTCGTAGCTTCAAGCGGCATGCAGACCAGAATCGTTGGAATCGACGCGGCCCGGGCGGTGGCGCTTGTCGCGATGATCGTCGCGCACCTGACCGTGCCGGGCGGCATTCAAGCGCAGCTGCTGTTCGGCTTCCCCGCGGGGCTCTTCGCGTTCCTCGCCGGGGTGTCCATGGGGCTGATGCGCGCCCGGCCGGCGCAGTTCGTGGTGCGCGGGGCGTGCCTCGTTGCCCTGCACTTCGCGCTTGATCCGTTCTCCGGGACCATCGAGGTGGTTCTAGGCACGATCGGGGTCTGCATGATCGTCCTCGCGTGGGCGCCGAAGCTGGATTCGGCGTGGCTGGTGTGGCTCGCCTTCGCCGGCACGTTGGGCTCGGCGGCGCTCGCGCCCTCGAGCTCGCCGTACCCGCCGCTGATGTGGGCGGTGCTCATGGTCGCGGGAATCCTGTTCGCGCGCCACATGCCGCTGCGCATCGGCGCACTCGTCGGGTGTGTGTTGTTCGCGGCCGACCTTGCACTGCGTTGGTGGGTGCCGTTGCCTCCACTTCTGGACGCCACCGGCCACACCGGCGGGCTAGCCGATGTGGTGGGGACCGCCGGGGCGTCGATAGGCATCTGCTCCCTGTGCTGCCTGGCGGGGCGCTGGCTGGGGTGGCTCGCGCCGCTGGGGCGGATGACGCTGACCCTGTATTGCCTGCACGTGCTGAGCGCGCAGTGGGTCGGGGCGTGGGCGAGCGTGATCGGCGCCGTGGTGATCGCGTACGGCTGGCTCGCCGTGTTTCAGCGCGGGCCGCTGGAAAGTATTGTTCGCCGCCTCACGGCGGTGGTCGGAAAGGAAAATAATGAAAAAGTTGGCAATTAGTGTTGCAGTTGGTGTCGCTATGGCGGCGCAGCCGGCGTGGGCGATGGACTCCGAACAATTCGCCGGCGACGCGGCTGAAGCGCAGCCCGTGGTCTCGGTGCGAGTGGACGACTCCGACCCCGACGACGGCGTGTGCACCGGCACCGCCATCGACCCGCACTGGGTGATCACCGCCCGCCACTGCGTCGAGGCGGCCGCCAAGCCGGGCGGCTCGGTGCGCACCGGGCAGGGCGAGGACCAGAAAGTGTTCCAGGTGGACCGCCACGAGGTCGCGCCCCGCGGCGACATCGCGCTTTTGCACACCACCGAAGACATGGGGCTTTCCTCCTACGCCTCGGTTGCGGACACGGTGCCGTCGGGCGAGGTGAACATCTACGGCTGGTCCTCCGACGGCTCCGGCGGTTCGACCAAGCTGCCTGCCGCGGAGGCGACGGTGCGCGGGGAATCGCCGCTCGCGCTTTTCGACGCTCCGACCGCCCTCGACGTAGCCCTAAACGACGGCGCGCGGATTCAGCCGGGCGACTCCGGTGGCGCAATCTTCTCCGAAGGCAAGGTCGCCGGCGTCATGTCGGCCGGCCTGTTCGAGGACCCGGAAAACCCCACCGAGGAGGAGATGACCTCGAACGCCGCGGTGGCGGTGGCGCCGGTGGCGGAGCAAGCCGAATGGATCCGCGGCGTGGTCGCGGGTTCGGCGGATGCTGGGGCTTCCAGCGAGTCCTCGGAGCCCGCCGCCTCCCTGCGCTACGTGGTGCTCGGCCTTGGCGCGCTCGCGCTGGTGGCGGCCGGCCTGTTCATGGCCACCCGCCGTAAGCAAGAGGGCTAGCGCTTAGCGACGGGCCCCAGCACCCGATCCACCGCGAACGGGAACAGCAGGGCCACCAGGTTCGCGAGCCCGAAGGCACCCGCGATTGCGACGGGAATGATCCAGCCGAGGTCGCCGGAGCTCGAGCCGCCGGTGTTGGGTTTTGCGGGCTGCTCGGGCTGGTTCGGCTCTGCGGGCTTGTTCGGCTCGGGCTTGGCCTGGTCCGCGGCGGCCGCAACCTCGACCGGGACGGTGACCTCGGTGCCGGCGTCGGTGGTGATGCGCAGCTCCTGGGTGCCCGACATCCCCGCCGGGATGGTCAGCTTCACGGTGGCGGTGCCGTACTCGTTGGCGGTCATGTCGCCGTTGTTGGGGGAGATGGTGGCGGAACCGGAGGCGTCGCCAAGCGTTGCGGTTGCAGTGGTGGCGGCCTCGCCCTTGTCGAAGAGCAGGGAGCTGAGCTCGATGGTTGCCTCCTTGCCCGCGGTGAGCGGGGCGGGGAGGTGGACGCCCACGTTGGACTGGCCGGTGCGCTGCTTCTGGCCGGAGCTGAGCGCCTCCACCAGCGCGTTGAGGTCCACGTAGCCGAGGTTCGCGGGCTCGGAACCCTTGGTGAAGGCCTTGAAGTTGTCGCCGCCGGCGAGCAGGAAGGTCGAGCCGGCCACCACGTAGGTCTTCTCCGGGTCGATCGGGGCGCCGTCGACGGTGACCGAGGTGATCTTGGAACCGACCGGCGCGTCCGGGTCGTAGGTGTAGGAGACGTTGTCGGAGATGCCCAGAGGGAACATGGGGCGGTCCGGGTCGTCGCGCCACTGCTCCTCCAGCGCCTGCACCACGTCCGAGCCCTTCAGCTCGACGTAGGTGTTTTCGCCGCCGAACGGCTGGACGGAAAACGCCTGCTCGTAGGTGACGTCGCCGGCCTCGAGCTCCGCGCGGACGCCGCCCGCATTCATCACGCCGATGTCGGCGGTGACCGACGAGTTCTTGGTCACACCCTGGCGCGTTGCCTCGGCGATGTAGTTGTTGAGCTGGGACTCCTTGTCTCCAGCCTTGTACAGGTCCTCGTCCGCGTGCCCGATGACCTTCTTGCCCTCGGTGCCGGCCTTATCCAGGGCGTCCTTGACTACGGCGTCGATTTCGGGCTGCGGGGTGTCGCAGGCGCGGATCGTGTCGGCGTCGAGAAGCTCGGCGTGTTTCACTGTCAGCTTCTTGGCGGCGTGGTCGAAGCTCAGATCCACGTTGGCGAGGTTGGTGCCGTTGGAGCCGGCCTGGATCAACAGCGGCTTCTCGCCGGCGGGCTCGATGGACTGGTGGGAGTGGCCGAGGAACGCCACGTCGACGGCGTCGGAGAACTCGTCGGCCTTGATGCCGCCTTCGTGCACGAGCGCGATGACCACGTCGGCCTCGCCGCTACTCTTCAGCTTCTCTGCGAGCTCGTTCGTGGTTGCGACGGGGTCGTTCCATTCGATGCCCTCGATGGATGTCGGGTTGACCAGGTTCGGCATGTCGTCGGTGATGGTGCCCACGAAGGCGACCTTCGCGCCGTCGAGGTCCTTGACCACGTAGTCCTTCGTGTTCTTCACAGTCTTGGCGTTGGCGGCGAGGTAGTCGAAGTCCGCGGCCTTGGTGACGCGGTTGGAGAAGTCGTCGGCGCCCTCGTCGAGTTCGTGGTTGCCCAGCGCGGAGACCTGCAGGTTCATCAGGTTGAGGATGTCCAGAGTGGGGGCGTCGTTGAGCAGCTTGGATGCGAAGGGGGAGGCGCCGATGTTGTCGCCGGCGGAGGTGAAGACGTGCGTTTTACCTTCGGCGGCCTTGTCCACGGCGCACTTGAGGTGGGCCGCGCCGGGCACGAACTTCGTTTCCTCCCAGTAGCCGTGGAAGTCGGTGACGTTGGAGATGGTGAACTCGGAGGTCTCGGCCGCCAGCGCCGCCGGGGTGAAGGGCGTGAAGGCGGCAGCGAGGGCGGCGGTGGTGGTCGCGGTGACCAGCTGGATGCGGAAGCGGGCGGACACGAGGGGCCTTTCTCTTGGTCGGGTTGTGTGAGAGCAACCTTAGAAAGGCCGTTTTGCGGTGAGGTTTCTTTCAGGTGAATTCTGGGTAGCGGACGAGAAGGTCGTCGGCGATGACGGCGCCGTCGTTCAAGGTTGCATTGCTTATCGACGCCCCCTCCGCCGTCATCCTCATAATGTGGCCCACCTCATCCCCGTGGGCGATGAGGTGGTCGGCGATGATGCGGCGGTGGCAGCGCCACCACACCGCTTCGGAGCACATCACGGCGGTGGGGATTTCGGCGGCGTGGTCGCGCAGTTCGGCGAGGGCGTCGGCGAATTCGCTTCCGAGAGCGTGGTCGGCGTAGTTGTGGAAGCTGCGGTTGCGCCAGTTGCCGTTGACCTCGAAGGGGACGGTGCGCGAAACGTTGCGGCGGCCGGTGAGGCCCTCGCTGCGGCTGTAGGCGATGCCGTGGGTGGGCAGATGCGCGGCGAGGTGGTCGTCGTTGAACCACGGGTACTTGCGGGACCCG
Source organism: Corynebacterium sp. HMSC034A01 (assembly GCF_001838175.1). Taxonomy (NCBI): domain Bacteria; kingdom Bacillati; phylum Actinomycetota; class Actinomycetes; order Mycobacteriales; family Corynebacteriaceae; genus Corynebacterium; species Corynebacterium sp. HMSC034A01. The sequence goes on along the minus strand of NZ_KV835975.1, from coordinate 36,949 downwards.
GGGAGTTTGCGCACGTCAACGATGGACTTCACCCCGGCGGCGGAAAGCATCGCGGTGAAGTCGTCGAAGTCGAGGTTGGAGTGGCCCACGGTGTAAATGCGCATGCTGGCCACGCTACGCCCGACGCAATCACACTCGCATCGGTGTCCAAGTGTCTTTCATCGGTGGGTGGTCGGGCGGGTAAAACGCGGGGTCGCGGCCAGTGTGTTTGGCGCACTCGCACCTGCCCTTTGCGGCATAGATCCTGCTCACCGCCGAATGTTTCGCCGGGACCGATTGGTTGAATTTGAGTGGGTCACTCGGTCGCCGTCGGAACCCTGACCTGCCTGTATTCGGGTCGAAATCCATGTACCCCTTGTTAAAGGAGCCGTCCCTGTGGTCGTTGTTGCACCTGTGGTGCTCGCGACATAGCCCGGTGAGGTTTTCGATGTCGGTGTTTCCACCTTTGATCCAGGCGAGGATGTGGTGGGCCTCGCACTCCGACATGGCCGCGGTGCACCCGAGCCAGAAGCAGACCCCTTGCACCGCAAACATGGCGATGCGCTGGGCCACTGACGCCAGCCGGCTGGTGCGTCCCATCCACAGCGGCACGGAGCTGACCCCGTCGACTTGCAGCAGGAAGTCGGTTGTGCCGTCCATGCCCTGGCGCACGAGGTCGAAGCAGTCCACTTCGATGCCGGTGTTGGTGTCGAAGAGCATCGCGGCGTCGCCGTCCGCGAGGTCGTTGAGAGTCATTGCAAGTACGACGGACGCGGCCCCGTCGTTAGCCTTTTGGCACTTTTCCTCGTACTGCTCGAAGATGGCGAAGAACTGGTCGAATCGGCGTTGCTCCGGTGTGCGCGCATCCGCCTCGCCCTGCAGTTCCTCCGGCAGGTTCGAGTTCGGCGCCAGCCCCTTGTCCATGTGCGCCTTCATCAGTGCGGCGTGGCTGGCGGTGGCGTTGATGTGGATGTCCACCATGCCGTCTGCCTTGCGACGGCCAAAGGTGGCACTCCTCTTTTCAAACCCGGCGTTCGGGTTGGAGTGGGGCGCGTGCTTCCGGTTCGCCGCGTTCACCTCCTTGCGCACGAACAGGCGCAGGTCTTCGGGGCTGCGGTGCAGGGCCTCTTCCATTGCCTCGGCGTGGATGCGGGTGTGCTCGCAGGACGCGGCCTTGAGCAGCTTGTCCAGTTCGCGGCGGATAATGTCCTGCTTCTCGGCGCTGACCTTCGACGAGTTCTCGCGCGCCTTCTTCTGGCGGGTGCGTTCTTCTTCAGCGGCAGCCTCCGCAGCGGCCTCGGCGTCCTCACCGGCCATGTCGAACAGGTCCTCCACGTCCTCGGGCGGGGGAGGGGTGGGCTCCGGCGGTGCGCCGTACAGCAACCGGCCGCGCTCGAGACGGTTGTAGGCCTCGCTCTTGGAAAGGTCCAGGCACTGCTGCAGGTACGCGTTCGGGTAGTTGGCGCCGACTGTGCGTCCGGCATCGTCCCGGTCGGCGATGAAGGCGAATGCTGCGTCGATAGATGCCTTCTTTTTGAACTGCTCCTCCAAGCGCTCCATGTCGTGCCGGACGTCCTCAAATACGAGGGCGGAGGGGTCCTCGAACAGCGTGCTGAGCGTGCGCAGCGCTGAAGAAATCTCGTCGACGCACCGGGTGATCTCGCTGGTCATGGCCCCCTCCTTCCTGCCGGGAGTGCGGTTGTTTGAAAGTGATGAACTCAATCTAACAACGCGCCCGACACGGTCATTCGAAAATAGAACAGCCGTTCGAAAGGGGGATTAATTTAGCACTTCAATGCCCACTTCGGCGTTGTCGTTGAGCATGAGCTGGCTGCCGAAGGGCAGGCTCATGTCGGACGAGTACGAGAAGTGGTTAGGTGGAACCCGCAGCCGCACCCGCTTTCCTACGTATTCGTCCCAGCCGTTGGTGTGATCTGAGGTTCCGAAATCCCAGTGCTGCACGGACCCGAGGCGGGCGAAAGGACTTTCCTGTGCCACCTGGCTTCCGGCCTTAGTCGCTGTGATGTTGGCAGGGGAGTCGAAGACCAGCACGTAGTACACGTTGTCCGGGTCTTCGTTGGCCGGAGCAGGGCGGCCCTTCCGGGCCTGCTCGGTCGACCACGCCTCCACGTTGCCGGTGACGAGCAGGTCACCGTTCGAGTCGACGACTACCGGCGCGTCTTCCGCAGGGCTATCGGCAGGTGCATCTTCTTCGGCTGGTGCTTCGGGCGCGGCCTCAGAAGTTTCGACTGGTGCCGAATCCTCGCCCGACTCCACAACCTCACCCGAATCCGGATCCACCCACTGCGTGGACGTGACCACCACGGTTTCGCGCTCGCCACCCCCAGCGCAACCCGAAACCAGCCCGACAGAACCAACCACACCCAGCGCCACCGCGCGTCGCAACATCATGCACCCACTCTAACCGCCGGGCACAGGAAACTCGCGGCTATTTCTCAAGCTCTTTGCGGCGCTCGACAGCGAGCTTCAGCCGCTCGGCGCGATCGGTCCTTTCCTTCTCCAACAGTTCTTCGAGGACCTCGTCCTCCTCGTCGGAGATGTCAAAGACGGCGTACCAAGCGACCGCGAGAATACCCACCACCGGCCACACCACCCAGGCGTAGTCCAGGTCGAACCCGATCTGCAGCACAAAAAATACCGCCAGGCCGCCGATCAACGTGGTGTAGATCGCGGTGTCCATCTTTCGCTTCGCTGCGAGTTTCTCATCCAGTTCGACCTCGGGCGGTGTCCGTTTATCCAATGCGACCGGTTCGGCCGGGAGGTCGTCGAAAAGCATTGAAAGCTCCCCGCGCGTGCGCGCAACTGCGGCTTGACCTGTGCGTTCTTCGAACTCTCCCACATCCAGGTAACCGTCTGCGAACAGTGTGCCCAGCCGGTCCAGCGCGTCCGAGCGCTCGGCGTCGCCCACGCGGATTTCGTCCATTATCGCTCCCAACTTGCACTTGCCCCTGCGGCAAGCTGTTCAATCGCAGTCATGACAGATGGTATCGAGTACACGATCGGCGAGGCCGCCGAGGCTCTCGGGGTTTCCACCAAGGCGTTGCGCCACTGGGAGGCGCTCGGCCTCATCGCACCCGCGCGCACGTGGTCCGACCACCGCGTTTACAGCGAGGCGGACCTCGAGCGCGGCGCGGCCATTGCCCTCTACCGCGGAGTCGGCGTGCCGCTTGCGCAGATCGCGCAGCTTCTCGACGCCTCCGGGGCCGCCCTCACCCGCGCCCTCAAGCACCACCAAGAAGCACTCGCTTCTCGACGGCGCACGCTCGACGCCCAACTCACATCTGTCCAGCACCTCATTGACAACGCAACGAAAGGATCTATCGACATGGACGCAATGAAGAAGTACCTCGGCGAAGATATGCCTACCTACCAGGAAGAAGCCGAACAGCGCTGGGGCGATACCCCGGAGTGGGCGCAGTCCCAGGAAAAGCTCGCTCAAATGGGCGAGGGTGACTTCAAACGCCTCCAGGAAGAACAGGACACGCTCGCCACGGACTTGGTCAACGCCCGCGCCGCCGGCGTAGCGCCCGGCTCGCAGGAAGCCGAAGACCTGGTGGAGCGCCACCGAGCAAGCATCGCCCAGTGGTACGACGTCACCCCGGCGCGCCAGCTCATCCTCGCGCGCATGTACGTGGATGACCCCCGCTTCCACGAAGCCTACAACGGCGCCCAGGATTACCTGCTGGAGCTGGTCACCGCCCACGCCGCAGCTCAGGGCGTGGACGTGGACAACCCGCAGTGGGGCTAACCACGCCCCCCTTGTCCTCCCTACACGGGGCAGACCACGGGCACACCGGCGTCGTCTAGGACGCGGGCGCGGAAGCCGTAGACGTCTTCGAGCAGGTCGGGAGTGAGCACCGCATGGGGTGTGTCTTGGCCGACGAGGCGGCCGGACTTGAGCACGAGTAGCTCGTCGCAGTAGCGGGCGGCGAGGTTCAGGTCGTGGATGGCCACCAGCGCCACCCGGTCGGTCCCGCGGACCTCGTCGCAGATGAGCTGGAGCAGTTCGACTTGGTGGCGTAGGTCGAGGGCGGACGTGGGTTCGTCGAGAAGCATGACGCTCGGCTCGCGCACCAGCATCTGCGCGACAGCGACGAGCTGGCGCTGACCACCCGACATGTCCGAGACCAGCCGGTCGGACAGATGCGTGATACCCAAACGGTGCATGACATCGGCGGTGCGCTCCAGCGGGTCCCACCCGTCGACGCCGCGGCGGCGGGCGGAGACCATGACCGATTCGAACGCGGTCAGCGTGGCGCTGCTCAACAGGTCCTGCGGCACGTAGCCGATCGCCTCCACGCGGTCCCTGCCGGTGAGCTCCGCGCCGTCCTTACTGATGGTCACCGACCCCGCCGTCGGCTTTTTAATCCCGGCGATGGCTTTCACTAGCGTCGACTTGCCGGCGGCATTGGGGCCGATCAGACCGACGACCGTCCCGCCCTCGAGCGGGCCGAACGACAACGAGTGCACGATGGTGGACCGTCCGTAGGAAACGGAGAGGTTCTGCGCGCTAACGGTCATGGTCTACGCCCCCTTCCGGCGGGCACGGGTGAAGATGAGGAACACGAAAAACGGCACGCCGACCAGCGAGGTGATGATGCCGATCGGGATGGCCAGGCCGGGGATGATAGACAGCGACACCGCGTACGCCAGGCTCAGCAGCATCGCGCCCGCAGCGGCCGCGGCGGGGAGGAAAAACTTCTGGTCCTCGCCCACGAGCATGCGCGCCACGTGGGGCCCGACGAGCCCGATGAACCCGATGATGCCGGTAAACGCCACAGACGCGGCCGCCAAAAACGATGCGACGAGCAGGGTGGCAAGGCGCAGGCGTTTGACGTCGATGCCGAGAGCGGCGGCGCGGTCGTCTCCAAGCCGCAGCGCGGTCAGGCGCCACGCGTTGGCCACGCAGAACGGGATCGCCGCAGCGAGGACAACAGCGAGGATGATGTTCGCTGTCCAGTTTGCGCGCTGCATCGACCCCATAGTCCAGAAAACGATCTGCTGTAGCGCCTCAACGTTGGCGCCGTACTGCAACAGCGACAGCAAAGCCTGGAAGAAGAAGGACAGCGCGATGCCGAGCAGGATCATCGACTCGGCCGTGGCGCCGCGCCACACAGAAGCGCCCGCCACAATCGCTACGGCGATCAGCGCCGCCAGCGCAGCGGTGGCGGCGAGGTTGAACTGCGGGTTGGCCGCCAGCGACCAGCCCATCACGATGGACAGCGCGGCGCCGAACGCCGCTGCGGCCGAAATACCGAGGGTGAACGGCTCCGCCAGCGGGTTATCCAAAATCGTCTGCATCTGCCCGCCCGCTAGCCCCAGCGCGGCACCGCACAGCACCGCCATCACCGCGGCTGGCAGGCGCAGCGTGCGAATCACCACCAGGGTCTGCTCGTCCACCCGCTCCGGGTGGAACACCGCGTTAAATACGTCGGCCACGGCGATGTTGATCGGGCCGACCACAACGGCGAACAGAAAGCTCACCACTACCGCGACCAGCAGACCAGTAATGGCGAAGGACTTCTTCCGCCCGCGCTTGAGGTAGCTATCAATCGCGGCCCGGCGGGCGTCCTCGGCCACGTCGGGTTTCGCGGGCACGTGCGTGGTCATGCCCTACATCGCCTCCGGGTGCGCGGGGTCGACGAAGAACACGCCGCTGTAATCGAACGGCAGCCACTCCTTGTGGAAGTCCTTGAAGTCCTGCGCCGGGTCCAGGTCCGCGAACTCCTCCGGGTGCAGCCACTTCGCAAACGCCTCGAGGGCGAACACGTTGAAGGGGTTGTCGTAGAACTGGTGGTAGATGGCGAAGTAGTTGCCTTCCTTTGGTGCGTCGAGAAGCTCCATGCCCGGCTGCTGCAGCGGGCCTTCGCACGTTTCGAGCACGAGGTCGGGGTTGGACTGGTAGCCCAGCTCGACGTGGCGGAAGGTGTCCGCCTTGTTCGGGTCGCGCGCCCACTCGCCGCCGGTGACGATGAGCTTGTCGGGATTGAGCTCGACCAGCTTCTCCGGGGTGAGTGTCTTCGTCTCTGGGCCGAGCACCTCGGGGCCCAAGTTGTGTCCGCCAGCTGCGGTGATCAGCGTGCCCAGGTGCACATCCCCGGCGACGGCGCAGCAATCGCTGAACCCGGCGGCAGTCCACAGCAGCACATCCGGCTTATCGACGATCTTCGCCGCCCGGTCAGTGATCTCCTTGACCTTGGCCTGGTAGAACTCGTTGTACTTCTGCGCACGCTCGCTCTGGCCGAGCAGGTCGCCCAGCAGCTGCATGGACACCGTGGTGTTTTCCAGCGGCTTCTGGCGGAAATCGATGAACGCGTAGGTGATGCCCGCCGCGTCCAAATCGGAGATGAAGCCGCTTTCTTCCACGGACTTCTTCTGGTCCAGCGTCATGATCACCACGTCCGGCTTCTGCGCCAGCAGGTTCTCAACGGTGACGTCGCCCTTGTGGATCATGCCGATCTCCGGCATGTCCTTCGCCTCCGGCTGCATCTCGAAGAGCTTCTCGCGGAACGCCCCGGCCGCCTTTTCCAAGTCCTGGCCATAGGCGACAACATTGTTCAGCGGATTGTCCTGTAGCAGGGCAGTGGCGTACGCCGCGCGGCCTTCCGCCAGCACGATGCGCTCCGGCAGTTCGTCGAACTGGAGCGTGCGGCCGGCGGCGTCGGTGACGGTCACCGCGCCCTCAGCGGATCGGGTCTGAGTTGAGGCAGCGGCGCCGCTCGCCCCTGTGCTGACTTCGGTGCTGATATCGCTGGTTTCATTGCCGGCAGTGGAGGCCGTCTCGGCGCCGGTGCAGGCGACCAGCCCGCAGACGGTGGCGAGTGAGACGGCGAGGGTGCCGATCCGGTGTGAACGTTTCACCACGTTTCCCTTCGTTAGGTGATGTTAGCCTAAGCTAAGTTGCAGGAACTATGGCGACACTAAGGTAAGCCTAAGCTGAATGTCAACTGTTGCGGGGGGAGGCGGGGGCGCGGACCTAAGCGCTCTTGCCCTTCTTCGCGGACTTCTTCCCGGAACCAGATTTCCCGCCGCCGTCGCGCTTATTTAGCGACGCCTTCAGCGCGGCCATGAGGTCCACCACGTTGTCCTTGTCGTCACCCGAGCCATCCGAGTCATCAGCGCCGAACGTGGCCTCGGTGTCCAGGGTCTCGCCCTCCTCGAACTTCGCGTCGATGAGTTTGCGCAGCTCCGCCTGGTAGTCGTCCTCGAACGCTTCGGGCGTGAAGTCGGAGGCGTAGGACTCCACCAGCTGCTTGGACAGCTTCAGCTCCTTCTCGCCGATCTTCGCCCGGGATTTCGTGCCTTTGAATTCGTCGTCGAAGTCGAGCTCGCGTACCTCGTCGGCCCACATCAGCCCCTGCAGCACGATGACCTTGTTCACCACCCGAAGCACGCCCAACCTGGTCTTTTGCCGCAGGGCGAATCGCACCACGGCGATCAGCTCCGAATCCAGCAAGGTCTGCCGCAGCAGTAGGTACGACTTCGGCGTCTTGCCCTCGGGCGCCAGGTAGTAGGACTTCTCCAGCATCAACGGGTCGATCTGGTCCGCGGGCACAAACTGCACGACTTCGATCTCGTCGTTGTCGGCTTCGGGCAGGGAGTCGAAGTCCTCGTCGGTGATCACGACGGTGTCGCCGTCTTCCTCAAACGCTTTGTCGATGTGTTTGTACTCCACCTTCTCGCCGCAGACCTCGCAGCGCCGCTCGTAGCGGATGCGCCCGCCGTCTTTGTCGTGGACTTGGTGGAATGACAAATCGTGGTCCTCGGTTGCCCCGTACGCCTTGACGGGGACGTTGACAAGGCCGAATGTGACGGAACCGGTCCAAACTGCGCGCATGCGCTTCACTCTACGCACGCCTCTACAGTGGGGTCATGGGCAATGACCAGAAGGTCCGCGTCGGCGGCCGCGAGCTCACCGTGAGCAACCTGGACAAGGTGCTCTACCCGGTCACCGGCACGACAAAGGCCGATGTCATGCGCTACTACCAGGCGGTCGCCGACGTGCTCGTCCCGCAGGTCAGGTGGCGTCCGGTGACCAGGAAGAGGTGGCCCGAAGGCGTCGATAAGCAAAGCTTCTTCCGCAAGGACCTCGAGGATTCCGCGCCCGCGTGGGTGCCCACCGGCACCATCCAGCACACCACGAGCGTCAACGCGTATCCGCTTATCGACGGCTCCGCCACCCTCGCGTGGCTTTCCCAAGTCGCGGCACTCGAGCTGCACACCCCGCAGTGGCGCTTCGGCGCGGACGGCAAACCGCAAAACCCGGACCGGCTGGTGTTGGACCTGGACCCGGGCCCCGGCGTCGAACTACACGACACTGCCGAGGTGGCGCTGATGTGCCGCGGGATCCTCGAGGACATGGGGCTGACCTGCGTGCCGGTGACCTCCGGGTCCAAGGGCTTCCACCTGTACGCGGGGCTGGACGGCACCAGCGACGCAGAGGCAGTGACCGAGGTGGCCAAAACCCTCGCGCAGCACCTGCAGCGCGCACACCTGGACCGCATCACCGCCGTCATGGCGAAGGCGGAGCGCACGGGGCGCGTGTTCATTGATTGGAGCCAAAACAACGGGAAGAAGACCACCATCAGCCCGTACTCGCTGCGTGGCCGGGAGCGCCCCACCGTGGCGGCGCCGCGCACGTGGGAGGAGATCGCGGACCCGGCGTTGCGGCAGCTGGAGCTCGACGAGGTCATCGCGCGGGTGGAGGACGGCCTCGACCCGATCGCCGACCTTGGAGCAGCGGGGGAGGACCGGCTGGCCACCTACCGCTCCATGCGCGACAAGGACAAGACCGGCGAACCCGTGCCCGACGCGGCGCCCCAACCGCGCGACGGCGAACCGATCTTCGTCATCGGCGAGCACGACGCCTCCCACCTGCACTGGGATTTCCGCCTGGAGCACGACGGGGTGCTTGTTTCCTGGGCGGTGCCGAAGGGCCCGCCGCTGGACACGGACGTCAACCGCCTCGCAGTGCAGACCGAGGACCACCCGGTCGAGTACGCCGAGTTCGAGGGCACCATCCCGAAGGGCCAGTACGGCGCGGGCACGGTGAAAATCTGGGACATCGGCACCTGCGAGATTGAAAAGTGGCGCGACAACGAAGTCATCGCCATCCTCCACGGCCGCGACGGCGGCGGCTTGGGCGGCATCCCGCGCCGCTTCGCGCTGATCCGCACCGACGAGAAGAATTGGCTGCTCAAGCTCACACGCAGCCAACCCAGCGCCGCGCCCAGTGCAACACCGCTGGCGCCGATGCTGCCCACCGCGGCCACCCGCGGCGACATCACCCTCGAACAACAAGACGGCGCCGAGTTCACCTACGAGATGAAGTGGGACGGCTACCGCATCCTCGCCGACGTCGGCGACACGGTCCGCCTCCGCAGCCGCAGTGGCAAGGACTACACGCACCTGTTCCCGCACACGGACGAGCTCGCGCAATTGCTTGTCGACGGCGGCCGCGTCGACGGTGAACTCGTCGCCCTCGACGAAGGCGGCAGGCCAGACTTTTCCGCCTTGCACCGCGCCGACCAACACGGCACGAACGCAAACTTGCAGTACATGGTCTTCGACCTGCTGCGCCTGGGCGGGCGCGACCTCACCCATGAGCCCTGGCGCACCCGCCGCGAGCTGCTCGAGCAACTCACCGAGACCGAGCACGTGGTCATCCCGCCCGCGTACACGGGCTCCTTCGACACTGCGTGGCGCGCCGCCGAGGAGCTAGGACTGGAGGGCGTGGTGGCCAAGCGCACCGATTCCGCCTACGCGCCGGGGGAGCGCTCCCGCGCATGGCTGAAGGTCAAGCGCGCCCTGCACCAGGAAGTGGTGGTCGTGGGCGTGCGCACCGGCAAGCGCGGCATCGCCTCGCTGCTGGTTGCGGTGCCGGACGATACCGGCGAGCTGCGCTACGCGGGACGCGTGGGCACCGGCTTTTCCAACGCCCAGCTCACCGAGATCGGCCGCAAGCTGCGTCGCGTCGAGCGCACAACCCCGCCTATCGACATCCCCGTCTCCGACGCGAAGGATGCCTGGTGGGTGACCCCGAAGTTCGTCGCCGAGGTGCAGCTCGCGGGCGCGACCGCGGACAGGAAAATGCGCCAGGCATCATGGAGGGGTTGGCGCGAGGACAAGGACCCCGGCCAGGTCCGCTGGGAAGTGTGAGGAGGAGAAGGTGTCGCCCGAGAATATTTTGCTGCGCCTGCCCGAGGCGCAGGAGCAGGCCGTCCGCGCCATCTACGCCGAGCTCGCCGACCGCGGCTTTCCCCAGCAACACCAGCGCCCGCACATCTCCGTCACCTTCGCGCCCGCCATGCACCGCCGCGCCATCGCTGCGGCAAGCGACCTTTTGCCGCCTGTGTTGCCTGCAGCTTTACGACGTTCCGGGCTCGCCATCTTCGGCACCAAGTCCAAGCAGACCGTGGCCTGGCTGCTCGAGGCGCCGGAGGAGCTCGAGAGCGCAGCCCGAGCTGTCAGCGCCGCGAACCCGGATGGCCGCGGCGAGCGCTGGATCCCGCACCTGACCATGGGGCTACGCCTGCCCAAACGCACCGTGCCGGACTATATCGCCGCGCTGCAGGAGGTCACCTCCCCGCACTTCAAGGAGCTCACCGCGCAGCGGGCGGTGTTCTACCAGCCCAGTTTGGGCACTGAATTCGAGTTTTAGGGGCTAATCGTGGACGGGCGCAGCGCCGTCGATAGGCAATTGTGTGCCTGAGAGCGGCGCGTCGGACGCGGCGACGACGACGTTGCCGTAACCGCGGCCCGAAAAAGTGACCGCAGTGTGGGCGAAGACCAGCTGCAGCCCGGCAAGGGTGGCGCGGGTGTGCGGCAGGCCCGCCACATCGCCGACGTTGGCCACGAACAACCCGCCCGGCGTGAGCGCGCGGTGTGCGGCCCGGTAGAACTCCACCGTGGTCAGCGGGCGGGGAGTGTCGGGGCCGGCGAAGACGTCGCGCACGATCACGTCCACCGAGCCCGGCGCGAGCGCGTGGGTGAACGCGCGGGCTTCCGCCACCGCGATCTCCACGGGCGGATCGAACACCTCGCGCACTAGGCGCGCCAGCCCGCGGTCCAGCTCGACGGCGATGTTGCGGCTGTCCCACCGGTGCTGCACGTAGCTGGGCAACGCGCAGCCAGCCGCACCCAGGTGCACCGCGGCAAACGGCTCCGGCAAGTCCGCGGCCTCGATGAAGTCCGCGATCCATGCCATGTAGTCGTAGCCCAGCACCTCCGGCGCGCCGGGCACGACGTACGACGATGGCACCTGGTTGACTTCCAGCACGTATGCACCGTCCCGGTCCGGGTCCGCGACAATGGCGGCCGTGCCGGTGTCGATGGGGTAGGTGCCCGCGATGCGCCTCTTTGGGGCGCGTGGCTTGCGGCGATTGTTGGGCATGGGAGTATGCATACCTGTTGTGTGGTCGGTATCGCACCCGTTTCGAGCGCCCGGGGGTAGGCGGGGTTGGTACGATCGCAACATGGTTTATCTGTCACGGGACTACATCGGGGAACTGGAAACAACCCAGGAACCCATTGCTGCCCCTGACCTGACGTCCTTGCCGAGCGACCCCAACGAGCTGTTCGCGGAATGGTTCGTGGAGGCCGTGGACGCGGGAATGCGCGACGTCAGCGCGACGTCAGTTGCGACCGTGGACGAAAACGGGCTCCCAGACGCCCGCATCATGGACATGCTCCACCTGGATGCAGACGGATTCCACTTCGGCACCGGCAAGAACACGGCCAAGGTCCAGCAGCTGGAGAACACCTGGGCGGCCGCGCTCACCTTCTGGTGGCAGCCGCTGAGGCGCTCCGTGCGCGTGAAAGGCACCGCTCACCGCAAGGTGGACGGGGAGCGGTTCAACCTGTGGTGCGTGTCGCCGGAACACTTCGAGTTCTTCTACTTGTGGGAAGACCGGCTCAAAACCGACAGGGTGATCTACCGGCGCGACGAGGTCGGCTACTGGGAGCGCGCCCGCATCATGGATAACTAATCATTCCAGGATTTCGTCCGTGCGAAGAAGCACGCGGCGACAGCGCCGACGGCGATGACTGCGCACGGTAGCCAGATCGAGTTGCCCATCGCCAGCGCGAACGGCTCGCGCAGCGCCTCCGGGAGCGGGCCAGACGTTTGACCTGCGGCGGCGAAATCACCGGCGCCCGCCCCGTCGCCAAGCGTTGCGGCCAGTTGCGAGGACATCATCGCCGCGATCGCCGCCGAGCCGATCACCGCACCGATCTGGCGGGTGGTGTTGTACACGCTGGAGCCGGCGCCGGCGAGGCGCGGGTCCAGATTGCGGGTGGCGATCATGGAAAGCGGCCCCCATATCAACGAGTTGGCCACGCCGTAGACTACGGCGACCGCGTACATCCAGCGGGGATCCACCGCCGGGGTGGTGATCAGCGCGGAGATCCCCATGGACACCGCCGCCAGGGACAGGCCGGTGATCGCGAAGGGCTTCGGGTCGTGCGTGTTGGTGAGTTTGCCAATCCAGGGCGACAGCAGTCCGGAGACCACACCCGACGGCAGCACCAGCAGCGCCGCCTGGGTCGGGGTAAAGCCCTGCACCGTCTGCACGTAGATCATCCACGGGATGATGTAGGTGGAAACAGCGAATCCGACGGTGGAGATGGTGGCACCGGCCAGGGAGAAGTTACGGTCATTGAATAGTGCCAGCGGCACTAGCGCGCTGCCGCCCTGCCGCGACTGCCAGCGGAAAAACAGCGCCATCGTCGTCGCGCCTGCGAGCACCAGCGCCCACACGCGCCAGTCCCAGTTGAAGTTCTCCGCCTCTTGTATGCCGAAGACCAGGCAGAACATGCTCACCGTGCTCAATGCAACGCCTACCCAGTCGAAGTGCCGGTTCGTCTTCTCCAGCCGCGGGACGTAGATCCACGCCAGCACCAGGCCGAGCACACCGACAGGGACGTTGACGAAAAAGATCCAGGGCCAACCGGAGGCGTCGACAAGCACACCGCCCAACAACGGACCGGTCACGGTGGCGAGACCCGCAGTAGCGCCCCACACGCCCATCGCGCCGCCGCGCTCCTTCGGGGAGAACGTGCGGATCATCACCGACATCGTCTGCGGGGTGACCATCGCACCACCCAGCCCCTGGAACGCGCGGGCCGCGATCAGCGCGGCCGTCGACGACGCTAACCCGCACGCCAGCGACGACGCGGTGAACAGCGCCAGGCCGATCAGGTAAATGGTGCGGGGGCCGAAGCGGTCGCCGAGGCGGCCGGTAATCAGCAGCGGCACCGCGTACGCCAAAAGGTACGCGGAGTTGACCCAGATGACCTCGTTGTAGGAGGCGTCCAGGCCTTCCGAGATCGCGGGGATCGCCACCGAAACGATGGTGGAATCCACCAGGATCATGAAAAAGCCCAACATCATCGACCACAGGGCCGGCCACGGTGAGCGAGTAGAGGTTTCCTGCATCGGGGAGATGATACTGGGCTTTACTGGGACCTACCGGAAGGCCTAGATCGGCAGCATCTGCTGGATCGGCTCAGGCAGCATGTCCCTGTACATCGGCAGCGTCACCGCCCCGATGACGCCGATGCCCGCGAGCACACCAAGGATGATGCCGACGGTGCGCAGAGTGTTCAGTGCGTCGTTGTCCTCGGAGGACATGAATAGCTCCGGCTTGTCGTTGACCAGGTTGTCTTCGGCTTCCATGTCCGGGGTGCCCACGGACTCCTGCTTGACCTCCGTGACCTCCGGCTCCTCGCGCACCTCGTCCGCGTCAATGCCGTAGACCTTGTCCAGCCCCTTCACGTTGAACTGGGTGGCGGTGTAGCGGCTGTTGTCGGACGTGTTCCACTGGGAGACCACAATGTCCATGTCGTCCAGGTGCGAGCCCGGCACGATGTAGCCGCCGTAGGGCTGCGACCAGTTCAGCGGAGTCTGCTTGTTGTCCCAGGACCCGTTGCGCGCGATCTTGACTGCGCGCACATCGTCCCAGTCGCGCTCCAACGTCTCGGAGATGCGCACTTCGACGTCGTGGTTGTCCTCGTTGAACATGACCAGGACCCAGTGGCCGTCGATGTAGCGCAGGCACATTTCGCCGGCCTTCACGCCCGACTCCAGAATCGGCTCGGCCTGGTCGGTCCAATCGTCAATCTGGGCGCTGTAGGCCTCCCAATTGCCCGGGCTGTCAATGTCTTCCGGTGTAAAGCGCCACAGGTACACCGGCGACTCGCGGCCGAACTTGGTGGTGGTGGCGTAGATGTAGCCGTCGGGGCCCTGGTCCCAGCTGATCAGCTGTGTCATGCCGCCCATGTGGTTGCCGCGGGTGGAGCTGATCTCCTCCCAGGTTGAGCCGCCGTTGTCGGACTTCCACACGTTGGAGGAGACCACGTTGCCGAAGGGGGCGTGGAAGGTGCCGTGCAGGTACAGCGTGCCGTCCACGTTGATCACGTCGGAGGGGATCAAGGTGCTGTCGTTGACGCGGTGGTACGAGATCATGTCGCTGACCTCGGAGGCGTTGTCGATGGGGCGGAGGATCTTGATAAAGCCGTCCTCGTCCATCGTGGCCACCACGCCGACCGGGCTCATCCACCCTTGGCCAAAGTTGCCGCGGAAGGAGTCGCCGAAGATCATCGCGAACTCGCCGTTGCCCATCGGCGCCATCGCGCCCAGGTCGCCGGTGCGGAACCCGGTGTGGGCGGAGTATTTGCCCAGCACGTCGTCCATGATCTGGATGGTGGTGCCGTTGGGAAGGCGCAGCGGCTTCGACGCGGTCTTCTTCGGCGGCTCCACGGGCACCCAGGGCTTTTTCTCGCGCTTCTTTTTCGCTGGGGTGCCGGAGGAGGAAGACAGGCTGGACAGGCTCGACTCCGCCTGGGCCTGGGGGACGGCCACTGTGGACAGTGCAAGGGCACTAGCCACACCAGCGCTGAGAAGGATCGTCGGTTTTGTCTGGGTGCGCATGAGGCTCGCCTTTTCTACAGATGTTGGTTAGACATTTCAGAACCAGAGAGCACTCTAGCACCTGAAACGCACCTCAGTCGGCGTTCGGAAAAGCCCGGAAACGAGCCTGTCGTTTCCGGGCTTTCACCTGCGCAGCTGCGCTGATAGTCGGTTCTAGACCGCGTCGGTTTCCTGCGGGTCGTTATCCGCGTCCGCCTTCGTCTCGTGGCGGGTGCCGGGGGCGTGCTCCGGCGGGGCGTAGATGGAGTACAGCTTTGCCGGCGCGTCGGATTCGTTGACAAAGTTGTGCCACTTGCCGGCCGGCACGAATGCGGCCCAGTCAGCCTTGATCACTTCGTCGATTTCCAGGTCGTCCTCGGATGGGCCGATCTGCGCGCGCAGCTCGCCTTCTTCGAGGCGGAGGAACTGGTCGTGGTCGTCGTGGATCTCGGCGCCGATTTCGCCGCCGACCGGGATGGTCATCACGGTCAGCTGCAGGTTCTTGCCGGTCCACAGGGTGTCGCGGAACGCCTCGTTGTCCAGCGTCGCCTTCTCAATGTCCACTACATGCGGGTTCGGGCCCTTGTCAGCCATCGTGCCTCCTCGGTTGTTGGAAGTGGTCCACACCTCAGCCTAGGGGCATTTGCTTATCGACGGTGGCGTCCGCCCCGCCGCCGCTTCCGATTTTTCCTCCTGAGCTGGACTTTCTCCACCTCAGTGAGGTATCCGTCGCGGGTGTTTTGCGCGGCCACGGCGGTTGGCTCCGGTCGCTTCGGGGATGCGGGTTCGGCGGGTTCGTCCACGCGGCCGAACATCTCCGTGGGGGCTGCGAGCTCCTCGGGGCGCGCGCCGCCGCCGAGGGAGACGTAGCGGGCGGTGTGCTTCGGCTTGACCTCGTCGCCCGGGTCGGTGGCGAAGTCGCGCTCCACGGTGACGGCCCAGCCGCCGCCGGGAAACTCGATGAGCTGCCACGGCTCCGGACGGCGCTGCGGCGCGGCATTCAATGCGGGGATCTGCTCGGTGCCCTCGTCTGGGCCGGCGGCGTCGAGCGCGGCCATGCCGTCTAAGACCACCGCGCGTGCCCATAGTCCGCCGTTGGGGAAGCCTGCCAACCACTCGAGCACAGCCTCGCCGTCAGGGCCAGCGATGGCGCCGAGGACGCGGCCGTCGAGGGTGGCAAGCGGCGTGCCGTCGATAGGCACAAGCCCCACGAACCACTGTCCGGGGGAGCGGGCTTCGAGCTCGGTGGCGGAGAACTCGCCGACGGATGTGTCGATGACCAGCATGTCGCCCGGCAGCAGCACCGCGGCCTGTTCGGGCGCGTTGTTGCGTGGCACCGCGAGCTGCGGCTGCGGCAGGACCACGTGGACGTCGAAACGCCCCGTGTCTTTGTTGAGGCTGACCGCGGCCACCGTGGCGGGCTGCAGAAACGACGAGTGGACGCGCTCCAGCTCGTCAAAGTATGAGCGCCACTCGGGCGCGACCTCGCCCAGCACCGGCCCAGGCAGTTCGCCGCCGCTGCGGCGGCGCACGCGCCACGAGCGGTTCAGCGGGTTCGCCTCCAACACCACATCGACGTACGTGGTGCCTCTGCGGCCCGCGAAGTCGGAGAAGAGGGCGGCCTGCGAGACGTGGTCCACCGGGACTTCCACGCCGGCACCCCACGTCGACGGGGCGAGGGAATACTGCTTGGCTGCCATGGAGGGAATTGTAGGCAGGCGCTAACGCACCTTCTTCACCAGCTTCACCGCGCCCAGCACAATGAATCCGACAACCAGGCCGGCCACCAGGGAAACGCTGGTGTCCACCAGCCAGCCCAGCGCGCCGCCGCCGACGGCCTCCTGGCCCATCGCGATGACGTCGTGCGGCCAGTGCCAGCCGAAGACCGCGTCGAAACCGCGGATGAGCAGGTGGCCGCCCACCCACAGCATCGCCACGGTGCCGATGATGCCGATCGCGTTGAGCACGTACGGCATGCTCTTGACCAGCGCACGGCCAGTCTTTTCGGCGTTGCCGCGCTTGATCATGCCGTGGCCGATGTCGTCGATCTTGACCAGCAGCGCAACGGCGCCGTAGACCGCGATGGTGATGAAGATGGCTACCGCGACCAACACGGCGGCTTCCATCCACACGGGCTGGTCCTTGACCTCGTCGAGGGAGATGAACATGATCTCCGTGGACAGAATCAGGTCCGTGCGGATCGCGCTTTTGACCAGGGCGTCTTCGTCCTGGTCGGACTTGTTGGCGGCCTGCTCGGCTTCCGCGTCGGCGTCGGACGACAGCTTGTGCGCAATCTTCTCCGCGCCCTCGAACGCGAGGTAGGTGCCGCCGAGCATGAGGATCGGGGTCAGCGCCCACGGCGCAAACGCGTTGAGCAGCAGTGCGACCGGCAGGATGAAGACCAGTTTGTTGCGCAGCGAGCCCTTGGTGATGCGCCAGATCATCGGCAGCTCGCGTGCCGGCGTCACGCCTTCGAGGTACTGCGGGGTCACCGCGGCATCGTCGATGACAACGCCGGCGGCCTTCGAAGAAGTCTTTGCGGTCATGCCGGCGACGTCGTCGATGCTTGCGGCGGCTTGGCGGGCGATCAGGGCGACGTCGTCGAGCAGGGCGAGTAGGCCACCGGCCATGTGGGGGTTCTCCTCGGGAGGTGGGGAAAGTAACTCGGCCAGTATACGGAAACAGGTGTAACCGGCCTTGCGGGGTGGGGTAAGGATTGCCTAACCTCTGTTAGGGTGGTGTCATGCAGACATCCCAGGCCATCGTGAAAACAGCCCGTCCCGAGCGCTACGCCAAACAGCTCGCTTCCCACTTCAGCAGGAAAGTTGAGGCGTCGTGGGACGACACCGCACGCGAAGGCGCGATTGTCTTCCGCGCGCAAGACGGAGCAGGGGAGAGCACTCGGTGCAGCCTCGCTGCGGTAGAGGGGGAGCTGCACATGCGTATCGACGGCACCGCCGACGCGGTCGAGCGCGTCGAACGTGTAGTAGGCACGCACCTCGTGCGCTTCGGTGCCCGGGACGGGCTCGCCGTGCAGTGGCAGCGCGGTGACGGACCGGGGCAAAGCTTCGCGGTCTCCGAGCCGGAAGCGCCGAATCGATGATGTAGCATCATTTCGACAACTGAATGCCCCACACGGGTGCTGCCGCGACACAGCGGCGGCTGAGATACCGAAACGATTCGGTGAACCGTTGCACCTGATCCGGGTAATGCCGGCGATAGGAAGGAAGATTCGCACATGACTGTGCCCGCAAACTCTGCAGCGCCGAAGAAGAACTCCTGGCGCGTTGTAGACATCGTCACCGCCGCCGTCCTGGGCGTGGCCTGCGGCCTGCTGTTCTGGGTGTGGAACAGTATCGGCTACGCCGGCTTCAAGGCGCTGGACACCCTCACTCCGGGCCTGGGCGGCCTTGCCGTGGGCATCTGGCTCATCGGAGGCGTGCTGGGTGGCCTGATCATCCGCAAGCCGGGCGCCGCACTGTTCGTCGAGGTTGTCGCCGCCTCCGTCTCCGCGGTGCTGGGCAGCCAGTGGGGCCCGGAGACGCTGTACTCGGGGCTTGCGCAGGGCCTGGGCGCGGAGCTTGTGTTCCTTGTGTTCGCCTACCGCCGCTTCAACCTGTCCGTGGCGGCGCTGGCCGGCATCGGCGCGGGCATCGGCGCGTTCATCTTGGAGCTGTTCACCTCCGCCAACCTGGCCATGAGCCTGCAGTTCAATTTGATCTACCTGACCTGCTTGATCATCTCCGGCGCTGTCCTCGCCGGCGTGCTGGCGTACTACCTGGTCAAGGCGCTGGCGCAGACCGGCGCGCTGGACCGCTTCGGCGCCGGCCGCGAGCGCTTCAACACAGCCGCGTAAATGTCGCTGGCCATCTCGGCGCGGGGGCTTTCCTACCAGCACGCGACGCGTCCGCAACCCGCGTTTTCCAACGTCGACCTCGACGTCGCGCGCGGCGAGAGGGTGCTTATTACCGGCGATTCGGGCTCGGGGAAGTCCACGCTGCTTGCGGTCATCGCCAAGCTTATCGACGACTCCGAGGACGGCAGCCGCACCGGCACCCTGAACGTGGACGGGACTGTCGGCATGGTGCTGCAGGACCCGGAGGCGCAGACCATCCTGTCGCGGGTGGGCGACGACGTCGCCTTCGGCGCCGAGAACCTCGGCGTACCCCGCGAGGAAATATGGCCGCGTGTGCAGCGCGCCCTCGACGCCGTGGGCCTCGACATCCCTCTGGACCACCGCACCGCGCACTTGTCTGGCGGTCAGAAGCAGCGCCTGGCTTTGGCGGGCGTGATCGCGATGGGGGCGGACATCCTCATCCTGGACGAGCCCACCGCTAACTTAGACCCGCGCGGGCGCGACGAGGTCATCGCCGCGGTGGACCGCGTCTGTCAGCGCACCGGCGCCACCTTGATCGTGGTGGAGCACCGCCCGAAGCACTGGGCGCACGTGGTTCAGACCTACTACCGACTGGACCAAACGGGCCTTTCCCGCATCAGCGCCGACGAGCTGCCGGACGCTCCGGCCTTGCCGCCGGCGAAGAAGGTGCCACGGGGAGTGCCTGCGGCCGTCGCAACGCAGGAGGTGCTCACGCGTTTCGGCCCGCCGCGCACCATGCACGCGCCGGAGGGGTATTCCACCGTTATTACCGGCGAGAACGGCTCCGGCAAGACCACGCTGGTGCAAGTGTTGGCGGGCTTGACCCCGCCGGAAAAGGGCGAGGTCCAGTACTCGGAGACGATCCGGCAGGGGCTGACCTCCCCGTCAATCAAGTGGTCGTCGAGGGATCTGGCCAGCCGCATCGGGTACGTGTTCCAGGAGCCGGAGCACCAGTTCGTCACCGCCACCGTGCGCGAGGAGATGGCGCTGTCCGGCGCGCCGCAGGAGCGTATCGACGACCTGTTGCACCGCCTGCGCCTGGAGCACCTGGTGGACGCGAACCCGTTCACTCTCTCCGGCGGTGAGAAGCGGCGCCTGTCGGTGGCTACCGCGCTGGTCAACGCCCCGCAGTTACTCATCCTGGACGAGCCCACGTTCGGCCAGGACGACCGCACCTTCGTCGAGCTCGTCGGCCTGATCCGCGAGCTGACGGAGCAGGGCGTGACCGTAATGTCCATCACCCACGACGAGGCGTTCATCGCTTCGCTGGGCGACCACGTCGAGCGCGTCCTCGCACGCTCGGACGCGGAGGAGGGCCGATGAACCTGCTGCGCGGCATCAACCCCGTCACCCGCATCCTCGGCCTGGTGCTTCTGACCACGCCGCTGATGTTCACCATCGACTGGGTCTCCGCCACCTTCGTGCTCGCGTTCACGCTGCTCATGGTGCCCGTGTGCGGGCTGGGCTACGGCCGCTTCTTCAAACGCGCGCTGCCGATCCTGCTCATCGCGCCACTGGCGGGCATCCCCATGGCGCTCTACGGCCAGGCGGGCGGGGACACCTACCTCGAGTGGGGGCTTGTGCACGTCACCGAGCTGTCGGTGTCGTTGGCGTGGGCCGTGATCTTGCGCGTGCTCGCGATCGCCCTGCCAGTGGTGCTGCTGTCTGCGGACGTGGACCCCACCGACCTCGGCGACGGGCTCGCGCAGGTGCTGCACCTGCCGGAACGCTTCGTCATCGGCACCGTCGCAGCGCTTCGCATGCTCACCCTGCTTCGCGACGACCTCGACGCCATGCGCCGCTCCCGCCGCGCACGCGGAATCGCTGACCAGGGCAAAATCAAGTACTGGTTCTCGCTGTCGTTTGGCCTGCTGGTGATGTCGCTGCGCCGCGCCGGCAAGCTCGCCACCGCCATGGAAGCGCGCGGCTTTGGCGGGCCGAACAAGCGCTCCTGGGCGCGCGAATCCACGCTGCACTCCCGTGACTGGGCGGTCATGGCCGCCTGCCTCGCCGTCGCGCTCGCCGCGCTCGCGCTCGCGTGGGCGACCGGCTACCTTCGCCCGGTGTGGGCGGTGCGATGACGTACACCCTGCTTATCGACGGCCCCTCGGGCTCCGGCAAAACCACCCTCGCCAACCAAATCGGCGCCGCCCTCGGCATCCGGGTGGTGCACCTGGACGACTTCTACCCCGGCTGGGGCGGACTCGCCGAGGGCGCCCGGATGGTCGCCGACGACGTCCTCGACCCGGTGGCACCCGGCTTCTGGCGCTGGGACTGGAAGCAGGATAGACGCGCGGAATGGGTGCCGTTGGTGCCCGGCGCGGATCTCGTGGTGGAGGGGGTGGGGGCGGTCACGGAGGCGTCGATAAGCAAGGCGAAAGCGCGCGGGGACGTGGACACGCTGCGGGTTGTCGCGGACGCCGAAACCCGAAAAGCCCGGGCCCTGAAGCGGGACCCGGGCTACGCGCCCTGGTGGGACATGTGGGCCGAGCAGGAGAAGCTCCAGCCCGCAATCCCCGTGGACGTGGAGGTTAGGAGGGGGTGACCTCCTCCGGCTTGTACACCGTGCGCTCGCGCGCACGCTCCGCGTCCGGATCGGGGATCGGAATCGCCGACAACAACGCCTTGGTGTAGGGGTGCTGCGGGTTGTCGAAGACGTCGTCGGTTTCGCCGAACTCCACGAAGTCGCCCTTGTACATCACCGCCACGCGGTCCGATAGGTGGCGCACCACCGACAGGTCGTGGGCGACAAACAGGTAGGACAGGCCCAGCTTGCGCTTGAGCGAATCCAGCAGGTTGATCACGCCGGCCTGGATGGACACGTCGAGGGCGGAGACCGGCTCGTCCAACACGATCACCGACGGGTTGGTCGCCAACGCGCGGGCGAGGCCGATGCGCTGGCGCTGGCCGCCGGAGAAGTGGCCGGGGAAGCGGTCGATCTGCTTCGCGTCCAGGCCCACCGTGCGCATCAGTTCGGAGATGCGGGCGTCCTTGTCGCCCTCGTAGCCGAGGGCGTCCAGCGGCTCTTGGATGATCTCTTTCACAGTCATGCGCGGGTTGAGCGAGCTCATCGGGTCCTGGAAGACCATCTGGATGTTTTTGCGTGCCTCGCGGCGCTGCGCGGAGTTCATCTTCGCCGCGTCCTGGCCGCAGATGACAATGCGGGAATCCGCCTCCGGCTCGAGATTCATGATCTCCAGCAGCGTGGTGGTCTTGCCCGAGCCCGACTCGCCCACGATGGCCATGCACTCGCCGGCGCGCACGTCGAATGAGATGTTCTTCACGGCCTCCACGGTGCCGATGCGGCGCTTGACCAACGCGCCCTTTGTCAGCGGGAAGGCGCGGTAGAGGTTCTCCACCTCGAGGGTGACCTCGCGGTCCTCGCGCGGGATGCCCGCGTACTTGTTCTCCGGCAGCTTCGGGGCCGGGAAGAGTGGCTTGCCGTCGATTTTTCCCTCCATGATCTCATCGCGGCGGATGCAGGCGACCAGGTGTTCATCGTCGTCGCCCTTGTCCGGGACCAGGGCCGGCTCTTTGGCCAAGCACTCGTCTACGGCGATGGGGCAGCGGGGTGCGAACTGGCAGCGGTCGGCGACGTCGATGAGCATCGGCGGGTTGCCGTCGATGTACGTCAGCGGTTCGTTGGACGGCTGGTCCACGCGCGGGGTGGAACCCAACAAGCCCACGGAGTACGGCATCTTCGGGTTGCTGAAGAGCTCGTGCACCTCGGCGCGCTCCACCGGGCGGCCACCGTACATCACCAGCACGTCGTCCGCCGTGCCGGCGACAACACCCATGTCGTGGGTGATCATGATGCAGGCGGCGCCGGTTTCGCGCTGCGCCTTCTTAATCACTTCGAGGATCTGCGCCTGGATGGTCACGTCCAGAGCGGTGGTCGGCTCGTCGGCGATGAGCACCTTCGGGTTGTTCGCGATCGCAATCGCGATGACCACACGCTGGCGCATGCCGCCGGAGAACTCGTGCGGGAAGGAGCGCAGGCGCTTCTTCGGCTCCGGAATGCCCACCAGATCGAGCAGTTCCGCGGCGCGGTCCATCGCCTTGGACTTGGAGATGCTGTTGTGCGCCTGGATCGCCTCCACCAGCTGGGTGCCGATGTCGTAGACCGGCGTCAGCGCGGACAGCGGGTCCTGGAAGATCATGCCGATGCCGTTGCCGCGGATCTTAGACATTGCGTTATCGGACTTGCCCAGCAGCTCGTCGCCGGCGAACTTCACGGAGCCGGTGACGTTCGCGTACTCAGGCAGCAGCCCCATCACCGCAAGCGAGGTGACGGACTTGCCGGAGCCGGACTCACCCACGATGCCGAGAGTGCGGCCAGGGTAGAGGTCGAAGTCGACGCCGCGCACCGCCCGGACCACGCCCGCCTCCGAGGGGAAGGAGACGTTGAGGTCGCGCACCGAAAGCACCGGGTCGCCGGTAGGCGCCGGGGCCGCGCCGCCGAAGCCTGCGCTGCCGGGGTTGTGGATGCTGGTTGTCATGCTGCGGAACCTCCGGAGTTCGAGTTCGGGTCGAGCGCGTCACGCAGTCCGTCTGCGATAAACGCCATGGACACGGTGAGCAGGGTCAGGATCAGCGCCGGGAAGTAGAACTGCCACGGGGCGGTGATCAGCGTCGACGTGCCGGTTTGCAGCAGGGTGCCCAGGGACACGTCGGGAAGCTTCACGCCCAGGCCGAGGAAGGACAGCGCAGTCTCCGACATGATGGTGGAGACGATGCCCAGCATCAGCTGGATGATCAGCAGCGAGGCGACATTCGGGATCACGTGGCGCACGATCGTCTGCGGGCGGGAGACACCCATGAACTTCGCCGCGCGCACGTAGTCGTTTTCGCGGATGGACAGCGAAAGCGACCAGATCACACGCGCCGAGTACATCCAGCCGAACGCGATGAGCACGACGGTGAGCACCTTCCAGTCGCCGCCCGAGCCGGAGACCAGCAGGGCGATGATGAGGAAGGTCGGCACGGCCAGCAGGAAGTGGATGACGGCCAAAACGACCTTTTCCACACTGCCGCCGTAGAGTGCTGCGCCCGCGCCGACGATCGCCGAGATGATGGTGGTGGCAATCGAGGCCGGAACCGCAATCGTCAGCGAGCGGCCCAGGCCGTGGACCACTTGGGCGAACAGGTCGTTGCCGGAGTCCGTCGTGCCGAACCAGTGCTCTGATGACGGCGGCACCGACAGGTTCAAAAAGTCCGGATCCTGGTAGTTCCACGGGGTGAGGAACTTGCCAAAAATAGCGAGCAAGACCAGCAGGAAGAAGATAATCAGGCCCACAACCGCGGCCTTGTTACGCATGAAGCGGCGGAAGTAGATCTTCGACTTCCTCGTCGCCCGCATCGTCTGCTGGTCGTCGACGCTGTTGCCCTGCTTCGGGATGGGCGGGGGAGTGTCGCGCTCCTCGCTCATCACGCCGTCGGCCTGGCGGCCAGTCTCGGAGATGGCGGTGAGGTCGTTCAGCGGCATGTTCGCGTGCATGCCCAGGCTGGTGGAGCTGTGTGCGCGGGGGTCTTTCAGTTTGCGGGATACGCCGCGGGAGGTGTTCGGTGCCATGATCGGTGCTCCTTAGCTCACGCGCACGCGCGGGTCGAGGGCAACGACGATGAGGTCCGCCAGGATGGCGGAGACAGCCGTCATGGCGGCGCCGAACGCGGCCACGACGACGACCCCGTGGACGTCGTTACGCGCAATTGTCTGGATGAAGTACTGGCCCATGCCTTGCCAGGCGAAGATGCGCTCCGTCATCACGGCGCCGGTGAAGATGCCGGGCACGGAGAACGCCACGGAGGTGGCCACCGGGATCAGCGAGGTGCGCAGCGCGTGACGACGCACCGCCTTCGACTTGGTCAACCCCTTCGCGCGGGCGGTGCGCACGTAGTCCGCGTTCAGGTTGTCCAGCAGCAGTGTGCGCTGCATGAAGTGGTAGCCGGCGTACGAGATGATCAACAGCGACAGGGTAGGCAGCACGAGGTGCTGCGCGTAGTCCACCATCTTCGCGCCGAATCCCTCGACACCCGGGCTGGAAGCACCGGTGACGTAGAAGACGCGCTTGCCGGTCCACTCGTTGACTTTGAGGCCGAACCAGACCACGGCGATCGACGCCACAACCACGTGGATGTTCATGGTGATAATCGAGATGCCCTGCCACATGCGGTCGGCGCGCTTGTACTGGCGCGAAGCTGTGTACACGCCGAGGGCCACGCCGAGAAGGATGGACAAAAGAGTGGCAAACAGCGTCAGCTGGGCGGAGACCCAGATGCGGTAGGAGACCTGCTCGTTGACCGAGTCTCCGAGCGGGGACTTGCCCCAGTCCCAGCTCGTGAGAATGCCGGTGAGCCAGGTCCACCAGCGTTCGATGAGCGGGGTGTTCGGGCTCAAGTTCAACGGCTCGAGCAGGGCGTCGATCTGGTCTTCGGGCAAAGGTGGGCGGCGGCCGAAGTAATTGGCTCGCGGGTCGAGGAAAAAGCTAGCGAGGAAGTAGGTCAGGTTGGTGGCCAAGAAAACGATCAGGCCCCAACTCAGCGTCTTCCTGAGCAGGTATCGAAACATGTGCGCTCTCGGTTCCGGTGTCAGCGGGTGTGCAGGAGGTTTTCGGCGATGCAAGTGCGGAAGCCCGCCCAGTGCTCACGCTGGGCGGGCTCACACTCATCTCGGGTGTTTCACCAGGTAGAAGGTGGGGAAAGTTACTTCGCCCAGCCCACGTTCTCGATCGGCAGGACCGCGAAGGACGCGGCGCCGTAGTTGGCCAGGCCCTTCTTCACGGCCACGATCTCGGGGCCGTTCGCGTACGGCATGATGCCGAACTGCTGCAGGGCTTCCTTCTCCAGCTCGTTGGCGCGCTTGATCTGCTCTTCAGCTTCCGGGATCTGCTGCAGCTCTTCGATCTGCTTGTCCATCTCCGGCGTGCCGGTGCCGGACTTGTTCAGCTCGGAATCGGATGCGTAGATCTGGCCGAAGTAGGCGACACCGAACGGGTCGGAGGAGCTGAAGCCGGACATGAACAGGTCGAAGTCGCGCTCAGCGGTGACCTTGGAGAAGTCGGAGCTCGGACGCTCCTCAACCTGGACGTCGATGCCGATGTTGCGCAGCATCGCCTGCAGGGCGGAGGTGGTGGCCTGCACCATCGGGGAGTCGCCGAGGGTGACGTAGCGGACGGACAGCGGGTTCGCCTCGTCGTAGCCGGCCTCCTTCAGCAGCTCCTTGGCCTTTTCCGGGTCGTACTGGACAGCCTCGCCGAAGTTGTCCTCGTAGCCGTCCTGGGTCTGGAAGAGGTTAAACGAGCCCGGCAGGTCCTCGGTGTAGCCCAGGCCCTGGAAGCGGATCGCGGCGAGCTGTTCGCGGTCGATGCCGCGCATGATCGCTTCGCGCACCTTGATGTCTTCCAGGCCCGGTGCGGTGGAGTTGATGGTCATCAGGAAGGTGGACGGACGCAGTGCCGTGCGGATCTCCACTGCGTCGCCCATTTCCTTCGCGGTGGCCAGGCGGTCGCGGGTGCCAACGGCGGTGGCGTCGAGCTCACCTGCGCGGAAGGCGTTCAGGGATGCCTGGTCCTCCATCTGGCGGTAGGTGATCTTGTCCAGCTTCGGCTTCTCGCCCCACCAGTTCTCGTTGGGCACGAAGGATGCTGTGCCGCCTTCAAAGTCGACGTTTTCCACCTTGAACGGGCCTGCGCCCCACTCGGGGTGGACCTGCTTGAGGTAGGCGTTCATGAAGGTGTCGGCATCCTTGACCTGCGGCGGGACCAGGGAGTCGAAGAGGCCCTCCCACCACGGGTACGCCTGCTTGAAGGTGATCACTGCCTGCTTGTCGTCTGCGCCGCGCTCAACGGATTCGATCAGCTCGTAGCCGTCGGTGGAGTTGACCTGCACCTCCGGGTTGGAGCCGTTGTTGAACTTCCAGGTGTTTTCGTAGGCGGTCCAATCGATCGGGGTGCCGTCGTTGTAGTTGGCCTCCGGGTTGATGGTGTAGGTGACCACGGTCTTGCCGTCGACGGTCTCGTCCTTGACGTCGGTGAGGTACGCCGGGTTCGGGTGGTAGGTGCCGTCACCGTCGAAAAGCGAAAGCACCGGATTGTACTTCGTCCACAGCGAACGGGTGTACAGGTTCATGTTTGCGTGGAACAGGTTTTGCTGCTCGGCGATCTCGGTGATCGCGAGGGTGAGCTCGCCGCCGTCCTGGATCTGGTCGCGCTCCAGCGGGTTGTAGTCGCCCGCGGCGTTGACTTCGAGCTTTTCGCCGTTGTCGCCGGAGGACTCGGCCTGAGTGTTTGCTGTGTCCTGGCCGCCACCTGCGGCTGTGCCCTCGGAGTTTCCGTCCGAGGAGCAGGAGGCGAGGACGAGGGAGATGGAGGAGAGGCCGGCGAGAGCCGCGACACGGAGGCGTTTGCTCATGGTCAGTTCCTTTCGTAGGTCGTCCGTCCGCAGATTGCTTTGCGACGGTTGCCCAAGGCGGGCAATGGTGCCGGTGGAATTTCCGGCGGCCCCTGCACACGGTTCGTACAGCACCCTTCGGTAAACACGACGTGAATCAGGTTGAACACAACCTACCGTACTTGTCACCTAGTTCACATTGTTTTGGGGAAGTATTTTGCGTTTTATGCCCAGTGGTTTTCCAGCAAACCCGAATGATCTGACAAAACGGCACGTCAATCTGTGTAGGTGACACATGTCGTGGAAGCTGCCAAACTATAGAAAATGTGAATGGTATTCATGGAATGTAAAAACCCCACCCGCTGGGGAAGCGGGTGGGGTGAACGGGAGGTTAATTACCCGACCGGGGTCAGCTCCACATTGTCGGCCCACGTCAGCTCGATACCTTGGGCGCGCAGCCACTCCATCGCGTCGTCGCCGTGGCGCGTGATGCCTTCAACGGCGGTCAGCGTGACGTCGATAGCCTTCTCGGCGTCCTCGGCGGTGATGTAGCCGGCGGAGGTGGCGGCGGCGAGCTCGTCGATGTCCAGCACGTCGATCGGGTTGCCGGTTAGTGACACCAGGTCCACGTACAGGTCGCGGGTGCGCCACACCTCACCGTCGACGTCGATGTCGGCGATATCGAAGTAGAAGTCATGCTCGTACCCGGCGCCTTCGCGCCAGTGGAAGATGTTTGCCCGCAGCCCAAGCTCCGGCAGCAGCCAGCTCTCCAGGTAGCCGAACTCCGGGTGGTCGGCGCCGCGGCCCATGTACAGGCCGAAGTCGGTGACGCGGAACGTGTCCACCTCTCGCAAGAACCCTTTTGGGTCGGTGTTGATGTTCGCTGCGGTGTCGAACGTCTCCTGCTTCACGGGGTGCAGATCGGCGGCCATGGGTTACCTCACGTCTATAGATGCGGCGGTCGGTGCAAAGGGGCAGCGCTTGTCGACGGTGCGCACACTCCCGTCAACGACTGCCAGAACCCGCCCGGAGCCCGTGTCCGCGGTCGCGGACAAGGTGGCCGGTCCTGTTGGGTTAATCCCGTTATTGCCCAACGGCGTTACGCCGGTGCGGAAATTGCCCAGGTTGATCCAATACACCTTCATGCCGTCCTGCTCTTTCGCTGCCGCCGGGGTGCCGAGTGCGGTGAAGACGAAGGTGGTCTGGCCCGCCTTTGCTCCTGGGGCGGGCGACTCGGCCGGGCCGGGTACCGCGATCGCGGAAGCGGTGGAGTGGAGGCCGTCGCCGATGCAGTTGCCGGAGACGGTGGGCCAGTAGAACTGGGTGAACCGTGGGGCGTTCGCAGGCAGTGGCGGGCCGCCGATCTCGTCGCCACCCGCGTAGAACTGCACCGCGGTGCGCAGCGCGTTGCCCACCTTTTGCGGGACGTGAGGCTGATCTGCGAACGCGTTGACGCGCGCGACGGTCTCGGGCGTCGGCCGGCCCAGCGGGTCGAGGAACGAGGACTGCGCAGAGGCAGTTTGCTTAGCGACGCCTCCGGTCACCAGCAAACCGGCAGCGCACACCGCCGCAACGACGGTCCTGGAGAGTGAAAGATAGTTGTGCACTTGCGCCACATTAGTCACATCCGTAACAACGTCAAGCGGAACTGGGATATTACTGTGGGAACCGTGCGCGCGCATCGCCCCGGTTTGCTGGCGGGATAATGCGATTCAGTGCAGGCGGGAGTATCGTTTAGGCGTTATTTCCGCCAACGCAAAGGATCTATCTCTGTGTCGCACCCTGAATTTCGCAACGTAGCCATCGTCGCCCACGTCGACCACGGTAAAACCACCCTGGTCAACGCCATGCTGGAACAATCCGGCGTGTTCGGTGACCACGGCGAACACGGCGACCGCGTGATGGACTCCGGCGAGCTCGAGTCCGAGCGCGGCATCACCATCCTGGCCAAGAACACCGCCATCCGCCGCGCCGGCAAGGGCAAGGACGGCGCGGACCTAGTCATCAACGTCATTGACACCCCGGGCCACGCCGACTTCGGCGGCGAGGTCGAGCGCGGCCTGTCCATGGTCGACGGCGTTGTCTTGCTTATCGACGCATCCGAAGGCCCGCTGCCGCAAACCCGCTTCGTGCTCGGCAAGGCACTCGAAGCCAAGAAGCCGGTCATCATCTGCGTGAACAAGACCGACCGCCCGGACGCCCGCATCGACGAGGTCGTCGAAGAAGCCCAGGACCTGCTCCTCGAGCTCGGCGCCGGCCTGGAGGACCCGGAAGCCGCAGAGGCCGCCGAGAACCTGCTCGAGCTGCCGGTGCTCTACACGTCCGGTCGCGCCGGCCGCGCCTCCCTGGAAAACCCGGGCAACGGCAACCTGCCGGACAACGAGGACCTGCAGCCGCTGTTCGACGTCATCTACGACGTGCTGCCGGAGCCGTCCGCAGAGATCGACGCGCCGTTCCAGGCGCAGGTGACCAACCTTGACTCTTCCTCCTTCCTGGGCCGTATCGGCCTGATCCGCGTGTTCAAGGGCTCCGTGAAGAAGGGCCAGACCGTCGCCTGGGTCCACTACGATTCCGAGGGCAACCAGCAGGTCAAAAACGTCAAGATCGCGGAGCTTCTGGTCACCGAGGGCCTGGACCGCGTACCGGCCACCGACGACGTGGTTGCAGGCGACATCGCCGCCGTCTCCGGCGTCGAGGACATCATGATCGGCGACACCCTCTGCGATCCGGAAAACGTCGAGCCGCTGCCGCGCATTGCCATCGACGACCCGGCGATCTCCATGACCATCGGCGTGAACACCTCCCCGATGGCCGGCCGCAACGGCGGTGACAAGCTCACCGCCCGCATGGTCAAGGCCCGCCTGGACCAGGAGCTGATCGGTAACGTCTCCATCAAGGTGCTGCCCACCGAGCGTCCTGACGCATGGGAGGTGCAGGGCCGCGGCGAGATGGCCCTGACCGTGCTCATCGAGACCATGCGCCGCGAAGGCTTCGAGCTGACCGTGGGCAAGCCGCAGGTGGTGACCAAGGAGGTCGACGGCAAGACCTACGAGCCGTACGACCACATGATCATCGACGTGCCCGCCGAGCACCAGGGCGCCGTCACCCAGCTGATGGCCAGCCGCAAGGGTCAGATGACCTCGATGGGCAACGCCGGCTCCGGCGACTGGGTGCGCATGGAGTTCGACGTGCCGTCGCGAGGCCTGATCGGCTTCCGCACCACCTTCCTCACCGAGACCCGCGGCGCCGGCATCGCTAACTCGTACTCCATCGAGCACCGCCCGTGGGCCGGCGAGATCAAGGGCCGACCGACCGGCTCCCTGGTCGCCGACCGCTCCGGCCAGGTCACCGCCTACGCTCTGCAGCAGCTGGCAGACCGCGGCGACTTCTTCGTCGAGCCGGGCGCGGACGCCTACGAAGGCATGGTCGTCGGCGCGAACTCCCGCGACGAGGACATGGACATCAACATCACCAAGGAAAAGAAGCTGACCAACATGCGCTCCGCCACCGCGGACGCCACCGTCACGCTGCAGAAGGCCCGCACCCTCTCGCTGGACGAGGCCATCGAGTTCTGCGACGACGACGAGTGCGTCGAGGTCGCCCCGGAGGCGATGCGCGTGCGCAAGATCATCCTCAACGCCACCGAGCGCGGCCGCGCCCGCTCCCGCGCGAAGCAGAAGAACAGCTAGCCTGTTCTTCCATGCACCTAAGTAGAACGCGCCGCCCAGCCACCCGTGCTGCGGCGGCGTTTTCCGTGCTCTGCCTCGTGGCGTCGTGCGCGGCCAACCCCGGCCCGCCGCCGCTGGTGGAACCGGAGGACCACCCAGATGCCGTCTCCGAGCGAGACGCCGAGAACGGCGACTCAGACAGCGCTAACGGCGCAAACAACGCCGAGGAGCAGGACACCAACCAGGAACCCGCCAATGGACGTCCGCAGGCGCAGATCGGCGTCGACCCCGTACGCGCGGGGTTCAACCCGCACCTGGTCGGCGACGAGTCCGCCGTGGTGCGCGGCATCGCCGACCTTGTCCTGCCCAGCGCATTCCAGGCAGACGGCACCAAGGACCCGAACCTGCTCGTCGGGGCGTCGGTGCTGCCGACGTCCCCGGCCGCGTTCACAGTCCGCTACGTCATCGCCCCGAACGCGCAGTGGTCCGACGGCACCCCGATCACCGGCTCGGATTTCCTCTACTTGTGGCGCGGAATGACACACACCGCCGGTGTGGTGGACCCGGCCGCATACCGGGCAGTGTCGAATGTGCGCGTCGGCGGGCCCGGCGGCAAGGTCGTGGACGTGGATTTCGCCCAGCCGGTGGGGGACTGGCGTGTGCTGTTCCGCCACCTTTTGCCGTCGCATCTGCTTGCCGCCGACGCCGCCGATTTCGCGTACGCGTTGCGCAATACCGTCCCGGCCTCCGCCGGCCGCTACCTCGTGCGCAGCGTGGACCGCGCACACGGCACCGTCACGCTGAACCGCAACGACAGGTTCTGGGGCCCTGACCCTGCGCCGATTGACATCCTCACTCTCTCCGCGGCGCGCGACACCACCCAGGTGGCGGACCAGCTGCGCAGTGGCCAGCTCGCGTTCGTGGACATGGTCCCGCAGGACACCACCGCGGATGTCCTCGGGTTGATCCCGGACGTGGACACCCGCACGTTCCCGGGCACCCGCACCCTCGGCGTGACGCTTTCCGCCACCAGCGGGCTTTCGCCGCAGGCGCGTGCCGAGGTGCGTTCGCTTATCGACGTCCCCCTGCTCGCCCACATCGCCGCCCGCCGCAGCACCAACGTGGACGCCGCCGCACCGAACGAGCCTGGCTCGCTGGCGCTGCTGCACGCCCTCGCCGCGGACGGCAAAGTGTTGCGGGTCGCCGCCGATGCCGCGGATCCGGCCGCCACCGCCGCCGCGCGTTCGCTTGTCGACGTTTTGAACAACGCCGGTGTGCCCGCCCGCATCGTGGCCAACGAGCTGCCCGCCATTGCCGCGCGCAGCCTCCCATCCGGCGAGGTGGACGTCGTGGTGCATTGGCGCAACGACGGCGATTCCGCGGAGACTCCCGCCAGCACCCTCGCTGGCCGCATCGCCTGCCCGCCGGAGAACGGCCGCGCCGGAAACCTCGCGGGTTTCTGTACAGCTGCCGGTGACGAGCTTGCCGCCGCCATCCTCGCTGGAGAGGTCCCGCCCGACATCGCCGCCGACCGCGTCGCGGCGGTCGAGCACCGGGAAGCACTCTGGGTGCCCCTTCTGCGAGAAACCCGTCTGGCTGCCACCGCTGGCGGGGTGCGCGCCGCAGGCACGCAGCCTGGGCAGTGGCCCGGCGGGCTGTCGTCTGCGGGCGCGTGGAAACTGGCCGATACAGTGAAGCGGCGAACAAAGATTCAGGAGGTTCCATGACTGTTCGAGACCTTTCCGGCTACCGCGTTGTGGCCGTGCACGCCCACCCAGACGATGAGGCGATCACCACCGCCGGCGCACTCGCGGACCTGTCCGCCCGCGGCGCGGACGTGCTGGTGGTCACCTGCACCCTCGGGGAAGAAGGCGAGGTCATCGGCGAGCCCTACCAGTACCTGGTCGCGGACGAGGCGGACCAGCTCGGCGGCTTCCGTATCCAGGAGCTGCAGCGTTCCCTGGACGCGATCGGCGCGCGCGGGCAGTTCCTCGGCGGCGCCGGTTTCTTCCGCGACTCCGGCATGGCGGGATCGCCCGCGAGTAAGAATCCGCGGGCGTTTGTGAATTCGGGGGACGTGGCCGTCGAGAAGCTTGCTGCCATCTTCGAAGCGGAAAAGCCGCACCTGGTGCTCACCTACGGCCCCGACGGCGGCTACGGGCACCCGGACCACATCCGCGCCCACGAGATCACGCATGCCGCCGCCGAGCGCGTGGAGGTGCCGCGCATTTTATGGGCGGTGCGCCTGGCCGAGGAGACCGCCGCACTCATGCCCGCCGAAGCACCCGCGGGCTGGCGCCTGCCCGACGACGGCGAGCTCGACGGCGTGGAATCCTCCGACGTCCGCGTCGAGCTCAACAACGCTGCCTACAGCGCCAAGGTCGAGGCGATGCGCGCGCACGCCACCCAGCTGTGGATCGCGGACGGGCGCACCACCGACGTCAACCCCCACGCCGCGCTCGCCGCCGGCCCGGTGGTGTACTACGCGCTGTCCAACCTGATCATCCAGCCGATCCAGCGCGTCGAGCACTACCAGTTGGGCGCGGGGCTTCCGCTTGACGACGGTGCTTCGCTGCTCACCGGGATCGCGCGATGACACGACCCGCAGTGCGCGACGACTTCTCCCGGGGCGAGGCGATCGCCGGACTGGTGTGGCTCAGCGTCGGCGCGCTGGTCTCGCTCGTGCTGGAGGTGGTCTACCTCAACTGGATCTGGGTGGTTGTGGCGCTGCTGTTCAACGCGGTGCTGACGAAAACGGCACGACTGTGGTCGGACACCTGGGCGCTCGCGCCGCTGAGCGTGTGGGGATGCGCGTTTTTCATTTCACTGGCCGTTCTCCCGCCAACCGGCTGGTCCTTGGTGCTATTCGTTGCCGGAATAGCGGGTGGCGTTTGGCCCATGCTTCGGCGGAAGTGACATACTGTTTGCCATGACTTACGTGATTGCTCAACCGTGCGTCGATGTCATGGACCGCGGCTGCGTTGAAGAGTGCCCCGTCGACTGCATCTACGAGGGCAAGCGCATGCTCTACATCCACCCCGACGAGTGCGTCGACTGCGGCGCCTGCGAGCCGGCATGCCCGGTCGAGGCCATTTTCTACGAGGACGACACTCCCGACGAGTGGAGCGAATACTACGACGCCAACGTCGGCTTCTTCGACGAGCTCGGCTCCCCGGGCGGCGCCGCCAAGACCGGCCCGCAGGACTTCGACCACCCGTTCGTGGCCGCCCTGCCGCCGCAGAACCAGGACTAGGCCCTTGGCTCGCACTCCACTCGGATCGCGGCTGCCGGACTTTCCCTGGGACACCATCGCGGACGTGCGCGAGCGCGCCGCCGCGCACGAAGGCGGGCTGATCGACCTATCTGTCGGTGGCCCCGTCGACCCGGTCGCGCCGTCGATCCAGCTCGCGCTGACCGAGGCCGCCGCAGCACCCGGCTACCCGCAGACCGCCGGCACGCCCGAACTGCGCGCCACGATCGTCTCCTCGCTCGAGCGTCGCTTCGGTATCGCCGGGCTGAATGACAAGTCCGTGCTGCCCGTGATCGGCCTGAAGGAGGCCGTGGCGTGGCTGCCCACGCTGCTGGGCCTGCGCGGCGCGAAGGTGGTCATCCCGGAGGTCGCGTACCCCACCTACGAGGTCGGCGCGTTCATGGCCGACTGCGACGTCGTGCGTTGCGACGACCCCGCGGCCGCACCCCGCGACGCTGCGCTTGTCTTCGTCAACTCCCCGTCGAACCCGACCGGCGGAGTGCTCTCGGTAGAGCAGCTGCGCGCCTGGGTGGATTTCTCCCGCGACACGGGCGCGATCATCGCCTCCGACGAGTGCTACCTCTATCTCGGCTGGTCCGCCGAGCCGGTGTCCATCCTGCACCCGTCCGTCACCGGCGGCGACAACACCGGGCTGCTCGCCCTGCACTCGCTGTCGAAGACATCCAACCTGGCGTCGTACCGCGCCGGCACCATCTCCGGCGACGAAGCACTCGTGCAGGAACTGCTGCTGGTGCGCAAGCACTCCGGCCTCATCGTGCCTGGCCCCATCCAGGCGGCCATGGTCGCAGCGCTCGGCGACGACATGCACGAGGAAATGCAGCGCTCCACTTACGCGATGCGCCGCGTCAAACTCATGAAGGCGCTGCCGGAGGCGGGCTTTACTATCGACGACTCTGATGCCGGGTTGTACCTTTGGTGCCGTCGAGAAGCAATGAGCTCCCGCGAAACCCTGGACTGGCTCGCAGACCGCGGCATCCTCGCAGCCCCCGGCCACTTCTACGGGCCCGCTGGCGCGAACCACGTGCGCATCTCTCTGACCGCCACAGACGAACGCATCGCTGAAGCCGCCAAGCGCCTGGTTTCTTAACTTCGACCTCCCGGGACTACACTTACGTAAGTTTTGCGTACTTTTACGAGGAGGTTGTCCGTGACGCACGAGCACGCCGCCGCACCAGCCGGCGGGAGCACCGCGGTGCGATTCGTTGCCGGGCTGCGCCAATTCCTGCGCTTCGGCATCGTCGGCGGCTCCGGCGTGCTGGTCAACTTCATCGTGTTCTACCTGGCCAACAAAGCCCTGGAGAACGGCCTTGACCTCCACGCCAACGACGTGGTCATGCAACTCGGCGCCACTCGCTGGAACGTGCGCTGGTACCACATCATGTCCACGCTCGCGTTCGTGCTGGCGAACACCTGGAACTACCAGCTCAACCGGTCCTGGACGTTCCGGGGCGTGCACGGGCGCTCCTGGCTGCGCGGGTTCTTCCCGTTCCTAGCCACCGGCGCGCTCGCATTCGTGGTGTCGCTGACGTGCATGACGCTGTTGATGAACCCGACCACGCCCATCGGCCTGCCGGACCACATCTTCGACGACTCTTCCGGGCTGCGCACCAAGTCCTACTGGGCGCAGGCTATTTCGACGTTCATAGCCATGCCGGTGAACTTCATCATCAACAAATTCTGGACCTTCGGAAAGCCAAAATCGGCCGTCTAGCTGGGGATTGTGAATTTCACAGGAAAAGTTATCCACATTTTCGCCGGGGTCTAGATTTGGGGCTTGCGCGGTCATAGCTTGTCTGCCATGACACCATTCCAAGAGTTTCTGAACACACAACCGACGATCCGCGTGCTTGAAGGCTTTGACAAGCGCGCCGCCATCGCCGCCGGCGTGATACCGAACCTGGCCAGCAAGTGGGAAGCGATCCACACGGTCTACTTTGGCCCCACGAGGTGGACCAAACACCAACTGTTGCGACCGGCTAGTTGGTAGCGGTGTGGTGACTTTCGGGTAGCGGTTCAGTGGGTATCCGGTAGCGGGGTTGGCGGTGGCGGGTGATGCTTTCGGGTGGTTGCGCCACAGGGGTGTAGCCGGTTACCGGAAGGAGTCCGCTGATGACGGATTACCGGGCGGTGATGAAGCTGCTTGTGCAGCAGCGTTCGTACCGCCAGATTGAACAACAGCTCGGGTGCTCGCACCGCACGATTTCCCGGTCGAACCAGGTGCTTCGATCCCTTGGGATTCGCACCGTCGACCAGGTTTTGGCGCTGACGGATGATGAGCTCGACGAGTTATTCGTAGATGGGCGCAGCACCGGCCAGGGCGAGTTTGTCCCCATCGATTTCGATGCGGTGGTCAAAGCCCGCACGGGGCGTCACAAGCAGACACTGCAAGTGCTGTGGGCACGCTACACCACCACTCCAGCTTTACCGGGCCAGCTTCATTACAGCTACGACCGGTTTCGCCAGCTGGTGGCGTCGCATGTCGATGCGGCTGGTTTGACCGCACGCATCACCCACACTCCGGGGCACACGATGCAGGTGGATTGGGCAGGCACCAAGATGCGCCTGTTCGACCCTGACGGCGCACCGGGGGTGAAGGTCAGCGTGTTTGTCGCCTCAATGCCGTATTCAGGGATGATTTTTGCCCTCGCATGTCCGGATGAGCGCCAGCATTCCTGGCTTGATGCCCACCACCACGCGTTCGCCTACTTCGGGGGCGTGCCTGAGGTTGTGGTGCCGGATAATGCCTCGACTGCGTCGAACGCGATCAGCGCGGCGGATCGAAACCGCAAGGTCAACGACACCTACGAGGAGGGTGTCCGATTCTTTGTGTGCGGGGG
>NZ_KV835974.1:77147-78820 GCF_001838175.1 Corynebacterium sp. HMSC034A01 | reverse complement strand
CCAGCGTTCGGCGGCGCCTTCGACGGCGAGGAGTTTCTTTTCTATGTGGATGAGTTGGTCGATGGGCAGACCGTGCGCTGCTTCGAGCGCGTCGTGTTGTTTACGGGTGAACTGGGTCGGCCCGAAGTACGTGGCATGCACCCGCGCCAAATCGCGCACCCGGCTGGTAGACAGGCCGGCGGCCATGGCGACGTCGCGGTCGAAGTCGGCGAGCACGGCCACGCCTGCGGAGACAAAGTCGGTGAAGTTCATGGCCCGAAAGCTAAGCCAGCGCAACCCCCAACACCAGACCCAAATCAAAATCTGTGGATAACCCCCGCCAAAAGCCCCCGCCGCAACACGGTTGTCCACAGGAACGCAAAACGCGGTGGCGCAAGCACGCCACCGCGGTATACGTTGCACAGTTTTAGCGCTTGGACACCTTGCCGGTCTTGCCCGCCACCGGCGCGACCACCGAGGCGCGCGCAAAGTACCAGCCCAACGCCGTCACACCCGCCGCGACCAGGAAGAACACCACACCGATCCAGCTGGTGGCGTCCTCACGCGACGCGAACATCGCGTTCATGTTGCCGCGCATGCCGGTGGTGAGCACGAGGAACACGTGCACGACCACAAACGCCACGAAGTAGATCATGGTGGGGAAGTGCACCGCGCGCGCCCACGACACCGGCACGGCCGTCCACGACGCCGGCCACATGCCGCTCATACGGAAACCGGAGGCGATGGCCAGCGGCGACGCGATGAACACGGTGATGAAGTACGACAACTCCTGCAGCGCGTTGTAGTGCAGCCAGGGGTTCTCCGTCGGCCAGTCCAGCGAGAGGTACTGCAGGCCCGCCGACACCGCGTGCGGGATGGCGTCCCAGCTGGTGGGCACGATGCGCATCCATTGGCCGGTGGTAAACAGCAGCACGAAGAACACCACGCCGAGGACGACCCAGGCGATGTCGAGCG
Organism: Corynebacterium sp. HMSC034A01; assembly: GCF_001838175.1. Classification (NCBI taxonomy): domain Bacteria; kingdom Bacillati; phylum Actinomycetota; class Actinomycetes; order Mycobacteriales; family Corynebacteriaceae; genus Corynebacterium; species Corynebacterium sp. HMSC034A01. The sequence goes on along the minus strand of NZ_KV835974.1, from coordinate 77,866 downwards.
CCTGGTGCAGCCACAGCGTGACCGAAATCTTCTTGCCGCCCTTCTTTGGCTGCCAGTAGGCGGCGGGGCGTTTCTCGCGGCGCACGTCCAGACCCGTTTTAATGATCAGCGCCATGAGGAACATGTTGAAAAAGTGCGCCCAGTTCAGCCATCCGGGCAGCCCAATGGGGGCGTTGTCCGGCAGCGGCTGGACGCCGTTGTAGCGAGCGATGAAGTCGGCGCCGGCCTCGGTGCCCACGTACCAGCGTGCGCCGAAGACGGCGGCGGCCAGCAGCAGGAGGGCACCGATCGCCCAAGGGAGCCATTGCCTTGCGACGCCCTCCGGTTTCCCCGCCGACGCCACCCCAGCCGGCCGCTGAGCCGGTTTCGGGGTTGGCTGCGGGGCCGGTTTCGGGGCCGGTTCGGGCGCCGTCTTGGCGACAGCGTCGTCGACCACAGTCGCCGCCACAGGCGCCGCGGGTGCTGTCTCGGTTTCCGGCTGCGGTTCGGGCTCAGCTTCCGGTGCCGGGGCGGCGACGCGCACGGTGCCTGCGGGAGGCCACGGTTCGCCGCCCTCGACGCGCGGCAGGCCCCGGCGCAGCGGCACCTCGACGGTGTGCGCTGGCTCTGCGTCGTCGACGGCGGCGGGTTCTGTGGCGGCGGCCGCGACGGCAGCGGCTGGCGCGGCAACCTTGACGGTCCCGGCGGGCGGCCACGGTTCGCCGCCCTCGACGCGCGGC
>NZ_KV835974.1:73828-77047 GCF_001838175.1 Corynebacterium sp. HMSC034A01 | reverse complement strand
CGGTTCGCCGCCCTCGACGCGCGGCAGGCCTTGGCGCAGCGGCACCTCAACGGTGTCGGCGGGGACAGGTGCCGGCGCGGCCTCAACCGGCGCGGCCTCAACTGGAGCATCGGCAACCGGCGCGTCTGCAACGTCGACGGTGCCTGCCGGCGGCCACGGCTCGCCGCCCGGTACGCGGGGCAGTCCTCGGCGGAGTTCTACCTGCATTACTTGCGTGCCTCAATTTCGGAGATGATGTCCGGCACCAGGTCGAACAGGTCGCCGATGATGCCGAAGTCGGCGATGTCGAAGATGGGGGCGTCTTCGTCGGAGTTGATCGCCACGATGGTGTCGGCGGTCTGCATGCCCACCAGGTGCTGCACGGCGCCGGAGATGCCGACGCCGATGTAGAGCTTCGGGCTGACCATCACGCCGGTCTGGCCAATCTGCGCCTCGTAGGGCACCTGGCCTTCGTCGACGGCGGAGCGGGTGGCGCCGACGGCGGCGCTCAGCGCGTCGGCAAGCCCGCCGACGAGCTCCTCGAACATGTCCTCGTCGCCCAGTGACACGCCGCCTGCGACCACCTTGTCGGCGGTGAGCAGGTCGGGGCGGTCGGAGGTGCGCTCGACCGGGGTCACGGAGAGCACTTTTGCCTCTCGACGTCCCGACGGTGCTACCTCCAACTCCCGCACCTCAGGCGTCACCCTGTCGGCGCGTGTTTCCACGGCACCCTTGCGCAGGGTAATCACCGGCGCGGAGTGCGTCGCCGCGGCAGAGGCGGTGTAGACGCCGCCGAAGTTCTGGTGCTCGGTGACAATGCCCTGGTCGTCGCGGCTCACCGACACCGCGTCGGTGAGCAGCGCCTTGCCTGTGCGTGCGGCGAAGCGGCCGGCGGCCTCGCGCCCGCGCACGGTGTGGGCGAACAGGACGGCGGCGGGGAAGAGGTCGTCGAACGCGGCGGCAGCTGCGTCGATAAGCGGGGCGTTAGACACAAGCACCACGGCGGCGCCTAAAGCACCAAGCTCCTCGGCGTGCGCGCGGTCTGACGCCAGCGCCACCGGGGTGCCGATCGCGGACGCGGCGCCGATCAGCTCGGCCGCAACGGGGCTGACCGAGCCGTCGAAGGAGCGGTCCGGGACAACAAGAATCTGGGTCATGGCTGCTCCTTAAATGAGGTTTTTGGATTCGAGGAAGTCCACCAGGCGGGCCGCGGCGGTGGAGTTTGCGTCGATGATCTCGCCGCGCTGGCGCTCCGGGCGGCGCTCGATGCCCACCATGATGGCGCGCGGGTGGGTGAAGTCCGCCGGGTCCACGCCGAGTTCGGCGAGGGTGACGGTGTGCAGTTCCTTCTTCTTCGCGGCCATGAGCCCCTTGAAGTTGGGGTAGCGCGGGTCTGCGAACTCGTCGGCCACGGACACCACGGCCGGCAGCTGCGCTTGCAGTTCGACGGTGGCGGCGTCGGAGGCCTGGGTGGCGCGAACGGTCTCGCCCTCGAGCGTCAGCTCGGTGAGGTTGGTCAGCACCGGCCAGTCCAGCTGCTCGGCCAGGAAGGGAGCGATGACGCCGGTGCCGCCGTCGGAAGACTCGGCGCCCGCGATGACAAGGTCGTAGCCCTGCTTTTCGACGAGCTTCGCCAGCACCTCACCAGTCATCGTCGCATCCGCGCCGACAAGCGCGTCGTCGGAGACGATGTAGGCCTCGGACGCACCCATGGCGATGCCGCGGCGCACCGAGTCCGCGGAGGACTCCGGGCCGACGCTTAAGATTTCGACCTCGACGTTGTCGCCTGCTTCGGCGATGCGCAGCGCAGCTTCGACGGCCCGTTCGCTGACCTCGTCGGCGACGACGTCGCCGGAGCGGTCCGTCAAACCTGTCTCCAGGTGCATTTCGCGGTCACTGTACGTGTCCGGCACTTCTTTCAGCAGCACAGCAATGCGCACGGCCACTCCTTGCTCTTGAGCTTTCTGGGGTTCGCGATCGCTGTGCAGTGTAACGCACGGCTAAAAGTCGAATCCCCCGAAGTCGAAGCCGCCGCCGTCGCCGAACCCGCCGAAGTCCCCGAAGTCGCCGCCGCCGGCGTCGCCCATCTCGCCGCCGTCCATACCTTCCATGCCCCCGGCGCCGTCCATGCCTTCACCGAGTCCGCCGGCCTCAAACGCTTCCGCGGAGGCCACGCCAGACATCCCGGCGAACATGGCGGAGTAGAACATCATGGAGCTCGCGGCCCACACGCCGGTCATCATCGCCGGGCCCCACCACGCGGTGGAGTACCAGCCGGCCGGCACCGGGCGGCCCGCGACGGCGCCGCCGGGGTAGTAGTGCGGCGTCTGTGCGGTCGCGTGTGGCGACGCCATGACCTGCGTGCCGTCTTCCTGGGTGACGGTGCGCTGCTCGGTCACGCGCCCTGCCTGGCGTTGGCCTTCCAGCTCCGGCAGCTGCGGGCCGGCGGGAAGCCCCATGATTTCGCGGGCTGCGTTGACGTAGTGCAGGCCCTCCAGCGCGGACTCACGGGCGAGCATCGCCTGCTTGACGGAACGTGCGTCGCTTAGCCCGGCGGATGCCGCGTTGAAGCGCTCGGAGGCATCGGCCATCGCCTGCTGCGACGCGGCGTCGTTGCCGGAGAGGTTCAGCACCTGCGAGCCTAAGCGGTCGGTCCACCGTTTGGCGTCGGCATACGCGTCGTCGAAAGACAGCTGCTGCTGCCTTGCCACCTGGCGGCGCGACTGTGGCATCTGCCGCTGCCCGCTCATAGTCGGCATATACAGCAATGCGCCAACAATCAAGAAAATGAGCAACAGGGTGAACATGCTTCCTCCTAAAATCGTTCGTGTTTGGTTCAACGCATACGCCTGCGCTAAAGTTCCGCACAGCGCTGCAGATTTTGGCGCCTGGGAATGTCGTATAGTGGCTAATACCTCAGCCTTCCAAGCTGAAGACGCGGGTTCGATTCCCGTCATTCCCTCCACACAAGACACCGGTTCCGGTTGCGGGGCCGGTGTTTTTGTGCCCTCAATGCGGACAGTTATTCAAGCACCGCTACAATGACTGTCCTGAACCGCACACGTTCTACGGATGTGGTTCATACCGTGCGGTTTTACCGCAACGGGGCGTGGCGCAGCTTGGTAGCGCACCTGCTTTGGGAGCAGGGGGTCGCAGGTTCAAATCCTGTCGCCCCGACCAAGGCGGGCCCCTGGATTCACGGGCCCGCCCCATATAGACATCTGACAAACGTTGTTTCGA
>NZ_KV835974.1:0-73728 GCF_001838175.1 Corynebacterium sp. HMSC034A01 | reverse complement strand
CGCAGGTTCAAATCCTGTCGCCCCGACCAAAGCGGGCCCGGGGATTCACGGGCCCGCCACATATAGACATCTGACAAACGTTGTTTCGATCTAGTACAGGAGAAATCCGTGAAGACTTCCGTCGACAAGCTCAGCGACACCCGCGTGAAGCTCAACGTCAGCGTGCCGTTCGACGAGCTGGGCAAGGAAATTGACCAGGCTTACAAGGCCATCGCCCAGCAGGTCAACATCCCGGGCTTCCGTCGTGGCAAGGCTCCGCGCCAGCTCATCGACGCTCGCTTCGGCCGCGGCCCGATCCTGGAGCAGGTTGTCAACGACATGCTGCCGACCCGCTACGAGCAGGCACTCGCGGAAAACGAGATTAACCCGCTGGGCCAGCCGGAGATCGAGGTCACCAAGATCGAGGACAACGACGTTGTCGAATTCACCGCTGAGGTCGATGTCCGCCCCGAGATCGAGGTGCCGGACTTCTCCAAGATTTCCGTGAAGGTCCCGGAGCTCAAGCTTGACGACGAAGCGGTCGACGCCGAGCTGGACACCCTCCGTGAGCGCTTCGGTGAGCTCAAGGACACCAAGCGCAAGCTGAAGACCGACGACTACGCGATCATCGACCTCGAAGCGACCGTCGACGGCGAGAAGCTCGACGATGCTTCCGCCGAGGGCCTGACCTACCGCGTCGGCGCCGACGACCTGATGAAGGGCCTGGACACCGCGCTGCGCGGCATGAAGACCGACGAGGACAACGAGTTCGAGTCCGAGATCAAGTACGGCGAGCACAAGGGCGAGAAGGCGACCGTGAAGGTCCACGTCCAGCAGACCAAGGAGCGCAAGCTTCCGGAACTTGACGACGACTTCGCTCAGATGGCGTCCGAGTTCGACACCGTCGAGGAGCTGCGCAACTCCACCCGTGAGCAGGTCGAGGAGAACGCCAAGGCAAAGCAGGCCGCGGACATCCGCGACGAGGTGCTCAAGGCTGCCCTGGCGGAGTCCAAGTTTGCCCTGCCGGAGTCCGTGGTGGACGAGCAGGTGCACAACCAGCTGCACCAGCTGCTGGGCCAGATGGCGCACGACGAGAACGCGTTCGCCCAGCTGCTCGAGGCTCAGGGCACGACCCGTGAAGGGTTTGACAAGCAGTCCCGCGAGCAGGCCGAAGAGTCCGTGCGCACCCAGCTGTTCCTCGACGCCGTGGCCGAGCAGGAGCAGCCGGAGGTCTCCCAGCAGGAGCTGACCGACCACATCCTGTTCACCGCACAGTCCTACGGCATGGACCCGAACCAGTTCGTGGCCCAGCTGCAGCAGTCCGGCCAGATTGCCAACCTGTTCTCCGACGTGCGCCGCGGCAAGGCCCTGGCCATCGCCATCTCCCGCACCCAGGTCGAGGACGAGGCCGGCAACAAGGTCGACCCGAACGAGTACTTCGGCGAGATCGACGAGGACGAGGCCGGCGAGGCTGAGACCACCGAGGCTGACGAGAAGTAGAAACTTCTCCCGCTAGCGAGCGGCCGGGGCGCGTCTGCCCCGGCCGCTTTTGCGTTTTCTGAGGCCCTTCGCCAGATTTGTTCACCCCCACGGACCGTGCCGGTGAATGAATTCCGTTTTAGTCGGATGGTTTGTTCACTTTCCCCAGGTGGCAAAAGCCCGGAACCCGGTTGATTCACGGCGCAGTGAACAAATCTCCCCGCGGAACCCCACCCCGACACTTCGCGGCGGAATCTGTCAGGCGGGCCTCAAACGCCCAGTTCGGTACAAATGGCTGCCGGAATCTGTCAGGAATCGGCAACTTGCACTCCAACCCCCACCCCAAAACCCGGCCCGTACGCCGGTAGCGAACAGGCTCGGAGTTACAGAATCACCCGAGTAGGGTAGTGGCGTTACCGGATGAACTAGCAAAGGAGCGTCTTACATGACTTCCCCGACCCAAGGCATGAACCTGGGAGACTCCGTTTATGAGCGTCTCCTCCGGGAGCGCATTATTTTCCTGGGCCAGCAGGTGGACGATGAGATCGCCAATAAGCTGTGCGCCCAGATTCTGCTGCTGTCGGCGGAGGATCCGACGCGCGATATCAACCTGTACATCAACTCGCCAGGCGGCTCTGTCACCGCCGGTATGGCGATTTACGACACGATGAAGTACTCCCCGTGCGACATCGCCACCTACGGCATGGGCCTGGCGGCGTCGATGGGCCAGTTCCTGCTCTCGGGCGGCACGAAGGGCAAGCGTTACGCTCTGCCGCACGCGCGCATTATGATGCACCAGCCGTCCGCGGGTGTCGGCGGCACCGCGGCCGACATTGCCATTCAGGCGGAGCAGTTCGCGGAGACGAAGCGCGAGATGGCGCAGCTCATCGCGGAGCACACGGGCCAGACCTTCGAGCAGATCACGAAGGATTCGGACCGCGACCGCTGGTTCAACGCCCAGCAGGCGAAGGAGTACGGCATCGTGGACCACGTCATCGAGAACGCAGCCCAGGCCGGCGAGCACTCCATCGGCGAGAACTAAGGCACACGAGGAATTAAGGAGACACCTATTATGACTTTCCAGATGCCCAACTCCCGCTACGTGCTGCCGCAGTTTTTGGAGGAAACGAGCTTTGGCACGAAGCAGATCGACCCGTACGGCAAGTTGTTCGAGGAGCGCATCGTCTTCCTGGGTACTCAGGTGGACGACACGTCGGCGAACGACATCATGGCGCAGCTTCTGGTGCTGGAGTCCCAGGATCCGGACCGCGACATCACGATGTACATCAACTCCCCGGGCGGTTCCTTCACCGCGCTGATGGCTATCTACGACACGATGCAGTACGTCCGCCCGGACGTGCAGACTGTCTGCCTCGGCCAGGCCGCGTCGGCCGCCGCAGTGATCCTCGCCGCCGGTGCGCCGGGTAAGCGCGCCGCGCTGCCGAATTCGCGTGTGCTGATCCACCAGCCGGCTACCCAGGGCACCCAGGGCCAGGTGTCTGATCTGGAGATTCAGGCCGCGGAAATTGAGCGCATGCGCCGCCTCATGGAGGACACGCTCGCGCACCACACCGGCCGCACCTCCGAGCAGGTCCGCATTGATACCGACCGCGATAAGATCCTGACCGCTTCTGAGGCTGTGGATTACGGCATCATCGACCAGGTCTTTGATTACCGCAAGCTCAACGGCTAAAAGCACATGAAAAACGCGCCCGGTTCGCTCCGGGCGCGTTTTGCTTTGCGACGAAACCTTCGGCTACTCCGCTTTATCCCCGGATGCCGGGTCGCAGAATGCCACGGCGTTGCGGATGGCCTCCGGCGCGGCTTCGAAGTCCTCGCGTGCCCAGCAGATATCGCCGTCGTCAGTGGTGGTCGGGTCGACGGAGACCCACCCTTGGCCCTTGGCTGCCCAGTAGTAGTCCTGGCCGTCGGAGGTGACGGTGCGGGCCCATTCGCGGTCGCAGAACGTGCTGTATTCCTGGCTTCCGCTGGCCTCGCCCTGGGTGGGCCAGGCGCAGGTGGCGCCCGGGCGGTCGTCGATGATGGTTTCGCGCACCGGCGCTGGCTCGCGCGCCTCGTTATTGGAGTTGTTCGAGCTGCGGGACTCGGAGCGCTTCGAGCTGGATTTTGTGGACGTGCGCGTGGACGACTTGGTGGACGAGCTTGTCGAGGACTTCTTGGTGGTGGAGGAGGAAGAGGTGGTCGTCTCCTCATCGTCCTCATCGTCGTCGGACTTGGTGGTCGTCGGCGTTGGGGTGGGGGTGATGCTGGTCTGTGGGAAGTCCAGCACGGGTTCCGCCAGGGGTTCTACGTCCGCGTTTGAGTCCGAGCAACCGGCCAGCAGCGACGCGGCGAGGGCGGCTGCGGCAAAGGCAGAGAAAGTGCGGCTGCGATTCACGGATCGGTTCCTTTCGGGGTACGCGTTAGGTAGCGCACCGGTGGGCACGATTGTTTAACGTGTACAGGCTAGCGGATGAGAATACGGGAAACCGCGTCATGGCCCCTTTGTGGCGTGAAAGCTATGGTTTGACGCAACGATTACACTCGGTTGGGATTGACCGAAGACGGGAGTAGATAGGCGCATATGGCAACTACGCACGACAGCGCGAACCTGCTCAAGTGCTCTTTTTGCGGGAAGAGCCAGCAGCAGGTGCGCAAGCTCATCGCCGGCGGCGGCGTCTACATCTGCGACGAGTGCATCGAGCTGTGCAACGAGATCATCGAGGAGGAGCTCGCCGGCGCGCAGAACAATAAGGGCGCGGACGACCCGGACCGTCTGCCGCGCCCGAGCGAGATCACGGCGTTTTTGGACGAGTACGTCATTGGCCAAGACACCGCGAAGCGGACGCTCGCGGTGGCGGTGTACAACCACTACAAGCGGATCAAGGCGGAAGGTTCCAATGTGTCCAGCCGCAAGCGGGACGAGGACGTGGAGATCGCCAAGTCCAACATCCTCCTGCTCGGCCCCACTGGCTCGGGCAAGACCTACCTGGCGCAGACGCTTGCGCGAATGCTGAATGTGCCGTTCGCCATCGCGGACGCCACCAGCCTCACCGAGGCGGGCTACGTGGGCGAGGACGTGGAGAATATCCTGCTGAAGCTTTTGCAGGCTGCGGATTTCGACGTCAACCGCGCGCAGCAGGGCATCATCTACGTTGACGAGGTGGACAAGATCTCGCGCAAGTCCGAGAACCCGTCCATTACCCGCGACGTCTCCGGTGAGGGTGTGCAGCAGGCGTTACTGAAGATCCTGGAGGGCACCACCGCATCGGTGCCGCCGCAGGGCGGGCGCAAGCACCCGAACCAGGAGTTCATCCAGGTGGACACCACGAACATCCTGTTCATCGTCGCGGGCGCCTTTGCGGGGCTGGACAAGGTGGTCGCGGAGCGTGTGGGTAAGAAGGGCATCGGCTTCGGCGCGGAGATCGACTCGAAGGAGCAGCGCGACGAGGCGGACCTGCTCGCCCAGGTGCAGCCGGGCGATCTGGTGAAGTTCGGTCTGATCCCGGAGTTCATCGGCCGTCTGCCGATCCTCGCGCACGTGAACGACTTGGACCGCGATTCGATGAAGCGTGTGCTCACGGAGCCGAAGAACTCGCTGGTAAAGCAGTACCAACGCCTGTTTGCCATGGACGGCGCGGAGCTGACCGTCACTGACGGGGCGCTCGGTGTGATCGCCGATAAGGCGGCGGAGCGCAAAACGGGCGCGCGCGGTCTGCGCGCGATTATGGAGGAGCTGCTCGTTCCCATCATGTACGAGCTGCCAGACCGCGAAAACGTCGCGGAGGTTGTGGTCGATGAGGCTGCGGCCCTCGGCGAGGGGGAGCCGAAGTACATCGAGGCCGAGGAGAAGCAGTCAGCTTAGGAGCGCACCTTCGGCCCGTTAGACGATCCGGCCTTCGTCGCCGTAGATGTCGAACAGTTCGTCCGGCTCCGCGTCCTCGGTAGGTGTCGGGGTGGCTTCGAGGTAGGACTCGTAGCCGGAGTACGAGATGTTTGAGGTCAGAAACGCCAGCACGGTGTCGATGACCATGCGGCGCATGCCGTCGACGTTGCGGCGGCTTTCGACGTCGACGCCGAAGACGTGTTTGGCGGTGGCGGCGTTGCCGACGCGGTACAGGCACAGCGACGAGATTAGGGTGAGCAGGTCCACCGCGGTGATGCCGGGGCGGAACGCGCCGGCGTCCTGGCCGGCGAGCAGGAGCCGCTCGGCGTGGAGGGTGACGTCGCGCACGCCGGCGAGTGCCGAGGCGTCTTCGGCCGCTACAGCCGGGTCCAAGTTTTCCCGCAGGATCAGTTGCACGGCGTCGGGGTTGTGCAAAAAGGCGTGGTAGAGCGCGTCGACGAAGCGGCGCATCCCTTCTACCGGGACGGCGTGCGAGCGGTTGAGGATGTTTTCCGGCGGCGCGAGCTGTTCCAGTGCGAGGCGCAGCGCCGCGGCGTAGAGGCCGCGCTTGTCGCCGAAGTGGTAGTGGATCATCCGTTTGGTCATGCCGGTTTTCTTGGCCAGCGTTTCCACTTTCGCGCCGGTGTAGCCTTTGCGGGCGAATGCGGCCAGGGCGGCGCGGACCACGGCGTCAGGGGAGGTCACGTCGGCACCGTCGGTCACGTCCATCCCCTTTCGTTTGAAATACCCCTCAATCGTGCACCAGATGCCCACTCTCGGGCGTATAGCCGTGAAATTCCGCCCCGGCCGGGGGTAGATTATCTGTGAGTCAACGCACACGACGTACGAGAAGAGGAGAAAGACATATGGCAAAGATCGTGGTCACCGGTGCCGCCGGCAACATCGCCTACTCCCTGTTGTGGCGCATCGCCGCCGGCGACGTCTTCGGCGACGAGCCGGTGGATCTGACCCTGCTGGAGATCCCGGCCGCGGTGCGCGCCGCGGAGGGCACCGCGATGGAGCTTGCGGATTCCGCGCTGCCGCTGGTGGGCAACATCGAGGTCACCGACGATGCCGCCAAGGCCTTCGACGGGGCAGAGGCCGCCTTCTTAGTCGGCGCGAAGCCGCGCGGCAAGGGCGAGTCCCGCTCGGACATGCTCGTCGCCAACGGCCAGATCTTCAAGCGCCAGGGCGAGGCCATCAACAACGGCGCCGCCGACGGCATTCGCGTCCTGGTGGTGGGCAACCCGGCCAACACCAACGCCTATATCGCGTCAAAGGCGGCGCCGGACGTGCCGAAAGACCGCTTCAACGCGCTGATGCGCCTGGACCACAACCGGGCGCAGTCGATGTTGGCGGACCGGCTGCAGGTGCCGTCGAGAAGCATTGAGCGCCTCGTGGTGTGGGGCAACCACTCGGACACGCAGTTCCCGGACGTCACCTACGCCACCGTCGACGGCGCCCCGGTGGAGGTGGAGCGCGATTGGTACACCGAGGAGTTCATCCCGCGCGTGGCCAAGCGCGGCGCGGAGATCATCGAGGTGCGCGGCAAGTCCTCCGCGGCATCCGCGGCCTCGGCGTCGGTGGACCACATGCGCGACTGGGTGCAGGGCACCGATGGGCGGTGGGCGACGGTCGCGTTGCCGTCGACAGGCGAGTACGGCGTGGACGAGGGCCTCATGTTCGGCTTCCCGGCCGTAAGCGACGGCAGCTGGCGGGTCGTCGAGGGGCTCGAGCTTAACGACGACCAAAGGACCCGTCTCAACACCAACATCGAGGCCCTGCGGAAGGAAGCCGCCATCGCCGACAAGCTGTTTTAGGGCGCTGGTTAAGATAGGGCGCGTGACTGAGACGAACGATCTGAACCGCGCGAACCAACTGCCCAAGTCGTGGGAGCCCAGCGCCCACGAACGCGACCTGTACGAGGGCTGGGTCGACGCCGGGTATTTCACGGCGGATCCGCAGTCGGACAAGCCCGCGTACTCGATCGTGCTGCCGCCGCCGAACGTGACCGGCCAGCTGCACATGGGCCACGCGCTCGACCACACGCTGATGGATTCTTTGGTGCGCCGCAAGCGCATGCAGGGCTTCGAGGTGCTGTGGCTGCCGGGCATGGACCACGCCGGCATCGCCACCCAGACCAAGGTGGAGGCCAAGCTCAAGGCGGAGGAAGGCAAGGACCGCTACGACTACGGGCGCGAGGAATTCATCGAGCGCGTGTGGGAGTGGAAGCAGCAGTACGGCGGCACGATCACCACGCAGATGCGCGCCATCGGCGACTCGGTGGACTGGTCGCGGGAGCGCTTCACGCTTGACGACGGCCTGTCGCGCGCCGTGCAGACCATCTTCAAAAAGCTCTACGATCGCGGCCTGGTCTACCGCGACTACCGCCTGGTCAACTGGTCGCCGGTGCTGGAAACTGCCGTCTCCGACATTGAGGTGGTGTACAAGGACGTCGAGGGCGAGTTCGTCTCCATCCGCTACGGCTCGCTGAACGACGACGAGCCGCACCTGGTCGTCGCCACCACCCGAGTGGAGACAATGCTTGGCGACGTCGCGATCGCCGTCCACCACGACGACGAGCGCTACGCCGACCTGATCGGCCAGGTCTTCCCGCACCCGCTGCGCGAGGACCTGCAAATTGAGGTCATCGCCGACGACTACGTGGACATGGAACTGGGCACCGGTGCCGTGAAGATCACCCCGGCGCACGACCCGAACGACTACGAGATGGGCCTGCGCCACAACCTGGACATGCCGATCATCATGGACGAGAAGGGCCGCATCGCCGATACCGGCACCCGCTTCGACGGCATGACGCGCGAGGACGCCCGCGTGGCTGTGCGCGAGGCGCTGGCGGAGCAGGGCCGCATTGTCAAGGAAGTGCGCCCGTACGTGCACTCCGTGGGCCACTCGGAGCGCTCCGGCGAGCCGATCGAGCCGCGCTTGTCCCTGCAGTGGTTTGTCAAGGTCGACGAGTTGGCAAAGATGTCCGGTGACGCCGTGCGCTCCGGCGACACCAAGATCCACCCAGAATCCATGGAGAAGCGCTACTTCGACTGGGTGGACAACATGCACGACTGGACGATCTCGCGCCAGCTGTGGTGGGGCCACCGCATCCCGATCTGGTACGGCCCGGAGGACGAGAACGGCGAGCGCGACGTGGTCTGCGTCGGCCCCGACGAGGAGCCGCCGGCAGGCTACGAGCAGGACCCGGACGTGCTGGACACCTGGTTCTCCTCCGCCCTTTGGCCGTTTTCCACCATGGGTTGGCCGGAAAAGACCCCGGAGCTGGAGAAGTTCTTCCCCACCACGGTGCTGGTCACCGCCTACGACATTCTGTTCTTCTGGGTGGCGCGCATGATGATGTTCGGCACCTTCGCCGGGCAGGAAACTCCTGAAATCCTTGGCGAGGGTGCAGACGGCCGCCCGCAGATCCCCTTTGAGCATTTGTACCTGCACGGCCTGGTACGCGATGAAAAAGGCCGCAAGATGTCCAAGTCCCTGGGCAACGGCATCGACCCGATGGACTGGGTGGAGCGCTACGGTGCGGATGCGCTGCGCTTCGCCCTGGCCCGCGGGGCGAACCCGGGCGTGGACCTGCCGATCGGCGACGACCACGCCACCGCCGCCCGCAACTTCGCCACCAAACTCTTCAACGCCACCAAGTTCGCCCTGATGAACGGCGCGCACGTCGGCGAGCTGCCGGCGCGCGACGAGCTCACGGACGCGGACCGCTGGATCCTGGACCGCGCCGAGGAAGTGCGCGCCAAGGTGGACGCCTACCTGGACGACTACCAGTTTGCCAAGGCCAACGAGCTGCTCTACCACTTCGCGTGGGACGAGCTGTGCGACTGGTACCTGGAAATTGCCAAGACGCAAATTCCGCGGGACGAGGCTGACGCCTCGTCGGAGGAGAAGGACCGAGGCGAGACCACCAAGGTCGTGCTCGGCCGCGTCCTCGACGTCGTGCTGCGTCTGCTGCACCCGACCATGCCGTTCATCACTGAGGTGCTGTGGAAGGCGCTCACCGGCGAGGCAACCGTCACCATCGCGCCGTGGCCGACCGCGGACGACACCAACGGCGGCGCCGAGACCGACACCCAGGCACGCACCCGCGTCGAAGACGCGATCAAGCTCATCACCGAGCTGCGCCGCTTCCGCTCCGACCAGGGCGTCAAGCCCTCGCAGAAGGTGCCGGCCCGCGTGGACTTCGCGTCCGCGGACCTGGCAGAGCTGGAGGACGTGGTCCGCCAGATTGCCAGGGTGGAAAAGCCGGGGGAGGACTTTAGCGCGTCGGCAAGCATTGAAATGCGCCTCAGCAAAGCCAACCTCGACGTGGCGCTGGACACCTCCGGCACCGTCGACGTCGCCGCAGAGCGCAAGCGCCTGGAAAAGGAGCTCGCCGCGGCGCAGAAGGAGCTGGACACCACAGGCGCGAAGCTTGCCAACGAGCAGTTCCTGGCCAACGCGCCGGAGCCCGTGGTGGAAAAGATCAAGGTGCGCCAGCAGGTCGCGCAGGAAGAGTTCGAGCGCGTCACCGCACGCCTGGAACAGCTGCCGGAGGCCTAAGTGGCGGACAATGATTTTGAGCTGCCCGAACTTCCCGAGCAGTACGACATCCAGCAGACCGACGCCGGTCTGACGCTCAACCTCGGCGCGCCGGGGGAGGGCAACGACACCGACGCGCTCGCCCCGCGCGGCGTGAGTGAGGAAGACCTCGTCGCGCTCGCGCAGGTGGAGGCCGAGCTCACCGCCCGCTGGCCGGAAACGGACATCGACCCGAGCCTCGAGCGCATCGAGCTGCTCATGGATTTCCTCGGCGAGCCGCAGAAATCCTTCAAGGTCATCCACGTCGCCGGCACCAACGGCAAGACCTCGACGGTGCGGATGGTGGAGTCGCTTTTGCGCTCGTTTGGCAACCGCGTGGGCCGCACGACCAGCCCGCATCTGCAGTCCGTCACCGAGCGCATCGGCATCGACGGCGAACCGATCCACCCGGCGGATTTCGTGCGCATTTACCGCGAGATCGAGCCGTACATCCAGATGGTGGACGAGCGCACCGGCGTGCCCATGAGCTACTTCGAGGTCATGGTGGGCCTCGCCTTCGCGGCCTTTGCGGATGCGCCTGTCGACGTCGCCGTGGTCGAAGTCGGCATGGGCGGGCGTTGGGACGCCACCAACGTGGTCGACGCGGACGTGGACGTGATCATGCCCGTCGGCCTGGACCACACCGACTACCTGGGCGAGACGATTGGGGAGATCGCGGGCGAGAAAGCCGGGATTATCCGCAGCGCGGACGCCGTGGCCGTGATCGGCCAGCAGGAACAGGACGCGATGCGGGTGATCCTGGAGCGCACCGTCGACATCGGCGCGCCGGTGGCCCGCTTCGGCCAGGAGTTCGGCGTGGCCGCCAGCGAAGTGGCCGTGGGCGGGCAGACGCTCACGCTCAAGGGCCTATCCGGCGAGTACGCCGACGTGTTCATCCCGCTGTCCGGGCCGCACCAGGCCCACAACGCCTCGATGGCGCTGGCGGCGGTGGAGGCGTTCTTAGGCGCGTCGTCGGAACGCACGCTCGACGCGGACACCTTGCGCGAAGGTTTCGCCGCCACCACCTCGCCGGGCCGGCTGGAGCGCGTGCGCGCCACCCCGACCACCTTCATCGACGCCACCCACAACCCGCACGGCGCCCAGGCGCTCGCGGCGGCGCTGGAGCGCGACTTCGACTTCACCCGCCTGATCGGCGTGCTCGGCATTTTGGGCGACAAGGACGCCCGGGGCATCATGGAGGCGCTTGAGCCCGTGCTCACCGAGGTGGTGATCACACAGAACACCTCGCCGCGCGCAACGGACGCCTACGAGCTGGCGGACACCGCCCGCGAAGTCTTCGGCGACGAGCGCGTGCACGTCGAGGAGCACCTGCCATCCGCCTACGAGCTCGCCGTTGAGCTGGCGGAAGAGGCGCTCGCCGAGGTGGGCGTGCAGTCCGGCTCCGGCGTGATCATCACCGGCTCGGTGGTCACCGCCGGCGAGGCCCGCGCCATGTTTGGAAAGGATCCGCAATGACACCCAAAAACCAGCAGATGGGCCCGCTCGGCCCTGGCAAGGCGCCGGTCAAGGACCCGATGTCGGGGCTGACCGGTGTGCTCGCCGGCACGCTGATCATGGAGGCCATCACGGTTCTGCTTATCCTCACCGTCATCCTCAAAGTCGACGGTGGCGAGCACTGGACCACCTTCAACTGGGTCTACATCACCGTGATCGGGCTGGCGCACGTGGTCATGGCGTTCTTCCAGAAGAAGCCGGCCGCGCTGTGGATCGACCTGGCGCTGCAGATCCCGCTGATCTTCGGCTTTTTCATCCACTGGTCCGTGACGGCGGTGGGCATCATCTTCGGCATCGTCTGGTACTTCGTCATCCGCATGCGCTCCGAGATTGTCCAGCGCATGCGCGGCGGCTACCTCACCACCCAGCACTTGGGCACGTAGGGGGCACGTAGAGGGGGCGCTTAAAGGTCCTTGCGCAAAATCTTGCCGGCGGCGTTGCGGGGGATCGCGTCCACGAACGCCACGGCGCGCACCTTTTTGTAGGCGGTCACCCTAGCTGCGACCCACTCCATCACCTCGGTTTCGCTCAAAAGCCCTTGCTTTACGACGAACGCCTTCGGCACCCCGCCGCGCTCGGCCACAGCCACATCATCGATCTGCGGGTGCGTGAGCAGGAGCGCCTCGAGTTCGGCTGGGGCGATCTGGAACCCGTGGTACTTGAACACGTCTTTGGCGCGGTCCACGACCGTGACCGTCGCATCCGGGTTCACCCGCGCGATGTCGCCGGTGCGCAGCCAGCCGTCCACGATGGCGTTGCGGGTGGCCTCCGGGTTGCCCAGGTAGCCGCGCATGATTTGGGGGCCGCGGACGTGCAGTTCCCCGTCTGCACCGTCGGCGATTTCTGCGCCGGTGTCCATGTCCACCACGCGGAAGTCCGTGTTGGGGATGGCGAACCCGATGGTGCCTGGGTTGGACTTGCCGGCGATGCCGACGTGGGTCACCGGCGAGGACTCGGTGGTGCCGTAGCCCTGCAGCATGACTATGCCCAGGCGGTCTTCCACGCGGCGGGCCAGCGCCTCGTCCAAGGGGGCGGCGCCGCAGACCATGTGGGCGCATGCGGCGAAATCGGCCGGGTCGACGGCGGGCGAGTTCGCCAGCGCCAGCGCGATCGGCGGGGCGATGAAACTCAGCTCGATGTCGTGCTCGCAGTGGGCGCGCGCGAACCCGCCGAGGTCGAAGCGCGCGGCGGTGAACACGTGCCGGCCCGCGGCCAGCGACGACAACAGCAGTGTGTTTAACCCGTAAATGTGGGAAAACGGCAGGGGAGCGGCTACCCGCGTGCCCTCGCCGATGCCGCTGGCGGCCAGCGCCGCGTTGAACTGCACAGCGTTGGCGGTAATGGAGCGGTGGGTCAGCTCCACCCCCTTGGGCAGGCCGGTCGTGCCGGAGGAAAACGGAATGGCTGCCACCGAATCGGGGTCCGCCGGCGCGAAGCTGAAAGCTGGCCCGGGGGCGAGATCGCCCGGCTCGACACGGTGGGTGACGCCGGCGAGGGTGGCAAGGCGCGACGCTTCGACGTCGATAAGCGAATGCCCGATCAGGCACGCCGCCGCACCCGTGCGCGCGACGGCGAGCAGTGCGACCGCAAAGTCGATGGAGTTGGGCAGACGCAGCGCAACGACACTGCCCGGGCCCACGCCGCGGCTGCGCATGCGGGTGGCGGCGGCGTCCGCGAGCGCGCCGAGCTCGTCGTAGGTGATGGTGCGGCCGGTGTCGTACTCGGTGATCGCGGGCCGGTCGCCGAGGGGGACCAGGCGGTCGAGCGGAACGCCGGGCAGCGCGACATCCGGCAGGGGAGAGCTGTGCACCATGGGCAACAAGGCTACGGTATGGCCCATGCGCATCGTGAGTTTTGCCCTGGCCGCCGTGTTCTCCATCGTCGCGGTGGTGGCCGTCTACACCACCCTGCCCGGGTGGGTGGGCACAGCGGCGATCGTCGCCGCCGGGCTGTTTCTGATGCTCGGGTTCTACGAGCAGTACACACGCCGCGAAGATGTCGCACCCGAGCTTGACGACGAACAACGCGCCACCGTCCTGCGCATGAAGGAGGAAGGCAACTTCCAGCTGGCGGTGCAGCAGGTACAGCTGTGGTTCCGCAACACCACGCCGGAAGACGCAGCGCGCATCGTACGCGAGGCGTAAATACGACTTTGGGGTAAGATTTTGGGCTATGACTGAACGCACTCTGATCCTGATCAAGCCCGACGGTGTTGCAAACGGCCACGTCGGCGACATCATCTCCCGCATCGAGCGCAAGGGCCTGAAGCTGGTTGAGCTGGACCTGCGCACCGCAGACCGCGAGACCGCTGAGAAGCACTACGCGGAGCACAAGGACAAGCCGTTCTTCGGCGAGCTGGTGGACTTCATCACCTCCGCCCCGCTGGTTGCAGGCATCGTCGAGGGTGAGCGCGCCATCGAGGCGTGGCGCCAGCTGGCCGGCGGCACCGACCCGGTGTCCAAGGCCACCCCGGGCACCATCCGCGGCGACTTCGCACTGTCTGTGGCGGAGAACGTCGTGCACGGTTCCGACTCGCCGGAGTCCGCCGAGCGCGAGATCGGCATCTGGTTCCCGAACCTCTAAGCGCGTGTTTTCCAACACCGCAGCCGCCTGGCTGCGGTGTTTTTTCACGTCTCAGGCGGGGGAATTTCGGCCGCGCCGGACCAACTGTTGTATAAATAGAGTTGCATGTAATCCGCATAGTGAGAAAGGTTGACGGTGGTGGCATCTCGCAGCGAGCAGGCACGGGCGGTGGAGAAGCGCTCTGCGATCCTGGATGCGGCGATCGGCCTGTTGCTTACTGAAGGGGTGAAGGGGCTGACGCATCGGCAGGTCGCGGCAGTGGCGTCGGTGCCGGTCGGCTCCATCGGCTACTACTACTCCTCACGCAACAAGCTCGTGGCCACCTGCTTCGAGCGGCTCGTGCAGGGGCGTATCGACGCCTACGAGCGCGCAACAGCGCAAGAAGTGGATCTCTCGGACCCGGTGCAGCTGGCGGAAGCCGTCGTCGACGTGGTGGCCTGCGGACAGCCGGAGCGCGCGGGCGCGGTGGTCACCGCCTTCGTCGAGGCGCACCGTGAAGCCGACGAGGTTGGCGAATACGTCCGCCGCGCCCTGGAAGAGGTGAAGCGGCTCATTGCGGACCTGTTGCAGCGCGCCGGCGTGGATTTCAACGCCGCGCGCGTGCTGCAGATCGTGGTGGGGGCGGCGCTGACCGAAAGCCACGAGAACGCCCCCGTCGCTGCCGTGGCGGATCTGCTGCGGCTGGCCGAGAAGTAGTCCTCGCCCCGCACCCCAGTCTGCGCTGTGCCACAATGGTGGGCGCAGGCGCCGCGCTCGCGGCGCTAGGAAACTTTCACATGTACCGCACCGTGGGGTTCGCCGCGCGGCCGCTTTCGGCACCGATGTGCCAGCGCCCGGCCCGCCCCAGCGGGCTGCGGCTGAGCAAAATTGGAGAGTGACGCACATTGGCTGGTCACAAGAATATTTATGCCGCATTCGACCGTTCTCAGCTGGCGGAGAAAACCCGCGTGTTCACCCTGGCGAAGGCCCTCGGCGTGCCGTCGAAGGAGCTCGTGGTTGCGCTGTCGGAGCTCGGCGTGGTCAAGGTGGCGCAGTCCACGCTGACGCGCGCTGAGAGCGAGCAGCTTCTCGACGCACTCGCGAACTCCGCCGAAGCCGCCGACAACACAGGTGCCGACGAAAGCGCAGACGCCGCGGACGAGAAGATCCGCCAGCGCGTGCGCAAGGACGTGGAAAACGAGATCCACCAGATCGAGGAGAAGGTCGAGGCTGACCTGCGCGAGAGCCCGCTCACCGACGTGGAGCCGGAGATCACCCCGGTGCCGGAGGAAACCACCAACCGCGCCCCCGTGTTCAAGGCGCCGGAGCGCAAGCGCCGCCGCGCCACCCGCCAGGCCGCCCCGAGCGAGGAGAAGGAGCCCAAGCCTATCGACGAGGCTTCGCCGGAGGACGTCGATACGCAAGAGCCTGAAGTCATCGAAGAGCCGAAGGCGATCAAGGGCTCCTCGCGCCTGGAGGCGCAGCGCCGCCGCCGCAGCGAGAAGCGCGAAGAACAGCGCAAACGCTCCCGCATTGTCAGCCAAGCCGAGTTCCTGGCGCGCCGCGAATCCGTGGAGCGCCACATGGTGGTGCGCGAGCGCGACCGCCACGACGGCCACGGCAAGATCACCCAGGTAGGCGTGCTCGAAGACGGGCTGCTGGTGGAGCACTTCGTCACTGCCGAAAGCCAGTCCTCGATGATCGGCAACATCTACCTAGGCCGCGTGCAGAACGTGCTGTCCAGCATGGAGGCCGCGTTCATCGACATTGGGCAAGGCCGCAACGGCGTGCTCTACGCATCCGAGGTGGACTGGAAGGCCGCTGGCCTGGGCGGGCGCTCGCGCCGCATCGAGCAGGCGCTGAAATCCGGCGACCAGGTGCTGGTGCAGGTGACCAAGGACCCGGTCGGCCACAAGGGCGCGCGCCTGACCACCCAAATCTCGCTTGCCGGACGCTACCTGGTGTACGTGCCGGGCGGGCGCAGCGCGGGCATTTCCCGCAAGCTGCCGGCGCCGGAGCGCAAGCGTCTGAAGGAGATTCTGAACAACGTCGTGCCCGGCAAGGGCGGCGCAATCATCCGCACCGCCGCCGAAAACGTGCCGGAAGAAGCCATCGCGGCCGACGTGAACCGCCTGCACAACCAGTGGACCGCCATCCAAGACCAGGCGGAGAAGGAAAAGGCGTCGAAGGGTGCGAAGCCGGTCACCCTCTACGAGGAGCCGAACATCCTGGTCAAGGTCGTGCGCGACCTGTTCAACGAGGACTTCACGTCGCTCATCGTGGACGGCCGCAAACCGTGGAACACCGTCCACGCCTACGTGCAGTCCGTCGCCCCGGACCTTCTGGACCGGCTGGAGAAGTTCGACCGCTCCGCACACGACGGCAAGGACGCCTTCGAGGTCCACCGCATCGACGAGCAGCTGCAGAAGGCGCTGTCGCGCACCGTGTGGCTGCCGTCCGGCGGCACTCTGGTCATCGACCGCACCGAGGCCATGACCGTCATCGACGTCAACACCGGCAAGTTCACCGGCTCCGGCGGCTCGCTGGAGGAGACGGTGACCTCCAACAACCTGGAGGCCGCCGAGGAGATCGTGCGCCAGATCCGCCTGCGCGACATCGGCGGCATGATCATCATCGACTTCATCGACATGATCCTGCCCGAAAACCAGGACCTTGTGCTGCGCCGCCTCAACGAGGCTCTCGGCCGCGACCGCACCCGCCACCAGGTCTCCGAAGTCACCTCCCTGGGCTTGGTGCAGATGACCCGCAAGCGCCTGGGCAACGGGCTGCTGGAGACCTTCTCCACCGAGTGCGAGTGCTGCGGCGGCCGCGGCATCATCGTCACCGATGATCCTGTCGAGCACGACCCGTACTCCGAACGCGGCCGCGAGGAGCGTCCGAAGCGCCGTTCGCGTGACGACGAGCGCCGCTCCTCCCGCAGCCGGAACAAGCACGCGGACGCGGAGCACGACTCGCCACGCGGTGCCCACACCGAAAGCGACACCGGCCGTAGCGAAAAGCCGTCGCGCGGCTCGCGCCGCTCCAAGCGCAAGCAGCTCAACGAAGACGAGATGGACAACCTGCTCAACTCGATCTTCAGCGACGACAGCAACGCAGACACCGCCGCCGACAACGCGGACACCACCGATACTGCGGACGCTCCCGACGCTGCCGACAGCGGCGCTGAAGGCCGACGCCGCTCCACGCGCCGCCGCGGCCGCCGCGGAGGCAACCGCGGGCGCGGCCCCCAGACGGGCGACCAGCAGCGTGACGCACGCAATGAGCGGGAAGACCGCCCCAAAAAGGAGGCCCCGCAGCAGAGCTTCGAGGAGGCCGTCGAGGAGTTCGATAACTCACCGCGCCGCAAGCGCCGCACCCGCGGCAACTCGCGCTCGGATGTGCGCCCCCGCCGCGGGGACTACCCGGATGCCACCCAGAAAACCGCCGCAGCGCCCGCCGGCTCCGACGCCGATAATGCTAAGCCTGCCAAGAAGGAGAAGTCGGCGGCGGGCCGTCGCGGTCGCCGCCGCGCCGTGCGCAAGTCCAACGCCACCTCGGCAGCGGCCGCCAACGCACGTGTGGCGAAGTCGGAGACGGAGCCGCGTCGAGAAGCAAAGGCGCCTTCCCCGCGGCGCGGACGCAGGCGCGCCACACGCCGCAGCAGCTAACGCGGTTTGGTAAAGCGCATGGTGCCGGTGTAGTCTTGCCGAGTCGCTGTTTCGGGGCGTGCCGCCTCGTTGCCTACGCATGCGGGCACGGCAGGCTCACGATAGGCCCCGAAGCGCTAAAACTGTTCCATTTCCGCCCCCGAGCATGCAGGGGGCGGGCGAGTAGAGATAAGGGGTAACCCTCTATGTACGCGATCGTCAAGACCGGCGGCAAGCAGTACAAGGTTGCCGAGGGCGACCTCGTCAAGGTCGAGAAGCTTGAGGGTGAAGCAGGCGACAAGGTCGAACTCACCCCGATCCTTCTCGTTGATGGCGCAGACGTCACCTCCGGTGCCGACGCACTGTCCAAGGTCAACGTGACCGCAGAGATCGTCGAGCACGGCCGTGACAAGAAGGTCGACATTCTGAAGTACAAGAACAAGACCGGCTACAAGGTCCGCCAGGGCCACCGCCAGCCGCAGACCACCGTCAAGATCACCGGCATTAAGTAACCACTAGGAGAAATTGAACAATGGCAACCAAGAAGGGTGCATCCAGCTCCTCGAACGGTCGTGACTCTGAGTCCAAGCGCCTCGGTGTGAAGCGCTTCGGTGGCCAGCAGGTCAAGGCCGGCGAGATCCTCGTCCGTCAGCGCGGCACCAAGTTCCACCCGGGCGACAACGTCGGCCGCGGCGGCGACGACACGCTGTTCGCACTGACCGCAGGCTCCGTCCAGTTCGGCATCAAGCGTAAGCGCCGCATCGTCAACATCGTCCCGGCCGACGGCCAGGGTGTTGCTTCCGAGGTCCTCGAGCAGGCCGAGGCAGCAGGCGTTGTCGACGAAGGCACCGCCGAAGAGGCAACCGCCACCGCGTAACCGCGAGGCGTCAGCGCCGCCGGTCCAATAGGGCCGACGGCGCTTTTTGCATATCATCGTCCGTGTCCGAGAGAAAGGCGGCAAACCACCATGGCCCAATTCGTTGATCGCGCAACCCTGCACCTGCAAGCAGGCGACGGCGGCCACGGCTGCACCTCCGTCCACCGCGAAAAATTCAAGCCGCTCGGCGGCCCCGACGGCGGCAACGGCGGCCACGGCGGCGACATCATCCTCGAGGTGTCCACCCAGGTGCACACGCTGCTGGACTTCCAGTACCGCCCCCACATCAAGGCGCAGCGCGGCGCAAATGGCGCGGGCGACTGGCGCAACGGTGCACGCGGCGAGGACCTCGTGCTGGAGGTGCCGGTGGGCACGGTGGTGCGCAGCGAGGACGGCGAGGTGCTCGCGGACCTGACCGTCCCCGGCACCCGCTTCATTGCCGCGGAGGGCGGCTTCGGCGGCCTGGGCAACGCCGCCTTGGCGACGGCGAAGCGCAAAGCCCCCGGTTTCGCGCTGAAGGGCGAGCCGGGGGAGGCGCACGACCTGATCCTGGAGCTGAAGTCGATGGCGGATGTGGGCCTGGTCGGGTTCCCGTCGGCAGGCAAGTCGTCCCTTATTTCGGTGGTTTCCGCCGCGAAGCCGAAGATCGCGGACTACCCGTTCACCACGCTTGCGCCGAACCTGGGCGTGGTCAACGTCGGCCACGACACGTTCACCATCGCGGATGTGCCCGGCCTGATCCCTGGCGCGAGCGAAGGCAGGGGCCTGGGCCTGGACTTCTTGCGCCACATCGAGCGCACCGCGGTGCTCGCGCACATCGTGGACGTGGCCACGATGGAGCCGGGCCGCGACCCGATCTCCGACATCGAGGCCCTCGAGCACGAACTGGACACCTACGCCGATGCCCTCGACATGGATTCCGGCCTGGGCGACCTGCGCGAGCGCCCGCGCCTGGTGGTGCTGAACAAGATGGACATCCCGGAGGCGAAGGAGCTCGCCGACTTCTTGCGCGCGGACATCGAGGAGAAGTTCGGCTGGCCGGTGTACATGATCTCCACCGCCACCCGCGAGGGGCTGGATGAGTTGAAGTGGGCGATGTGGGACATCGTCAAGCGCACCCGCAAAAAGCGTCGCACCATGCCTATCGCCGAACCACAGGTCATCCGCCCCAAAGCCCTCAGCCGACGCGGCGAGGACGGCGGCGTCGAAGTCGTGCGCGACCCCATGTACCCGGAGGGCTGGCTGGTCACCGGCGAGAAGGTGGAGCGCTGGGTGCGCCAGACGGACTTCGAGAACGACGAGGCCGTCGGCTACCTGTCGGACCGCCTGAACAAAGCGGGCGTGGAAGACATGCTTCGCAAGGCTGGCGCCCACGAGGGCGACACGGTGACCATCGGCGAGATCTCTTTCGACTGGGAGCCGACTATCGGCGGCGACCCGACCCTGGCCGGGCGCGGCCAGGACGCGCGCCTGGGAGGCACGGACCGCACGTCCGCGGCGGAACGCAAGCGTGCTTCGCAGGCCCGCCGCGGCCTGATCGACGAGTACGACTACGGCACGGGCGAAGAAGCCGACCGCGAGCGCTGGCAGGGCTAGGGCCCTGAGCGGGTTAGCCACAGGCGTAGACTTCACACGCATGACTACGCTTCGCAACCAGATCGCCGCTGCCCGCCGCATTGTGGTCAAGCTGGGCACAAGTTCCCTGGTCAACGCCGCGGGCGAGCTGGATCCGGCGAAGATCGACCGCATCGTGGACGCTATTGAACACCGCATCGCGCGCGGTTCCGAAGTGGTCGTGGTGTCCTCGGGCGCGATCGCGGCGGGTATGGGGCCGCTGGGGCTGAAGGCGCGCCCGCGCGATTTGGCCACCAAGCAGGCGGCCGCGTCGGTGGGGCAGATCCACCTCGCGCAGGTGTGGGGCGCCTCGTTCGCGCGCTACGGCCGCACGGTCGGCCAGGTGCTGCTTACGCAAAGCGACGCCGGGTCCCGCGAGCGCGCCCGCAACGCGCAGCGCACCATCGACCGGCTGCGCCAGATGGGAGCGGTGCCGATTGTCAACGAGAACGACACCGTTGCCACCTCCGAGATGCGCTTCGGCGACAACGACCGCCTCTCTGCCATCGTGGCCACCCTCGTCTCGGCGGACGCGCTGGTGCTGCTGTCGGACGTGGACGGCCTCTACGACAAAAACCCGTCCGATCCAGGGGCGAAGCTTCTCGACGAAGTCCGTTCCGGCAATGACCTCACCGACGTTGAAGCCGGCGACGGGGGTGTGTTCGGCACCGGCGGCATGGCGGCGAAGGTGTCGGCGGCGCGCCTGGCCACCCGCGGCGGCGTGCCGGTGCTGCTGACTGCCACTGAGAGGATCGGGGACGCGCTCGGGGACGCGTCGGTGGGCACCGTCTTCCACACCCGTCCGGAGAGCAAGCTCAACGCGTGGAAGTTCTGGGCGCTTTACGCGGCGGACGCGGAGGGCGTGCTGCGCCTGGACGAGGGCGCCGTCGAGGCCGTCACCCGCGGCGGCACCAGTCTGCTCGCGGTGGGGATCACCGGCATCGAGGGCGAGTTCCACGCAGGCGACATCGTGGAGATTTTGGGCCCGGATTCGGAGGCTGTGGGGCGCGGCGAGGTGGCCTACGATGCCGCGGAGCTTGCCGCGATGTGCGGCCGCCACTCCGACGAGCTGCCCGCGCACCAGCGCCGCGCGGTGGTGCACGCGGACTACCTGAGCAACTACGCCACGCGTTTGTAGTAGCTAGTCTGGGCGGGCATGAAGTTCACGTTTTTGCCCAAGCCCAAAGACGAGCCGATCGCAGCACTGGAGGCGCAGGCCCACCAGCATGTGGCCTTGGAGGACAACCCGGACATGATCCTCTTCGGCGGCGGCCCGAAGGATTTCCCGGACAAACTGCCCGAGTCGGTCAAGGTCGTGCAGATCCAGTACGCCGGCGTGGAGAACCTGCAGGACGTCTTTGCCAAGCACTCGGCGAACGGCGTGCGTTTCGCCAACGCCGGCGGGCTGTACGACGACACCGTCGCCGAGTCCACCCTCGCCCTGCTTCTCGCTGTGGAGCACCGCATGAAGGCCGTTGACCCCGAGTGGAACAACACGCAGCTGTTCGAGGAGAAGCAGTACCTCTTCGACAACAAGAAGCTCGCGATCATCGGCGCCGGCGGCATCGGCAAAACGCTTATCCGTTTCCTCGAGCCGTTCGGTATGGAGATCACCGCTGTGAACCGCTCCGGCAACCCCGTCGAGGGCGCGGATCACACCGTGACGCTTTCCGATGACGTCTGGTCCAACCACGACTACTTCGTGCTGCTTGCCCCGCTCACCGAGGAAACACGCCACATGGTCAACGCGGAGACCATCGGGAAGATGCGGGACAGCGCCGTGATTGTGAATGTGGGGCGCGGGCCGCTCGTGGATACGCAAGCGCTCACGCAGGCACTTGCCGACGGCCACCTGCGCGGCGCCGGCCTGGATGTCACCGAACCCGAGCCGCTGCCCGCCGACCACGAGTTGTGGGGGCTGGACAATTGCGTGATCACCCCGCACGTGGCCAACATCCCGCGCTTTATGGAGCGCCGCATCGGCGGGCTGGCCGCGAAGAACTGGGAGCTGTACGAAGCGGGCGAGAAGATGGCCACAGAGGTCGACGTCGACGCTGGGTACTAGCGCTAGGATTGCTGCATGAGTGCGCAGCAGACTGACCAGCAACGACAGGCCGAGCGCGAGGAGGTGCTCGCGAAGGCGCGCCGCGCAAAGGGGGTCGCGCCCGAGGTCGCCGCGCTGCCAGCCCCGGCGAAGGACGCGGTGCTGCTGGCAGCCGCGGCGGCGCTGACGGAGCGCGCCGGGGAGATCCTCGAGGCCAACGCCCGCGACCTTGAGCACGGCCGCCAAAACGGCCTCGCGGAGTCGGTGCTGGACCGGCTTGCGCTGGACACAGACCGCATCGAAGGCATCGCCGGTGGCCTGCGCCAGGTGGCGGGCCTTAAAGACCCGGTGGGGGAGGTGCTCACCGGCCGCACGCTGCCCAACGGCATCCAGATGAAAAAGGTCCGCGTCCCGCTCGGCGTGATGGGCATGGTGTACGAGGCCCGCCCGAACGTCACCGTCGACGCATTCGGCCTGGCGCTGAAGTCCGGCAACGTGGCGCTGTTGCGCGGCTCGAAGACGGCGCGGCACTCCAACGAAAAACTGGTCCACATACTGCAGGACACCCTCGCGGCACACGACCTGCCGCGCGAAGCGGTGCAGCTGCTGCCGTGCGACTCGCACGATTCGGTCCAGGACCTCATCACCGCGCGCGGGATTGTCGACGTGGTCATCCCCCGCGGCAGCGCCCGCCTCATCGAGGCGGTGGTCACCGGCGCGACCGTGCCCACCATCGAGACGGGCACCGGCAACTGCCACTTCTACATCGACGCCTCCGCGGACCTGGACAAGGCCATCGCGATGCTCCTCAACGGCAAGACGCGCCGGGTCAGCGTGTGCAACGCCACCGAGACGGTGCTTATTGACGCCGCCCTCGCGGACGAGGACAAGCGCGCGGTCATCGCTGCGTTGCGGGAAGTGGGGGTTGAGGTGCACGGAGACGTCGAGAAGCATGCTGCGTTCGGTGCGGACGTTTCGCCTGCAACCGAGGCCGATTTCGCCGAAGAGTACCTCAGCATGGACATCGCGAGCGCCGTCGTGGACGGCGTCGAGGGGGCGATCGCCCACATCGCGCGCTACTCCAGCGGCCACACCGAGGCGATTGCGGCCCAGGACGCACATGCTTTACGACGATTCGCCGACGCCGTCGACGCCGCCGCCGTCGTACTCAACGCATCGACCGCGTTCACGGACGGGGAGCAATACGGCATGGGCGCGGAAATCGGCATCTCCACCCAAAAGTTGCACGCCCGCGGGCCGATGGCGCTGCCGGAGCTGACCACCACCAAGTGGATCCTGGAAGGTACAGGGCAGGTGCGCTAGTCTATTCGCGTGAAAAAATACCGGACTTCCTGGCGCGCCCGTATCGGCCTGTTCGCCACCGCTGTCGCCACCGCCGTGACAGCCACTGTCACCCCCGTCGCGCCCGTGCAGGAAGCCGAGGCGCAAACCCGCTGCCCGGCCGTCGCGGTCATCGCCGCCCGCGGCTCCGGCCAAAACAGCCAGATCTACCCCACGCGCTACTCCGGCGGGGCGGCCTGGACCTCCAACGGCTGGGAGGCGGAGACCATCCGCGCCTTTTTGCAGCACGCGGAGCGCCGCTACGCCGCCACCCACGGCGGCAACTCGCTGATGAAGGACGTGGAGGTCATCGGCCTCGAGCCGCGGTACTACCCGGCGACGTTCCCGGAATACGACGTGCCTGAGGTTGCCGTGCCGTCGACGCTGCTGCAGGCGTTGGGTCTTGCGGTGCAGTGGGCCAGCCCGATGTTCATGATGGCGCGCACCGCCGCGAACCAGTTCCTGGACTCGGTGAAGATCGGCCGGGGCGGTGTGATGCAGATGGTCAACGACTACGAGCGCGCCACCGGCTGCCGCCCGAAGTACATCCTGTCCGGCTACTCGCAGGGCGCGATGATCCTGCTGGAGCACGAGCGTGAACTGGCCCGCCGCGGCCAGCTCGCCGGCGTGGTCTACTTTGGCAACCCGAACACCGCAGCGGGCGACTGGTCCACCGTGGGTGTGGCTGGAGGCGGCGCGGGCGGCATCCTTGGCGCGCTGCCGTTCAACACCAAGACCGCGGCCGCGACCCGCAACCGCGTGAACTACTGCCTGCCGCTGGACGCCGTGTGCGACCTGTCGCGCCAGACGCTGGAGGCGTCGCGCCCCACCGGCGGGAACCACGCCCGCTACTTCCGCTGGCACTCCCGCTGGGACAACCAGGTCTCCGATGCGTTCGGCCGCTTTGTTGATCAGGTACGGTACGGCTAATGAAGCAGCTCATCCGGACCGCCGCCGCAGCAACAGCCTGCGTCGTCGCGCTTTCCGCCGCCCCCGCGGGCGCGGAGGCCATCAAACGCGACTCCAAGGAGCGCGTGGTGGTGGAAAAAATCTGCGAATGGGAAGTGGACGCCAACGGCAAGCCGATCCTGGACGCTGGCGGCAACCCGATCCCGGTGAAGGTGGACGGCAAGCAGGTGTGCAAGGAGAAGAAGGTCTCCTCCGGCTCCTCGAGCAGCGCCAGCAAGTGGGCGGACGACACCACTGACGAGCTGCGCATCGGCGCCGTTGTCGGCGTGATCGGCGCGCTGCTCGCCCTGCTGCTCGGCGGCGGGCTGCTGTTCATCGAGTCTGTGGACATCACCATGCTGCCCCCGGCGAGGTAGGCGCGAATGGCTGAACACTACGCCGCCTCCTTGGACGAGGCACGGCGCATCGGCGTTATGGGCGGCACGTTCGACCCCATCCACCACGGCCACCTTGTCGCCGCGAGCGAAGTGGCGGACCGGTTCAACCTGGACGAGGTCATCTTCGTGCCCACCGGCCAGCCCTGGCAGAAGGCGGGCAAGACCATCAGCCCGGCGGAGGACCGCTACCTGATGACGGTGATCGCCACCGCCTCCAACCCCCGCTTTTCCGTCTCCCGGGTAGACATTGACCGCGACGGTCCGACCTACACCATCGACACCCTGCGGGACCTGCGCCAGCAGTTCCCGGACGAGGCGTTGTACTTCATCACCGGCGCCGACGCGCTGGCCTCCATCATGTCCTGGCACGACTGGGAGGAGATGTTCCAGCTCGCCGAGTTCGTCGGCGTGACCCGCCCCGGCTACGACCTGCGCGAAGACATGCTGCCGGCCGACATTCAGAAGCGTGTGCACCTGGTGGAAATCCCGGCGATGGCCATCTCGTCCACGGACTGCCGCGCGCGTGCCGCCGAAGGCCGGCCCGTCTGGTACCTGGTGCCGGACGGGGTGGTGCAGTACATCACCAAAAACGCCCTCTACGCCTAAGTAGCACTCTTCGGCCGTGTCGTGGGACAATGGCGGAGTCTGTCCAACCAACGAAGGGTTTGCCACTTGACCGCTCCGCAGATCTCCATCGACCGGGCCAAGATTGCCGCTAAGGCGGCCGACGAGAAGCTTGGTAAGAACATCGCTGTTATCGACGTCTCCAACGTCATGGCCATCACGGACGTGTTCGTGATCGTCTCCGCCGACAACGAGCGCCAGGTCGCCGCCATCGTCCAAGAGGTCGAAGACGACCTGACGGACGAGGGCGTGGAGCCGAAGCGCCGCGAGGGCAACCGCGAAAACCGCTGGGTGCTGCTGGACTACGGCAACTTCGTCGTGCACATCCAGCGCGACGCCGAGCGCGAGTTCTACGGCCTGGACCGCCTGTACGCGGACTGCCCGGCCATCGAGGTGGACGGCCTGGAGCCGTACGAGCGCCCCGCCACCTTCGGCAACGAAGCGGAGATGCGCGAGGCCCAGAACATCGAGGACCTGCCGCTCGCGGGCGAGGGCCCGGCGGCCGCAGACGACGAGTTCTAGGCCGCGGCCATGCAACGACGTTTGATCCTGCTGCGCCACGGCGAAACGGACTACAACGCCACCTCCCGCATGCAGGGGCAGCTGGACACGACCCTGTCCGAGCGCGGCGTGAACCAGGCCCACGCCGCGGCCAAAGAGCTGCGCGACCTGGGCATTGCCAAGATCATCTCCTCCGACCTCGTGCGGGCGAAAGACACTGCTGACGTGGTGGCGGCGGATCTGGGGTTGGCTGTGGACGTCGATACGCGGCTGCGTGAAACGCACCTGGGCGACTGGCAAGGCAAGACCCACACCGAAGTGGACACCGAGCACGAAGGCGCGCGCGCAGTGTGGCGCACGGACGCGACGTGGGCGCCGCCGCGCGGCGAAAGCCGCCTCGAGGTCGCCGCACGTGCGCAAGCGGTGGTGGACGAGCTCATGCGCGACTACGACGAGTGGGACAACTCCGCGGTGCTCCTGGTTTCCCACGGCGGCACCATCGCCGCGCTGACCGCCTCACTGCTCGGCTTCGTGGTGGCGCAATACCCCGCAATCAAGGGCCTGGGCAACGCGAACACGGCGCGCCTGGTGGCAATGCCGCGCCTGGAGGAACCGACGCAGACGCGCTGGTTCCTCGAAGCCTGGAACCGGGGGCTGAACTAAATGGCAGTGCGCGTGGTAGTGGATTCCTCGGCGGGGCTGCCGCCCGAGGTGGTCCGCGAGCTGGACATCACAGTTGCAGGCATGCACGTGATGGGCAGCGGCGACGACAAGGGCACCTCCGGGCTGTCCTCGTTGGAGCTTGCGGCCTGCTACGCGCGCCAGCTGGAGCGCGGCGGCGACGACGGTGTGATCGCGCTGCACCTGTCCAAGGCGCTGTCGTCGACGTGGTCCGCGGCCGTAACCGCATCCGCGGTGTTTCCCGGCACAGTGAAAGTGGTGGAGACGGACGCCGCCGGCATGACCATCGGCGCAGCCGCCATGGCCGCCGCCACCGTGGCCCAAGAGGGCGGGGACCTGGATGCGTGCGAGGCGATGGCGAAGTCCACCTTGGCCCGCTCCGAGACGTGGGTGTACCTGCACCAGCTCGACGACCTGCGCAAGTCCGGCCGCCTGCCCACCGGCACCGCGGTGCTCTCGGCGGCGCTTCTGGCCAACAAGCCGATTTTGCGCATCCACGACGGCAAGCTGGAGCTCGCCGGCAAGACCCGCACGCAGTCGAAGGCGTTTGCCAAGCTCACGGAGCTGGTGGTCGAGCGCGCCGAGGGGCAGCCGGTGTTCGCGGCGATCCAGCACGCGGACGCCGAGGAGGCGGCCGAGCAGCTGGCGTCCTCGCTTGAGGCTCAGTTACCGCAGGGCTCGCGGGTGATGTGCGAGCCGCTTGTCGACGTCCTCGCGGTCCACACCGGACCCGGCGCCATTGGCCTGTCGGTTGTCTTTTCTTCTCGGGAATCTGCCCAGTAGGTGTGGACAACCCGCCCTGTTTGGTGACGTTGCAACAACGTTATCCACAGGTTTGCGGTTGGGGTCTTCCGGTGCGGGGTTTGTGGGCCTAGCGTGCCGGGCATGAACGCCATCGACCGCCTCCAGGAGCTCACCCGGCCTACCGGGGAAGAGGATCTCCTTGCCGTGCGCTATCCCGCGCCGCGTGTGTCTGTCCCGGTGAAGCCGGCCGCCGCGGCAGTGGTTGCGCTGCTGGTCGTGGTTGGCGCGTGGGCGGTGCTGCGCGGCGGCGGGGGCGGGGAGGATGAGGGCGTGTCGTGGGAGCAGGTGGCTTCGCCGACCGAGGTCAGTGGGGTGGTGGTTGTGGCCGTGGTGGGGGAGGTGGCCAACCCGGGGCTGATGACGCTGAACGAGGGCTCCCGCATCGCTGATGCCCTCCAGATCGCGGAGCCGCTGCCGCACGCGGATTTGCTGGCGCACAATCAGGCGCAGCTGCTTGTGGACGGCCAGCAGATCCACGTCCAGGCCGTCGGCGCCGCACCCCCGGCCGCCAGCGGCGAAGCTGCGCCCGCTGGCGCTGGCACTGTGTCGCTGAACTCCGCCACCGCCTCTGAGCTGACCGCACTTCCCGGGGTGGGCGAGTCGACCGCGGCGGCGATCGTCGCCCACCGCGAGGCCAACGGGCCGTTTACCGATGTGCAGCAGCTCATGGATGTCCGCGGCATCGGGCCCGCGAAGTTCGAGGCCATGCGCGACATGGTGGGGCTGTAACGGTGTCGGAGCTGCGGCTGGTGCCGGCTGCGCTGACGGTGTGGGCCGCGGCGGCGTGCTGCATCCTGTTCGGGGTGTGGGCGGCGTGTGCCGTCGCCGGGGTTCTCGCCGCCGCCTGCCTGTTCGCGCGCGAGTCCGGCCAGGCGGTGCTCTCCGCGGGCCTCGGTGCGGCGGCCACGTTGACGGCTGCAGTGCGACAACGCGCGAGCACGGGCGCCTCCGAGATCGTGGGGACTATCAGCGGTACCCCGAAGCAGACCGAGTCGGGCGCCTATCTGGTGCGTGTGCGTGTGCCGGGGCAGCCGTCGACGACACCGGTGTTCGCCGAGGAACTGCCGGACGGGGCGATCGCTGGCGCGCACGTGGTGGGCCGTGGGGTGTCGAAGGAATCCGGCGTGCCGGGCGTGAACCCTTTCGTGCTCAACGGCGACGTTGAGGTCCTCGGTCCGCCGCAGGGGCTGGCGGCGTTCGCGCACCACGTGCGCTCCACCTTCGCCGCGGCCGTCGAGGCGCAGGTGGGTGAGGGTGCGCGGGGGCTGATTCCGGGCATGGTGCTTGGCGACGTCTCCCTGCAACCGCCAGCCGAACAACAGATGTACATCGACACCGGGCTGTCGCACTTGTCCGCCGTGTCCGGGGCGAACATCGCGATTGTGGCCACCTTCGCCACGGTGGCCGCGGCCGCGGTTGGTGCGGGGCTGCGCGGCAGGATCGCCGCCTCAGCGGTCGCGCTTTTAGTCTACGCCGCGCTGGTGGGGCCGGAGCCGAGCGTGCTGCGCGCCTCGGTGTCCGGCCTGGTGGGGCTGGTCGCGGTGCTCGCCTCCCGGCAGGCCGAGCCCATCCACGCGCTGTGCCTGTCCGTCATCGGCTTGGTGCTGGTGGATTCGGATCTCGCGGTGCACTACGGGTTCGCCCTGTCGGTCGCGGCGACGGCGGGCATCGTGGCGCTCTACCCGCTGTTGTACCGCGCACTGGCGGTGACCGGCTGGCCGGACATCCTCGTTCGCGCCCTAGCCGTGGCGGTGGCGGCGGACCTGGCCACCATGCCGATCGTGGCGATGATGGCGGGGAAGGTCTCGCTGGTCTCTGTCGGCGCCAACGTGCTGGTCGCACCGGTGGTGGGGCCGGTGACAGTACTGGGACTCATCGCGGCGGTCGCGTCGCTTGTGCCCGGCGGGCTGGAGGTGCCGGTGCTGTGGTGCGTCGAGCCGCTGGCGTGGTGGGTGCACACGGTGGCGAAAATCGGCGCGGGGCTGCCCAGCGCCACGGTGTCGGCCACCCCCTTGACGGCACTGGTGGTCTACGGGTGGGTGCTCGCCGGGTTTCTGGCGGGCCGCCCCCGCGCCACGGTGTGCGCCACCGCTGTGTGCCTAGTGCTGTTCGTCGCGCCGGGCGAGCCCAAACCCGTCGACCCGACGGGGCTTCGCGCCCACGTCGTCGAGACCATCGAGGACGTCGAACCGGTGCCGGAGTGGGCGCAGCTCGTCGTTGTGTTGGAGGGCGGCTCGCCGCGCAGCCGCCCGGTGGTCACGCGCGAGGGGATCTCCGTCATCTTCCCCAACGACGGGACGTAAGATGGCCCGCATGCTCAACCCCGTGCACCTGGTGCTCGGCGAGGACGATTTCCTCGCAGAGCGCGCAACCAAAGCCATCGTCGCCCAAGCCGGCGAGGGCGTGGAGGTGACCACCCTGCGCGCCGGCGATGTCTCTGAAGGCGAGATCGCGATGGCGACCAGCCCGTCACTGTTCGCGGAGGACCGCGTCGTGGTGGTCAAGCACGCCGAGCTCGCCGGCAAGGAACCCACCGAAATCTTGCTGCAGGCCTGCGTGAACCCGGCGCCGGGCATCACGCTGATCATCGAGCACACCGGCGGCGGGCGTCAAAAGGCGATGGTGAAGAAGTTCGCCAAGGTCGCCGAGGTGCACAAGGCCGATCCGCTGAAGGACAACGAACGCCGCTCGTGGCTCATGGAGGAATTCCGCAGCCACGGCGTGCGCCCCACCCCGGACGTGGCCGCGGCGGTGCTGGAATCGGTCGGCTCGGACCTGCGCGAGCTTGCCTCGGCCGTCAGCCAGCTGGTCAGCGACACCGAGGGCGAGCTCACCGTCGAGGCCGTGCGCGCCTACTACGTGGGCGTGGCGGAGGTCGCCGGCTTCGACATCGCGGACCAGGCGGTGGCGGGCCGCGCGGACCGGGCACTTGCGTCGACGCGCCGCGCGCTGCAGCTGGGCACCAGCCCGGTGTCCATCGCGGCGGCGCTTGCGCGCAAGGTCGGCGACATCGCGAAGCTGCACGGCGTGCGTGGCAACCCGGACCAGCTGGCGCGCACCGTCGGCATGCACCCGTACGTGGCGAAGAAGACCATGCAGGTCGCACGCCAGTGGAGCGGGGACGCGGTCTCGCATGCCGTGATCATTGTCTCGGACCTGGACGCCGAGGTGAAGGGCCAGGGCGGCGACCCGGAGTTCGCCCTCGAGAACGCGGTGCGCCGCATTGCGGAGCTGGCATGATCGCGCCGGGCGACCTCGCGGTCATCGTCGGGCTCAACCTGGTCGGGGCTGCCGCCCCGGGCCCGGACATGGTGCTGCTCATGCGCACAGCCACCCGTTCGCGCAGGCACGCTTGGGCGACCAACCTGGGTATTCACACCGGCGCCGCGCTGTGGTTCACGCTCACCGTTTTTGGCGCGGCCGCGCTACTGCACGCTGTGCCGCAGGCAGTGGCGGCCATTCAGGTGATAGGCGGCGCGGCGCTGATCTGGATGGGCCAGCACAACCTCCGCGGCGGTCTGCGCGACAGGCACGACCCGCCCGCGGACCTGGACGAAGCGGTCCAGAGGTTGGGATCGGTGCAGGCTGCCTATCGACGTGGCGTCATGACCAACCTGGCCAACCCCAAAATCGTGGTCGCGCTCACCGCGATGATCGCGCCGCTTTTGCCCGCGACCCCCTCGCTGGCCACCGCGGTGATTGTCATCGCCGCGCTCTGGCTCAGCTCGTTCGCCCTGTTCGGAGTGATCGCGCAGGTCACCTCCGCCGAGCGCGTGCGCCGGAAGTTCCTGCGCGCCGGGCCCTACATCGACATCGTCGCGGGCGCGTTTTTCATGGTGGTCGGCGTTGTGCTCATCGCCCGCGGGCTTGTCAGCGTGTTCTAGAGGTACTGGCGCAAGAACTGCGCCGTCTGGCGCGTCGCGTCAGGCGAGGTGAACCAGGTGTGTCCGCCGCCTTCGACGCGCTCAATGCGCACGGGCTCAGCGCAACCGACGAAGTCGAAGGTGGTCACCCCGGCGGAACGGGACTGCGTGGTCAAAAGGTAGCAGTCGTTCTTGCGGGCGAAGGTGCGCGCCACAGTATCTACGGACTGGAAAGACGCGCCGTGGCGGGTGCCGCCGTTGTAGCCCACCACGTCGTCGTTGGTGCCGTGCATGATCATCGTGGGCACCTCGCCGGAAGTGCAGCCGGTGACGGTGGGGGAGTAGAACGCGCCCGCCACCGACGCAACACCGCGCACTGTTTCCGGGGCGTGGCACGCCAGCGCGGCGACCATGCCGCCGCCGTTGGACAGGCCCACCGCGACGGTGCGGGAGGTGTCGGCGTTGTAGCGCGAAGCGACGTCGTCAAGCACGGCCTTTGTGTACGCGACATCCTCATCGACGCTGGTGGATGCGTACGGCGCCCCTCCCCACGCATCGCGTACGCCCTGGCCGTAGATCACGATCGCGTCCGGGAACTGGCTCTCCAAACGGGCGTAGTCGTGCATCTGCCGCGACGTGTGCTGCCAACCGCCGAAGCCGAGCACCACCGGGTAGGACTTCTCCGGGGAGAAGCCGCGAGGCAGCACCACGTCGTACGTGCGGCTGCGCCCGTCCACCTTCAACGAGTGGGTGTGCTCGCGGTCGGGGGAGACGACGTTGCCCGACTTGACCATCGGAATCGCGATGGCGACGCTGGCCAGCAGCGCCAACAGCACTCCGAGCGCGCGCACCTGCTCCGGGTCCACACCTGGGGCGTAGCGGGCCAGCAGCGCCTCGAAATCGGGCGAGGAGCTCAGCTGCTGCGCCTCGGCCGGAGCCGGCAACGACAGAGACAGGGAAGTGGCAAGCGCAGCTGCGAGCGCGCGGCGGGAGTGTTTCACAGCATTGATTCTTTTCTCTTCAAAGGGGTCTTGACACACGAAACGCCCCGTGCACCTATGCACGGGGCGAAACACGATGGAATTAGTCCATCTTGTTCAGGGCGCGAGCCATGTTGGACTTCTTGTTCGCCGCGGAGTTGCGGTGGAACACGCCCTTGGTCACAGCCTTGTCCAGCTTGCGGGAAGCCACGCGCAGCTGCGCCTCAGCGGCAGCCTTGTCGCCGGACTCCACAGCCTCGCGGAACTTGCGGATCTCCGTGCGGGTGGCGGAGCGGACGGACTTGTTGCGCTGGCGACGCTTCTCGTTGGTGAGAACGCGCTTCTTCTGCTGCTTGATGTTAGCCATTATGAAATACCTCTTGGTTTCTCAATCGAACGTGGATGTCGTCGCCCCAGCCTGGGTGTCACGTGTGCTGCTTTGGCTATGAACGCGAACCCAAGGTCCTGCCCGCGTAGCAGCACACACCCAAACGTGGCCGGAAACGGTCAACTTGAGCAGGATAACAGCCCGTCTTTACCGGCACAAACCGCCGTTACAGCCACTGGAAGCGCTCGCGCAGCGTTTTTGCCACGCGCTCGAAGCGGCGCTGCGGCACGGTCGTGCCGCGGCGGTGCACGTCGGCCTCCGGGACCACCAGCGTTTTGTCCAAGCGTACCCAGCAGGGTTGGCCGGAGGAGTCCCAGTCGCCGGGGCCGATTTCAAACCAGCGGTCGTCCTCCGCGTGGTCTTCTTCCGGGGAGATGAGCAGGCCGAGGATGTCGCTGTGCTCGCGGCCCACCACCAGCATGGAGCGCTCCTTCGGCGGGTGCGACGGCACCGTCACCCACACCACCTCGCCGGGTTCGGCGCCGCCGTCCATGTCAGGGGCGTAGTACACGTTGCGGGGCACCGAGCCGGTGGGTCGCACGTCCACGCGTGAGGCGCGTTTGCGCCGGATCTCAATCTGGTTGGTCACCCGGTCGTGCAGCAGTGCCAGGCCTTGGTCGAGCGATGCCGTGCGCGGTCGCGCACTTTTGCGCTTAAATCGCTCGAACGCCACGTTGGCACCTCCAGGTTGCAGTTATCTGCAACCTTAAGCCGTCTCGCCTGCTGGGACAAGATGTTTCTGCTGATCTGTTGAAATCCCGTCAACATCGCGCAACGCCCACAGCAGCAGGAGGGTGCACGCGACGGTCATCAGCGACGCGCCGAGCATTTGCTGCCAACCGATGTCCGTGGCGTTCGGGTCCACCATGTCCAGCGCCCCGTAGCTGAAGAAGATCGTGTTGCTCACCGCGTGCAGCGCAACCGAAGCCTCGAGCCCGCCGGTGCGCCACGTCAGCACCGCGGTGCACACGGCGAAAATCGCGATGTCGACTAGCCCGACCCAGTTGTAGGCGTGCCCCGCCACAAACGCGATGCCCGGCAGCAGATAGGCCAGCCAGGCAGGTGCCCGCCACTGGCCCAGAATCTGCGGCAGGGCGCCGCGGAAGAGGAATTCTTCGGCCGCGGATTGCAGCGGTACGGCGATGAGCAGCGCCGCGATGAGTTTCAGCCGGAACGGGTTGACGGTGGCATCGGCGGGGGCGCCCCGGAGGACGTCGATAAGCACTTGCGCCCCGTAGACCGCGCCGACGACTAACAGCGCGCGCCCGAGCACACCCCACCGCATTCCAAGTGCGGTGCTGAACAGCGCCGACGGGCGCCGGCCGGCGATG
The DNA here is from genome assembly GCF_001838175.1 of Corynebacterium sp. HMSC034A01. Lineage (NCBI taxonomy): Bacteria > Bacillati > Actinomycetota > Actinomycetes > Mycobacteriales > Corynebacteriaceae > Corynebacterium > Corynebacterium sp. HMSC034A01. The sequence continues at coordinate 39,676 of NZ_KV835974.1, read as the reverse complement.
CGCGCGGCGAGAAACGGCGCCGGCAGGATCGCCGCGATAATCAGTACCTGGATTAGCGGGCTGAGCGGGTCCGCGGAGCCCTCCACGAGCATGTCGAAGTCGCGGCCCGATAGCCCCGCGGCCACCCCGAAGGCGATCACCGACGCCACCGCCAACACAGCGACGAGCGCGACCAGCACCACGAGCTCTATCAGCGCCCGCCACCATGCGGCGGGGCGGTGGCGGGCAACGAGTCCTAAACGGTGGTAAGGCATGGTGCATACCGTAGCGCGGGGTGCGCAAAGTAGGATGTGGCAACTATGGCCGCCAAATCGAAGAATTTTGCAGAGGAAACGTTCACGGACCCCGCCCGGATCCGCAACTTCTGCATCATCGCGCACATCGACCACGGCAAGTCCACGCTGGCAGACCGCATTTTGCAGCTGTCCAACGTTGTCGGCGAGCGCGAGATGCGCGACCAGTACCTCGACAACATGGACATCGAGCGCGAACGCGGCATCACCATCAAGGCGCAAAACGTGCGCCTGCCGTGGGTGCCTTCGACGGGTGATCACGTCGGCGAGCAGATGGTGCTGCAGATGATCGACACACCGGGCCACGTCGACTTCTCCTATGAGGTCGCCCGCAGCCTGGACGCGTGCGAGGGGGCAATTTTGCTTGTCGACGCAGCCCAGGGCATCGAGGCGCAAACCCTGGCCAACCTCTACATGGCCATCGACAACGACCTCGAGATCATCCCGGTGCTGAACAAGATCGACCTGCCGGCGGCGGACCCGGAGAAGTACGCCCTGGAGATCGCCAACATCATCGGCTGCGAGCCGGAGGACGTGCTGCGTGTCTCCGGCAAGACGGGCGAGGGCGTGCCGGAGCTGCTCGACCGCGTGGTGGACCTGATCCCGGCTCCGGAGTCTGAGCACGGCGCGGATGCCCCTGCACGTGCGTTGATCTTCGACTCGGTGTACGACACCTACCGCGGCGTGGTCACCTACATCCGCATGATGGACGGCAAGCTCGAGCCGAACCAGAAGGTGCAGATGATGAACACCGGCAAGACGCTCGAGATCCTCGAGATCGGCGTCGTCTCGCCCACCATGAAGAAGACGAAGGGCTTAGGCCCCGGCGAGGTGGGCTACCTGATTACCGGCGTGAAGGACGTGCGCGACACCCGCGTCGGCGACACTGTCACCTGGGCTTCCAAGGGCGCGGAGGAGCCGCTGGAGGGTTTCGAAGAGGTCAAGCCCATGGTGTACTCGGGCCTGTTCCCGGTGAGCCAGGAAGACTTCCCCACGCTGCGCGAGAGCTTGGAGAAGCTGCAGCTTAACGACGCTTCCTTGACCTGGGAGCCGGAAACCTCCGTCGCGCTGGGCTTCGGCTTCCGTTGCGGCTTCTTGGGCCTGTTGCACATGGAGATCACCCGCACCCGCCTGGAGCGCGAGTTCGACTTGGACCTGATCTCCACCGCGCCGAGCGTGACCTACCGCGTGGTGTCCGAGGACGGCACTGAGCAGCTCGTGCACAACCCGTCGGACTGGCCCAGCGGCAAAATCCCCGAGGTCCACGAGCCGATCGTGAACATGACCATCATCGTGCCCCAGGAGTTCGTGGGCTCCACGATGGAGCTGTGCCAGTCCAAGCGCGGCCAGATGAAGAACATGGAGTACCTCTCCGAGGACCGCGTGGAGCTGCGCTACATCATGCCGCTCGGCGAGATCATCTTCGACTTCTTCGACATGCTGAAGTCCCGCACCAAGGGCTACGCCTCGCTGAACTACGAAGAGGCCGGCGAACAGCTCGCGGACCTGGTCAAGGTGGACATCCTGCTGCAGGGCGAGCCGGTGGACGCGTTTTCCGCCATCGTGCACAAGGATTCCGCGCAGTGGTACGGCAACAAGATGACCAAAAAGCTCAAGGAGCTCATCCCGCGCCAGCAGTTCGAGGTCCCGGTCCAGGCCGCCATCGGCTCGAAGATCATCGCCCGCGAGAACATCCGCGCGCTGCGCAAGGACGTGCTGTCCAAGTGCTACGGCGGCGACATCTCCCGCAAGCGCAAGCTGCTGGAGAAGCAGAAGGCCGGTAAGAAGCGCATGAAGAACATCGGTTCCGTCACCGTGCCGCAGGAGGCGTTCGTGGCGGCGCTGTCCACCGACGGCGAGGAGTAGCTACTCCTCCACGAAGCGGAGATGGCGGCCCTGCTTGTTGGCGGTCCTGAACACCGCCTGCAGGGCCCACACCAGGGCGAACATCAGCACGAAGATGATCAGCCCCATGGCCAGGTTGCCCCACAGGCCCTCCCAGCCGGCGGCCTGGGCCCAGTCCGGGGCACCGATGGCCGCGGCGACGAAGCCCAGAATCAGGTTCATCGCTTCGGAGCGCTTCGCTTCCGCCTCGGCGATTTCGCCGGTGACCTGCTCAAACTGGGTGCGGATCACGCCTTGGCGGGATTTGACCTTGGTGTCGAAGTCGTCGCGTAGCTGGTCGAAGCCGGTGGCGCGCTGCAGGCCCTTGAGCACGCGGGTGTCGATGTCGCGGCCCGGCACGCGCCGAAACCACAGCTTGTCGCGGATCTCAATGTGGTCGAGCTGCAGCTTCTCCAGGCGCTCCAGGTCCGCTTGGAGTGCCTTGCGCTGCACCTGCTCCGACCCGGCGGCGCCGTCGGCACGGCTGGTGTGCGCCGCGGAGTCGCCGATGATCTTCAGGGACTTGCGCAGGTGCGTCTCGCCCGCCTGGGCGCGCATCTGCAGCATCACCAGGTCCACGAACCGGGTGTTGGCGAGCGACCAGTAGCGCATCCCTTCGCGGCTGGCGGACTTGCTGCGCACCATGCCCACGCCGGCCTCGGAGGTCATCACGGTCCAGGATGACAGCTTCGCCGCCACGAACCCGCTTAGGGCCTCGGGCGTTTGCAGCGGCACCTGCTCGGGGTAGGAGTCCGCCCCGGTGAGGATCTGCCAGGCCCATTGCTCGTGCCATTTCCAGGTGCTTTCCGGGTCGTCGAGCACCAACGGAGCGTCGATACGCTTTGGCACCGAGCCGTTGTTGCCCTCGCTTAGGGTGTCCAGCACCGACTCCGGTCGCGCTGGGTTGGGGATCGCCACCGCCACGCGTTGCGGGGCGGGCAGCGTGAACGTGCTGGAGCATTCGCCTTTGCAGGTGGCCACGAGCCCGCCGCTGGTGGAGAGCTTCATGGAGGTCTCGCGGCCCAGGGCAGCGTCGATTTCGCCCACGGCGATGTTCACGAACTTGGTCAGGGCGTACAGCTGCGGCGGGCTGTAGTCGTAGTCGCCGGCGCGGTCGTAGAACTGCACCGAGTTGCGCGGCTTGGTCAGCGCGGCGCTTAAGAAACCCAATGTGGCCGAGGAGATGTTTTCGGCCACCACGTTGAGCACCAAAAAGTCGCTGACCACGTGCGCCGGCTCCGGCACTTTCGTAGCCAGGTTGGTCAGGCGCAGGTCGTGGAACTGCAGCACCTCCGCCGACAGCAGCCGCAGCGTGGCGGTGCCGTGGCTGCCGCGCGTGCCGCGCACCTGGTCCTCCCACGCGACTTGGTGGTCGTAGTTGACCAGCTCGAAGGCGGTTTCGTTGGGCACTTCGTCGAAGACGAGGTGGTGCGCGGCGATCGCGGGGTCCCAGCCCGCATCAGCCAGGCCCGTCTCTTCCGCGGCGGGGGCGTTTGCTTGCCGACGCCTCCGGTTGGCCTCCACCACCTCATCCAGCTCCGAGTGGTCGAACACCTCCCGGTTCGCGTGCGGGCGGGTGTCCGCGGTGCGTTTCACGTCCGCGTCCACCGAACACGCGCCCACGGCGTCGTGCACCGGCTCCAAAAACCGGTTGCGTGCGTCGTTGTAGTAGGGCCTGCCGCCTTCGACGATGATGTCGCCGTAGTAGCCCTCGCGCTCGTCGGGCTTGCGGAACACGCCGCGCGAATGGTCCCACATGGGGTTTTCAATGGTGCGCAGGCCCTTGTCGCGGCCGTAAGCCCAGCCGCGGGTACCGAGGTCGAACGGTGCGCCGTCGCGAGTCAGGCTCGCGGCTTCGGGGATGGGCAGCACCAGAGAAAAGGACGCCAACCGCCACTCCGGTAGCATCGTTGCACTGAACGATTCCGGGACGAGGAAGTCGTGTCCGATGTCCTGGTAAGAACGCACTTTCATATCTGGAGGGTATCCCATGGGCTCCACTGTCTTCTTGCCGGATGTCGCGGTGCGGGAGCACGAGATTGAGGTGCCGGTCAGCCGCGAGGATGCGTCGTTAGGCACCATCAGCGTCTTCTGCCGTGAGCTTTCTGTCGACGACTCCCTGCCCGCCATCGCCTACTTCCAGGGCGGGCCCGGCAAGCCCGGCCCCCGGATGTTGATGGACTGGATCCCGGAGGCGCTGAAGCGCTACCGCGTGTTTTTGATGGACGAGCGCGGCACGGGCCGCTCCCACAAGATCGACCGCACCACGCCAGAGCGCATCACCGCGGACATGCTCGCGCACCTGCGCCCGCCGGACGTGGCCGCGGACGCTGAGGCGATGCGCCAACATCTGGGGCTCGAGGAATGGGACCTGCTGGGCAACTCCTTTGGCGCGGCGTGCGCGGGCGCATACCTGTCCTACTTCCCGGAAGGCCTGCGGCGCGTGCATTTGGCGGGCGCGGTGCCGGAGCCGGAGATGGACGTCGACGCGTTCAACCGCCTCACCTTTCAGCTGCTCGCGCAGAGGCAGCAGGAGCTGTTCCGCGCGATCCCCTGGATCAAGGGCAGGGTCGAGGAGGTCGCCGACCACTTGGACAACCACGACGAGCGCATGCCCACCGGGGAGCGTCTGTCCGCAACACGGATGAAGATGGCTGGCGTGTTGCTGGGTGAGGAGGACGACTTTGCCCAGCTGGCCAACCTGTTCGAGGCGCCGTTTACCACCCGCGGCGGAGAGAAGCGCCTGCGCGGGGACTTCCTCGCACAGCTCGGCAGCATCATCTCGCTGGAGACCATGCCGCTGTGGGCCGTGATCCACGAAACCGTGATGGCACGTCCCGGCCACGCAGTGAACTGGTCCGCGGACCGGATCTGGCGCGAGGAGTTCGCCGACCTGCCCCTGCTTGGCAACCACTTCTTCCGCACCCACTTCGAAGAAGACCCGGCATTGCGTCCGTTCTACGGCGCGGTGGATGCGGTGCACCAGCGCACCGACCTCAAGGCGCAGGCGCAGGATACCTCCGCAAACCAGGTTCCGGCGGCGGCGATCCTGTACGAGCGTGACGTGTTCATCCCGTACGAGCTGACCATCCAGTCCGCCCGCAAAACCCCGAACTTGCAGGTGTGGACGCATTCCGAGTGGTTCCACGACGGCATCTGGGCCCGCGGCGCGGAGGTTGCCCGCGGCCTGTTCGAAAGGCTGGACTGATGCGCGAGATCGAAATCACCCGCGGCGGGTTCACCGTCTTCGCCCGCGTTCTCGGCGATCCGCACGCGCCGGCGCTGCTGTACTTGCAGGGCGGGCCGGGTTTTCCGGCGCCGCGCCAGCGCTTCGCGTGGATCACCCACGCGCTGTCCCGCGGCTACCAGGTGGTGCTGTTGGACCAGCGCGGCACCGGCCGCTCCACCCGGATCGACGCGGCGACACCTTCGCTTATCGACGCTAAAGTGCTCACGCAACTGCGCGCCGACGAGATCGTTGCCGACGCCGAAGCGCTGCGCGAGGAGATGGGGCTGAAGCAGTGGGACGTGCTGGGACAGTCCTTCGGCGGGTTCTGCCTCATGCACTACCTGGCCGCGCACCCGGAGGGTGTGGGGAGGGCGTTGTTTACCGGAGGTGTGCCGTCGATAAGCAAGGGCGCAGACGAGGTGTACCGGGCGACGTTTGCGAAGCTGAAGCGCCGCCACCTGCAGTTCAACGAGGCTTACCCGGCCGCCGAGGCGATGGTGCGCGAGGTGTGCCGCCACCTCGAGGGGGAAGAAGAACTGCTGCCGACGGGGGAGCGCCTGAGCGCACGGCGGCTGCGCACCTTAGGCATTGAGCTGGGGCGCGAGGGCGGCTTCGAGTCGCTGGCGCGGCTGTTTGAGGCGCCGTTTCACCCAAACGGGCGCCTGCGTACCGATTTTCTGGCGGAGGTGGGCGAGCGCGTCAGTTTTGCCAAAGGCCCGCTGTACGCCGCGGTGCACGAAACCATCTACGGCGGAACGGTGCCGGGTGCGACCAACTGGGCGGCCGAGAGGGTTTCCGCCGAGCTCGAGGGCTTTGCACCGGACGCACACCCGGACGATGCGGAGTTCTACCTCACCGGCGAGCACATCTTCCCGTTCCAATTCGACGAAGACCCGGCGCTGCGCCCGTTCACACAGGTCGCCCACGAGCTGGCGGAAAAGGACGACTGGTCCAACCTGTACGCGGGGTTGGGCAGCGGCTACGACGCGTACGCGGCGGTCTACACCGACGACATCTTCGTCCCGCGCGAGCTGTCGCTCGAGACCGCCTCAGCCATCGGCGCGCAGGTGTTTGCAACGGACCAGTTCCAGCACGACGGGCTGCGCCGCCACGGCGAGGCGGTGCTGGGGCGCCTGCTGGACATGGCGGGGGTGTAGCTAGCGGTCGTCCTTCTCTTCGCCTTCTTCGGCGGTGTAGCCGTCGGACCACTCGCCCGTTTCGTAGTCGTAGCCCACAGGCGTGCCCTGCTCGTCGGTGCGGCGGTACCAGTCGGTGTACTCGTCGGACGTGGAGTCAAACTCGGCGCCGGCGCCCTGGCCCACGGCGGAGGCCTCGACGGTGATTTCGAAATCGTCGCCGTACTCCTCGATGCCGCGCATCACCGCGGACTTCACGGCGTTGCGCGCGTAGGACGTGCGGATGGCCATCGGGTCCGTGGATAGATCTTTGATAAACGAGTACATCAGCAGCAGGATCACCACGGAAAACGGCATCGCGGCCACAATGGTCAGCGACTGCAGCCCGGACAGGGCGTCCTCGCCGCCGGTGAGCAGCATGACCACGGCGATGCCCATCATGGCCAAGCCCCAGAACACCACCACGAGCTTGTTGGGCGCGGGGTCGCCCTTGGAGGACATGGAGCCCATGATCACGGAGGCGGAGTCGGCTGAGGTGATGAAGAACACCGACAGGATGGCGATGAGGATGTACGGGGTGATATCGGCCAGCGGCATCTCGCCGAACATGTTGAACAGCACCTGCTGCGGGGTGGCGCTGCCGTCGAAGCCTTCCCTGCCTTCGCGGGAAAACGTGATCGCGGTGCCGCCGAAGATCGTGAACGCGCAGATCAGCACGGCGGTGGGGACGAGGGTGGTCACCACCGCGAACTGCCGCAGCGTGCGGCCGCGGGAGATGCGTGCGATGAACATGCCCACGAACGGCGCCCAGGCGATCCACCACGCCCAGTAAAAGGCTGTCCAGATCGACTGGAACTCGAGGGTGTCTTCGCCCCAAGACAGCGAGCGCGACGCCATATCGAAGAAGCGGTCGGCGTAGGTCAGCGTCCCGGACGGCAGCAGGTTGATCAGGAACAGCGTCGGCCCGGTGACGAAGATGAACAGGATCGCCAGGGAGGTCAGCGAGATGTTGATGTTGGACAGGATGCGGATGCCCTTGCCCACGCCGGAGACGGCGGAGATGACAAAGCCTGCGGTGAGCACGCCCATCACGATCAGCAGTACGCCCATCGGCGCCGCCTCGCCGCTGCGCATGATGGCGATGCCGTCGCCGATTTGGAGGGTGGAGATGCCCAGGGTGGCGGCGGTGCCGAACAGGGTGGCAACGATTGCGAGGATGTCGATGACTTTGCCGAACGGGCCGGAGCGCTTAAACACCGGCGTGAACAGCGACGACATGAGGGTGGGGCGGCCGCGCCGGTAGCAGGAGTACGCCATGGCGCCCCCGACGAGCGCGTAGAGCGCCCACGGGGAGATCCCCCAGTGGAAGTTGGCTTGGGCGATCGCTTGGTGCAGCGCTTCCTCGGTGCCGCCTTCGACTGTCAGCGGCGGCGGGTCGAGGTACATGGTCAGCGGCTCGGAGGGGCCGAAGAAGAAGATTCCCACGCCGATGCCGGCGGCGAACATCATGGCCACCCACGAGAAGAACGAGTACTCGGGTTCTTCGTCGTCTTTGCCCAGCGTGATGTTGCCGAAGCGGGAAAAGGCCAGCACCGCCATGATGACCACACAGGCGACGAGGACGATGTTGAACAGCCAGCCGAAGTTGCGAAGCCCCCAGGACAGCGCGTCGGAGGAGACGGCGGCGACTTGGTCGGGGGCCGTCACACCCCAGGCGACAAACGCCACGATCGCCGCGGCCGTGACGCCGAAGACGACCTTGTCTACTCCGAAACTGTGGCGCGATTCTTCGACGCTGATGCCGGGCACGAGGCCGGGGTGCATGTCGTCCGGGTACAGGCCTGAGGCGCGATGTACACGCATGGGCAGCTTTGAGCTTGTCGACGACCTCCGGTCGCCGCTCTTTCCGGGGGCCATCTGTGATTCTCCAGTGATGTTAGGGGGTTAAATTTCGGGCAGTTCGTCGCCCACGGACGGGTAGGACGGCTGCGCGCCGGGCCGGGTGACCGAGAACGCGCCGACGCGGCACGCGAACGCCGCGGCGTCGACCATGCTGTCGCCGTCGAGGAGGCGGTGGCAGAACGCGCCCGCGAACGAGTCGCCGGCGCCGACGGTGTCCACCGCCTCCACCGTGGGCGAGTCGATGTGGGTCAGTTCCTGAGGCGTGGCGACCAGCGCGCCCGCGGAGCCGAGCGTGAGCACCACGGAGGCGAACCCGGCGTCCAACAGGCGGCGGGCGAGTTCTTCCGGGGTGCCCGCGCCGTCGAGACCGAGCTGCTCCAAGATCAGGCCGGCTTCGTGCTCGTTGGCCATGAGCGGATCGGCGGCAATCAAGGACTTACGCGGCACGTCGACGACGGGGGCGAGGTTGACCACCACGCGCCCGCGCGCCAACTCCACGGCGCGGGCGAACCCGTCGGCGGGGATCTCGCCCTGCAGCAGCACAAGCTCCGCGGTCTGAACGGCTTCCACGTGCCTGTCCACGAATTCCGCGCCCACCAGCGCATTCGCACCGGGCACCACCAGCACCGTGTTCTCGCCGTTGGCTGCGACGGTGATCACGGCCAGGCCGGTGACCTCCTCGACTTCCTCGACGTGGCGCATGTCCACCCCGGCCTCGCGCAGGATTGCGGTGGCGGGCTCGGCGTTGGCGTCGGTGCCGGTCGCGCCGACGAGCACGACAGGGGTGCCCAGCTTCGCCGCGGCGACGGCCTGGTTCGCGCCCTTGCCGCCGGCGGTGATCCCGCCGCCCGAGCCCAGCAGGGTTTCGCCCGGGGTGGGGTGGCGCTCCACGTTGACGGTCAGGTCGGCGTTGATGGATCCGACGACGCACATACTCATGGGCGACAATCTACAGCACAGCGTCGAGCAACTCGCGCGTGTACGGGTGTTTTGGTGCCGCCCAGACCTGTTCGGTGGCACCGTGCTCCACGATGCGCCCGTGCCGCATCACCGCCACGGTGGGGCACAGCTCGCGCGCGACTGTCAGGTCGTGGGTGACAAAAATCAGCGTGTGCGTGCCGACGGTATCGCGCAGCAGGTCCAGCACCTGGTCCTGGATGGTGGCGTCGAGCGCGGAGACGGGTTCGTCGGCAAGCAAAATGCTCGGGCGTGGGGCCGCGGCGCGCGCAATCGAGATGCGCTGGCGCTGCCCGCCCGAGAACTGCCTCGGTGTGCGGTCGCCTGTGCCCTCCAACCCCACGCGCGCGAGCACGTCGTCGGCGCGGGCGGCATCCACGCCTGCCTCGCGTATCGACGCCCTCACGGACATCCGCGGATCCAGCGACGAGTACGGGTCCTGGAAGACCATCTGCACGTCGCCCGCAACGTTGACGGTGCCGGCGCTCGGCTCGCGCAGGCCCGCGATGAGGTGCAAAAGCGACGTTTTGCCGGAGCCGGACCCGCCGACGATGGCGAGGCGCTCGCCGGCGCGCACGGTCAGGTCCACGTTGTCGACGGCCAGGGTGTGCCCGCGGCGCAGGGAGACCCCGTCCAGGGTGACCACCGGCTCGCCGAGCGGGACGGGCTCGGCGGGCGGGCCGGCCACGGCAGCGGCGGCCAGTGCCTTGGCGTAGTCGGAGTTCGGCGCCATCATGCGCCCGCCCTTGAACACGAGCACCCGGTCGGTCATGCGGCGCACCACGGCGAGGTCGTGGGAGATGAACAACAGTGCCATGCCGCGCTCGCGCACGAGGCGGTCCAAGAGCTCCAGGATCTCCGCCTGCACGATGGCATCGAGTGCGGTGGTGGGCTCGTCGCAAATCAGCACGTCCGGGTTCTGCGACAGGGCGAGTGCGATGAGCACGCGTTGGCGCTGCCCGCCGGACAGCTCGTGCGGGTAGGCGTCGGGCCGGTCCACGCCGACCTCGCGCAGAAGGTCGCGGGAGACCAGTGCGCCGATTTTCTTCAGCGGGTCCAGCGCCGTCATCGGCTCCTGGAACACCATCGCGACGTTCCTGCCGCGCACACGCCGGCGCACGCGGTCCGGGGTGCCCACCATCTCGGTGCCGTCGACGGTGATGGACCCCTCTGCCGGCAGGTCGCTCAGTCCCATGATGGACAGCGCGGTGACGGACTTGCCGGAGCCGGACTCGCCGATGATGCCCACGCGCTCGCCCGGCGCGACAGAAAACGTGATGTCGTCCAGGATGCCGGGGATGGAAAGGTGATTAACGTCGATCATCAGCGTGCCCCAGAAGGTTGAAGCCCAGCACGGTCAGCGCGATGGCCGCACCCGGCCACAGCGCCAGGTGCGGGGAGGTGGCCAGATACGGCTGGGAGGCTTGCAGCATGCGCCCCCAGGAAGCGTAGGGCGCGGGGGCGCCGAGCCCCAGAAACGACAGTCCGGCTTCCGCCAAGATGGCCAGCGCGACCGCGACGGAGACCTGGGTGAGCACGAGCGTCCAGATGTTCGGCAGCACGTGCCGCCACGCGATCGCGGGACCTGAGACCTTGGCGATGCGCGCCGCCAGGATGTAGTCGTGCTGCATGACCTGCATCGTGCCTGCGCGCGCCACGCGCACGAAGGCGGGGATGCCGGCGATGCCGATGGCCAGCACCACAATCCAGATGGAGGCGCCGAACACGGCGGTGAACACGATGGCCAGCAGCAGCGCCGGGAAGGCGAGCAGCAGGTCGGCGCCGGCCATGACAAACCGTGACGCGCCGCGCCGCATGCCGGCCCAGATCCCCAGCGGCACGCCGATAAGTCCGGACAGCCCGACGGCGCCCACGGCCACGGTCAGCGTCAGCCGCGCGCCGTCCATCACGCGCGAGAGAATGTCGCGGCCGAACTGGTCGGTGCCCATCCAGTGCGCCGCGGAGGTGCCCTGCAACCGCGCGGCGACTTCGGTCTGCAGCGGGTCGTACGGCGTCCACGCCAGCGACAGAAGCGCCGCGACGGCCACCAGTGCGACGATCACCGCGCCGACTTTGCGCTGCCAGCTCATGCCTGCCTCCGAATCCGCGGGTCCACCACCGCATAGGTCAGGTCCACGATCAGGTTCACCACCAGGGTGAACGCCACGATGACCATCATCACCGTTTGTACGGTGGCTAGGTCGCGGTTGCCCACGGCGTCGAGAAGCATGGTGCCCAAACCCGGGATGGTGAACACCCGCTCGATCACCACAGCGCCGACCACCAGCGACGCCAGCTGCACACCGACGACCGTGATCACCGGCAGCGCGGCGTTTCGAAGTGCCGAGGTGAACAGCACATTGCCTATCGACGCACCAAGGGCCCTGCCCGTCCTCACATAATCTTTGCCCATCTCCTCGCGCACCGCGGCAGCGACGTAGCGCGTGAGAATCGAGGCCTGCACGAGCGCGAGCGAGGCCACCGGCAGCACCGCATGCGCCGGCGTGCCCCAGCCGTTGGCCGGCAGCCAGCCCAGGCGCACCGAAAACAGGGCGACTAAGGCGATGCCGACCAGAAACGACGGCACGATGATGCCCACCTGCGACAGCGCGCCGACGACCGCGCCGTCGGGGGAGTGGGTGCGCCGCGCCAGGTAGACGCCCACCGGCACCGCAACGGCCAGCGAGACCGCCATCGCCGCAAGTGTCAGTGTGAGCGAGACCCCGGCGCGCTCGATCACCGTGTCGGTGATGTCTTTGCCGGACGACATGGAGATGCCGAAGTCTCCGGTGAGCAGCCCTGCAACCCAGTCGACGTACTGCACCGGCAGCGGCTGATCCAGCCCGAGGCGCGCCGACAGCTCCGCGACGGCCTCCTCGGTGGCCGAGACCCCCAGCGCCACGCGCGCCGGGTCGCCGGGCACAGCGCGCAGCAGGGTGAAGATGACCACGCTCGCCGCGGCGAGCAAAAGCACGAAGCGCAGGATGTGTTTGGCCGCGGTGCGGATCATTTCTCCACCTCGTTCAACGGCAGCGAGTCGGTGACCACGTTCGGGTTCAAGCCTGAGACACCCGGGGCGTAGAGCACGATGTTCGGGGCGTTGGCCAGGGTCAGCGCCGCGGCGTCGTCCATGATCTGCTCCACCGCGCCGGCCATGTCGCCGGCGGCGATGCGCTCGCGCACCACCGCGTTGTCGTAGCCCAGGTAGTACTCCGGGTCGCCGAAGAGCATGGGCACGTCGCGCGGCTCCACGTGGGCCACCAGCGAGGCCTGGTAGTCGTGGCCCTTGAGCACCTGGTTGAGCCAGACCGCGGGGAATTCGACGGTTTCCAGGCGCACGCGGAAGCCGACGTCGCGAAGCTGCGAGTAAATCAGCTCGCTGGCTTCCTGCGCATAGGGCCGGTTGGGCACGGTGATGGTGATTTCCGGGCTGCGCCCGGCGAGCAGCTCGCGGGCCTTGTCCGGATCGAAGGGGTAGAAGTCGCGGCCCGGGTACCAGGGGTCCGTCGGCGGCACGGGCGCGCCGCCGGTGTCGGTAGCCAGGCCGTTGTAGACCACCTCGTTGACCGCCGCCCGGTCCACCGCATACGCCACGGCGCGGCGCACGTTAGGGTCGTCGAAAGGCGCGCGGGTGTTGTTCATGGAAAGCAGCACCTCACCGTTGGTGGTGCCCACCTCGACGCGGATGTCCTCCGGCAGCGTGTCAATGAGCTGCGGGGCCTGCATGCCCCACACCACGTCCGCATCACCCACGCGCAAGGCGTTCACGGCGGAGACTGGGTCGTCGAAGTAGCGGATCGCCGCGTTGCGCGCGACGTCGCCGCCCCAGTAGTCCTCGCGCGCGTCGAACTCGATGGCCTCGCCGACGTCGAAGCGGGCCACGGTGTACGGCCCGGTGCCCAGGGGAGCGGTTGCCAGCCTATCGACGCCTGCCGGTGTCATCATCGCCCCCGTCAGCGTGCCCATGGACCACAGCCACGCGTCCTCGGCAGCGGTCCCGCCCTCGACGGTCACGCGCAGGGTGCGCTCGTCCACCACCTCGACGTGTGTGACCGGGTCCATCTGGGCTTTCAGCCCGTTGGTCCACTCGTGTTGGACGTAGTGGATGGAAAACGCGGCGTCGTCGGCGGTAAACGGTGTGCCGTCGGCAAAGGTCACGCCGTCGCGCAAGTGGAACGTGAAGGTGCCGCCGCCCCGCTCGACGTGCTCGGCGAGGTGGGGCACGGGGGTGCCGGAGGCGTCGATACGCACGAGCGTTTCGTAGACGTTACCCACGAGAGCCTGGGGCGCGGCCGCGCCGCCGGTGGTGGTGAAGTCCAACCCGGCGGGTGCCGCGGAGGCCGCCACGACCACGTTGTCGCGCGGCGCGGCCTCGCCGCACGCGGCCGCGAAGGACACGGGGAGGGCCAAGGCGGCCGCGGCCGCCAGAGTCCTTGCATGCATGTGAAGTGAGGTTAGCGGATCTCGGATTCCGCCTGGAACCACAGCGGGGAAGAGTGCCCGCGCACGTTGTTCAGACCGAAGGACAGCTTGTCCACGCGGAAGATGTGCTCGGCTACCTCGAGCACCTCGCCGTTGTGGGTCAGCGCCTTGATCTTCACGCGCAGCACCGGCGCGTTCTCGGCGATGCCCAACTTGGAGGCGATGTCGGCGTCCGCCTGTTCGATGGTGAATGCGCGCGAGATGTTGTTGAAGTCCGCGCCGGCACGGATGAGCTCGCGGTGGATGGACTGCTCGGAGGTGTCCACGGTTTCGATGATCTGCGCCAGCGACGGCAGAAACGCCATCCGCTCCATCACCACCGGCTCGCCGTCGGCGCTGCGCACGCGCCGGACAACAAAGACCTCGTCGCCCGGGTTGATGCGCATGTACTCCGCCAGCTCCTCGTCGGCGGTGTCCATGCCGAACTTTTCCATTTCCTCGCTGGGGTCTTTGCCCATGCGGAAAATCCAGGAGGTGTTGGACAAAATCTCCTCGAACGTTTCGGTGCGGGTGTTCGACAGCACCAGGGAGCGGCGGCCGCGGCCGGAGGAGAGCAGCCCCTCGGCGCGTAGCGTGGCCACGGCTTGGCGCACCGGCCCGCGGGAAGTGTTGAACTGCTCGCACAGCTCCACCTCGCTGGGCAGCGACTCGCCGGCCGGGATGTGGCCCGCGAAGATCTCATCGCGCAGGTAGTCCGCGATCTCTTCGTGCTGCTGCGGGCGACGAAGCGGGCCGGTGGGCAGTTGCGCCATGTGCGGGATCACGTCCTTGTCTTAGACAACCGGGAATGTAACGACACCCGATACTAAACCAGCCAGCGCATAAGTCCTATTAGTTGGAGATGTGTCCCGCTTTAGCCCCAGGCTTGGGCAAGGATTTCCATGGACCGGCTCACCTCATCGTGGCTGCCGGCCTGCAGCGAGATCATTAGCTCGTCCGCCTGGGCAGTCTTGCGGAACGCCTCCAAGTACTCGGCGACCTGTTCGCCGGTGCCCTCGGCGGTGTAGCGCAGCATGTCGATGATCTGGCGGCCCTGGTAGGAGTTGACCACGGTGTCCAGCTGGTCGTCGGAAAGCTGCTTGCCCTGGCGCCCCATAAACGCGCGCACGCGGTTTCTGTGCACCACCTTCGTCTGGCGCTTCGCATCCTCCTCGCTGTCGGCGGCGGTGACGTTGACCGCCGCGATGCAGTACGGCTCCGGGTGGCGCTCGGACGGCTGGTAGTTGTCGCGGTAGTAGGCGGTGGCCTGCTCCAAATGCTGCGGGGCGAAGTGGGAGGCGAACGCGTACGGCAGCCCCAGCTGCGCGGCCAGAGAGGCGCCGAACATGGACGAGCCCAAAATGATCAGCGGCACGTTGGTGTTAAAACCCGGCATGGCGGTCACGCCCGGCAGCGGCGACTGGTTGGACAGCCAGGCCTGCAGCTCCTGGACGTCCTGCGGGAAGTTCTCCGCGGCGCGCGGGTCGCGGCGCAGCGCCCGGCCCAGGGTCTGCTGGTCGGTGCCGGGCGCCCGGCCCAACCCCAGGTCGATGCGGCCGGGGTAGAGCTCCTCCAGCATGCCGAACTGCTCGGCGATGACGTACGGGGAGTGGTTCGGCAGCATCACGCCGCCGGCGCCCAACCGGATGCGGCTGGTCTTCGCGCCGATGTGGCTGATCAGCACCGCCGGCGACGAGGAGACGATGCTGGACATGTTGTGGTGCTCGGCGTACCAGATGCGCGAATAACCTAAGGCCTCCGCCTGCTGGGCGAAGGCCACGGATCGCTGCGTCGCCTCACCGACGGATTCGCCGGGGTAGCGGGTGCAGAAATCGATAAGAGAAAGTGGGGCGTTCATGCGCCCCACCGTACTAGTCCTTTGCTTGCAGAACGGGGACCGCGTCGCCCTCCGCAGACAGGTCCTCGCCCTCGACGGACTCCATCGTGCCCGGGATCATGGCGGGCTTGGGACGGACAAAGTCCACGACCAGGCCGATGACAAACGTGGTGACAACCGGGACAACCCAGCCAAGGCCAGCGTCGAACAGCGGCGCCCACGCAACGATCGGGCTCAGGGCGTCTGCGCCCCACTCCAGGGAAATGAACGTCTCGATGGCGGACCACACCACGGCCGTCCACAGCGGCAGGAAGAACGCCCAGCTGAAGCGGGTGCGGGCACGGAACGCCGGCTCAATGAGGGTCAGTGCGATCAGGGTGATCGCCGGCGGGTAGAGGAAGCCGATTACCGGCGCGGCGATCGCCATGACGAACTCCAGGCCCTGGGTGGCAATGATCATGGAGGCCACGGCAAAGATGACGGCCCAGACGTGGTAGGAGCCGGGGAACTGCTCGGAGAAGTACTCGCCGGTTGCGGTGATCAGGCCCACCGCGGTGGTCAGGCAGGCCAGCAGCACGATGGCGGAGAACACGGCCTGGCCGGCGCCGCCCATGGTCAGGTTCGCGGCCTCCGCCAACAGTCCCGCGCCGTTGTCGAACTCGCCGGCGTTCGGCATGACGCGGCCGATCAGCCCCAGGCCGATGTAGACCAGGCCCAGCATAATGCCTGCGCCGACACCTGCGGCGATGGTGCCGTTGACAAGCTCCTTGCCCTCGCTGAAGCCGCGGTGGCGCAGGGTGGAGATGACCACGATGGAAAACGCCAGGGCGGCGATGGAGTCCATGGTGAGGTAGCCCTCGAGCAGGCCGGCGGTCAGCGGGCCGTCGTCGTACGGCTCGCTCGGGGTGACCGGCTCGGCGGACCAGCGGAACGCGGCCACGGAGATCATCACAACCAGCAGCACCAGAAGCGCCGGGGTGAGGAACTTGCCCAGCTTCTCCATGATGGTGGTGGGGTTCCAGGACAGCGCCAGCGCGATGCCGAAGAACGCCACGTTGAACACGGCGGACGAGGCAAAGGATTCGAGGCCGAACAGCGGGGTGATCGCCGTTTCAAACGAGACGGCGCCGGTGCGCGGCAGGGCGTAGAACGCGCCGATGGACAAATACGCCAGCACCGGGAAGACCACACCGAAGATGGAGCCGGCGCGCTGCGCCAGGTCGCGCAGGTTCGAGCCGGACAGCGCAATGGCGATCACGGCCAGCACCGGCAGGAGGGAAGCGGTGGTGAGGAAGCCGATCAGCGCCGGCCAGAAGTTGTCGCCGGCTTCCACGGCCAGCATGGGCGGGAAGATGAGGTTGCCCGCGCCGAAGAACATCGAAAACAGCGCGAGCCCGGTGACGATGATCGCGCTGGTGGAGCGCTTCGAACCGCCGTCGGGCTGTGACACCACTGTGGAACCCATGGTCGTTCCTCTCTAGTTGGGTTGGAGTTCTCTAGAGTGTAGACCACCCGACCGCTAGATGGGAACAAGGTTCCATGAGGTGAAATGCTAAAGCTTTGCGACGGCTCCGCCAATCCGCCGCACCGCCTCCTCCAGGATCTCTGGGCTGGTGGCGAAGTTCAGCCTTGCGCGGTGCTCGCCGCCGGGGCCGAAGTCCATTCCCTCGTTCATGGCCACCTTGGCGTGGCGGCGCAGCCACGCGGCGGGTTTTTCGTCGGCAAGCTTGGTGTCCTTGAAGTTCAAAAACATCAGGTAGGTCGCCGCCGGCACCTCGATCTCGATGCCCGGCACCGCCTGCGGCAGGTTTTCCACCAGCCAGTCGCGGTTGGCCTTGAGCTGCGCGATCTCCTCGTCCAGGAACTCGCGGCCGTGGTCGTAGCAGGCCTCCGCCGCGATAATGCCCAGGGTGCCCACGCCGTCCTTGGCCACGCCCGACATCGCGTTCCAGGTCTGCACATCCTCGTCGTTGGAGAAGATCATCTGCGCGCACTTGAGCCCCGCGACGTTCCACGCCTTGGACGTCGCCGTGACCGTGATGCACACGTCCGGGTTGTTCGCCGCGGCGCAGACGTGGGCGCCGTCGTAGACCAGCGGGGCGTGGATCTCGTCCACGATCACCCGGGCGCCGTACTTGCGGGCCAGCGCGCAGACCTCGTCGAGCTGTTCCTCGGAGAACACGTAGCCGCCCGGGTTGAACGGGTTGGTCACGATGATGCTGCCCGCGCCGTTTTGGAATGCGGTCTCCACTTCCGCCAGATCGAGGCCGCCGGCGGAGCTGACGTCGATACGCCCCCGGCCTGCGACCTCCGCGACATCGAGGAAGGGGAAGTAGGCGGGGACCGGGACCACCACATCGCCCTTTGTGAAGTACTGGATAGCCAACATCACGCCGCGCACCACGTCCGCGACCGGGAAGATCTTCTCCGCGTCCGGACGCCAGCCGTAACGGTCCGCGTAGAAGTCGGACACGGCCTCGCCGAGCCGGTGCGCGTGCGGGGCGGGGGTGTAGCCGAACATCTCGCGCTCGGCGGCGTCCACGATCGCCTGCTTCACAGCGGGCGCGGTGGGAAAATCGCTCTCCGCGATAAACAGCGGCAACACGTCAGGGTTGAACTGCGTCCACTTCCTGGTGCCGCGGGCTTGCAGGGTAGTTAGATCGGGGAATTGCATGGGGCCTACGGTAGCCATCATCTTCTCTGCGTTGGGTCAGCGCCCACGCGGCGAACACCGCGGCGGTGAGCAGCGTCCACCACACCACGGACGACATGACCCAGTCGCTGAGCACCCGGTCGCGCCCGGCGATTGTGTCCATGTTTTTAAACTGCGAGTGCGGCACGAACACGGTGGAAAGGCCCAGGTAGGTGAGCATGGTGAGCAGTGCGGCAACCTCGCGGTGGCGCCACGCGAACTCGCCGATGATGAACACGCCCGGCAGCATCCACGCCCACGCGAACGGCGGGGCCAAGGAGGATGTGGTGAGTGCCACTAGCGCTAGGCTGAGCGCCGCCATCGGGGCCTCGTCGCGCTGAATAAAAACGCGGGCGGCGTAGATCAGCGCGCCGCTCGCGCACGCTAGGTTGGGAGGCATGGACGAACGTAGCCGTGGAAGGCATACCCTTTCGGTACAGCGCGGGCGCTCCGCGACGATATTGACGAGTGGGTTGACCAAAGCATCGCACCACGCCTGTAGCTTCCATAGATCCAGCTAGTAGGACCCCGTTATCCGCCGAAAAAACGCGAATAGCTGGGTCTTACTAGCTGGATTTGGCGCGAGAGGTGCGTGGGGCGCGGGGTGGGGGTTACTGCGCCGCATCCGCGCCGTCCTCCCCGTCCTCGTTCTCGTCGTCCGCGCCGTCGACGTGGAACCCGAACGCCTTGAGCCGCTCCCGGTCCGCGGCGGACGACGACGCCGTCAGGCGCAAAAGCTCGGAGTAGATGCCGCCGGAAACCGCCAGCTCGGAAGGTGAGCCGATCTCGTCGACGTGGCCGTCGCGAAGTGTGATGATCGTGTCCACCCCCGCGATGGTGGAAAGCCGGTGCGCGATCATGATGGTGGTGCGGCCTTCCATGAGCTGGTCCAGGCCGGCCTGCACGGCGCGCTCGGCCTTGGTGTCCAGGGCGGAGGTGGCCTCGTCCAGGATCAGGATCGGCGCGTCCTTGAGCATGGCGCGCGCCACGGCCACGCGCTGGCGCTGCCCGCCGGAAAGGCGCAGGCCGCGCTCACCGATGACGGTGTCGTAGCCGTCGGCGAACTTCATGATGAACTCGTGCGCGTTCGCCCGCTTCGCCACCTCCACGACTTCCTCCAGCGTGGCGTCCGGCTTGCCGTAGGCGATGTTCTCAAACACTGACCCGGAAAATAGTGCAGCCTCCTGGAACACCACGCCGGTGGTGGCGCGCAGCTTCTCCACGTCCAGCTCGGACAGCTCCTCGCCGCACACGCGCAGCCGGCCGCGGGTGATGGGGTACAGCCCCAAAAGCAGGTTCACAATGGTGGATTTGCCGCCGCCGGATTCGCCGACAAGGGCGACGGTTTCGCCTTCGTGGGCGGCGAAGTTGACGTCGTGCAGCACAGGCTCGCCCTCGATGTATTCGAAGGTGACGTCCTCGAACGCGATGACCGGCTCGCGCACCTGCAGCGGAGCCTGCTGCTTTGCGACGACCTCCGGCATGCCCGACGCCTGCGTCGCCGCCACGAGCTGGCGGTTCGCTGTCGGCTCGACCGGCTCGTCCATCACCTTGAAGTAGTCGCGCGAGCCGGCGATGGCGCGCTGGGCGGAATCCACGATCCAGCTCATCATCGTCACCGGCTGGCGCGCCATGGTGACCATCTGGATGAGCATGACCATCTCGCCGACAGTGAAGTGCCCGTTCAGGGTGCGGGTGAACAGGATCAGGTAGATGCCCAAAAAGATCAGGTTCATAGCCACGCCGCGCAGCGTGTCCATGGAGTGCCACCAGCGCGACTGGGGGCGGGTGATGTCCACGGTGTTGGTGTAGTGGCGGCCGAACTTCTCCAGCTCGCGCACCTCCGCGCCGTAGGACTTCGTCACCTTCACCTGGCCCACGACCTCGGCGAAGCGGCCGTTGCCCTCGTCGATGTTGGCGTTTTTCTCCTTCTCAAACACCTGCCAGCGCTTCGACGTCAGCGCGGTGAGCCAGGTGTAGAGCGGGAACAACAGGGCCAGCAGCACGGTCAGCGGCCAGTAGTAGTAGTAGTAGTAGGCGGTGATGCCCAAAATCGCCACCACCTGCATCAGCATGGGCAAAAAGTTGTTGGTGAAGGATTGGATGAACTGCGTGACGTTGGCGATCGAGCGGTCCAGCCGGGCGATGATCGTGCCGGTGACCTGGTTGTCGTAGTAGCGCTGCGGCAGCGCCAGCAGCTTGGCAAAATACCGGGTGGACAGGATCTGGCGGATACGGGCGACCATCACGTCGCCCAAGTACCCGGAGACGTTGCGCAGCACCGAGGCCAGCGCCTCGGCGGCGAACAGTGCGAACGCGAGCCAGATGACGGTGCGGGTGGGGTCGGGCAAGGAATCGTCGCCAAGCTTGGCCACGATGGTGTCCGTCGCCTCCCGCAACAAAAACGGGGTGACCAAACCCAGACCAGCCACCAGCGTGGAGACCGCCACCACGGCGATATAAAACGGCCAGAGGGCGGAGGCACTGCGGATCACGCGCATCATCGACTGCATAATTTCGACACCCTACTAGGGCTGTAAAGTGGGGCAGAACTGTCAAAACCACCCCTAAGAAGAAGAGGCGTACATGTCCCACCGCACCCGCCGCCCCAAGGCCGCACTGACCGCCGCAGCCCTGGCAGCCGCCTTGGCGCTTTCCGCCTGCGCGGACGCCGAGATGGGGGAGGACACCATCAGCTCCACCCAGGTCACCGCCGCGGAGGACGCTCCGCAGGGCCAGGCGGACGACCGCATCGGTGTGCAGCGCAAGCCCTTCGAAGTCAACGAGGCGGACCCGTTGGTCAGCGACAAAACCAACGGCGAGCGGGTGGAGGACCCGGCGATGGAGCTCTCCTACAAGTGGCAGGGCACTTCGTACGCGCCCAACGGCGGCTCGGTTGTTGTGGTGGCGATCACCAACGAGTCGGACGCGCCGCTGCCGGAGGACGCGCTCGAGCCGACGCTGCGCTACAACGTCAACTCCACCTCCAACCCGGACATGAAGGACGCGAAGTTCGTCCCCGTCGCGGAGGAGGCCGGCGTGGACATCGTGGGCCTGGACCGCCCGCTGGGCCCGGGCGCGACCGTGAACGCGAAGTACCCCTTCGACGTGACCACCGGAAACCTGTGGGACGCGGAGTTCACCATCGGCAACGTCACCTTCAAAGGCAACCTGAACAACTAGCGGGCGAACTGGGCGATCGCGCCAGGGTCCAGCGCGTCTTCGACGCGGATGTGGGCGAGCTCGGCGAGCTCGGAGGCGTCGTGGGGCTGCGGGCCCAGCGGTCCGAAGCACTTTGCGTATCGACGGTAGCTCCGCCCCACCCTCGCCGGCCGCTGTTCCGCCAACTCGTTGAGCGAGTCGCGCGTCAGCGGCGCGGACAGCAGGTAGCGCACGATCCACTTGCGCTTGGCGTACGGCGCGCGCGGGAAGACGGGGCTGGCGGCCCACACGCGGCGGAACTCGCCGGCGTAGTGGTCGCGCCGGCACAGCCACAGCGCAACGGCCGCCTCCTCGCCGGCGCCGACGACGGTGACGTTGGTGGGATCGCCCCCGAACGCTTCGATGTTGCGCTGGATCCAGCGCAACGCGAGCTTGACGTCCGCCACGCCGCGGAAGTGCCCGATGGCGTCGGCGGCGAACGGGAGGAAGCCTTCGAAGCCGTCGCGGTGGGGCACATGCACGTGGACGAACCCGTCGCCCAGCTCGGTCGGCTTGGATAACCACACCACCACCGGGCAATCCGTGCCCGGGCGCGCGCCGAGCGGGGCACTGATGGAAAGGGCGTTCGGGTGCGGCGCGGTGGCGCCGAGAAGCAATCCCTGCTTTACGGCCACCGGGTCGTCGAAGGGGCGGGACTCGGCGATAAACGGGATGGCGCCGAAAAGCCTCGCGTTATCGCGGACAGTGCCCACGATGGTGCCGGCCGCGCATGTGATTTCCGTTTCACCCATGCGGCAGATCGTATCCGCATACACTGACCGCCATGACAAACCCGCTTCTGACCCCCTCGACCCTGCCGTACAACCTGCCGGACTTCGCCGCGATCCGCCTCGAGCACGTGGAGCCCGCGTTTGAAGAGGCGCTGAAGCGCCACGCCGCGGAAATCGCCGAGATCACCACCACAGACGCGCCGACGTGGGAAAACACCGTCGAAGCCTTCGAGCTGGCCGGCCAAGACTTGGACCGGGTGATGTCCTGGTTTTTCAACCTGCAGGGCACCGACGCCACCGACGAGTTCGACGCGGTGGCCGACCGCATCGTGCCGAAGCTGTCGGCGCACGTGGACTCGATCTACCAGAACGACGCGCTCTACCAGCGCATCAAGGGCGTCGAGGTGCCGGCGGACGCGGAGTCGCAGAGGCTTCACAGCGAGCTGTTGCGCCGCTTCACCCGCCGCGGCGCGGACCTTAACGCCGCCGGGAAGTCCCGCCTGCAGGAGATCAACCAGCGTTTGTCTGAGCTGTCGGAGCGCTTCGGCCGCAACCTGCTCGCGGACACGAAGAAGCTCGCGGTGGAGTTTTCGCGCGAGGAGCTCGCCGGGCTGTCGGACGACCAGCTGGCCGCGTACGAGGACGGCGGCCGCTACGTCGTGCCGATCGAGCTGCCCACCACCCAGGCGCTGCAGTCGGAGCTGGACACCTCTTCTGCGCGCCACAAGCTTTTCGACGCCTCCCGCGCCCGCGGCCGCGACACCAACCCGGACATCGTGCTGGAGTCCGTGAAGCTGCGCCAGGAGCGCGCGAAGTTGCTCGGCTTTGACACGCACGCCGACTACGTCATCGCGGAGGAAACCGCCGGCACCGCCGCGGCAGCGCGCCAGCTCATCGCGGACCTGGCACCGGCGGCGGCCGCCAACGCCGAGGCCGAGCGCAAGCTCGCCGGCGAACTGGCCGGCGAGGAGCTGGGCGGCGCGGACTGGCCGTACTGGCAAGCCAAGCGCCGCGAGGAAGAACTTGGCATCGACGAAGCGGAGCTGCGCAAGTACTTCCCACTCGAGCAGGTGCTGACCGACGGCGTCTTCTTTGCCGCCAACCTGCTCTACGGCATCACGGTGGAAAAGCGCGAGGATCTGGCCGGCTACCGCGAGGACGTGGACGTGTGGGAGGTGAAGGAAGAAGACGGCACCGGTATCGGGCTGCTTCTGACCGACTACAACGCCCGCCCGTCCAAGCGCGGCGGCGCCTGGATGAGCTCGTTCGTGGACCAGTCGCACCTCGCCGGCACGAAGCCGGTGGTGGTCAACGTCATGTCGATCAGCTCCAACCTGCTCACCATCGACGAGGTGACCACCCTGTTCCACGAGTTCGGCCACGCCCTGCACGGCCTGCTCTCCGACGTGCGCTACCCGTCGCACTCCGGCACCAACGTCCCCCGCGACTGGGTGGAGTTCCCCTCCCAGATCAACGAGAACTACGCCTTCGCCCCGGAGATTGCCCGCAACTACGCCCGCCACGTGGACACCGGCGAGGTCATCCCGGCGCCACTTCTGCAGGCGATGGAGGCCTCGCGCCAGTTCGGCCAGGGTTTCACCACCGCCGAGTACCTTGCGGCGAGCGCGATCGACCTTGCGTGGCACTCGCTTGCCGGCGACATCCCGTCGGATATCGACGCCTTCGAAGAAAACGTCCTGCGCGAGCTCGGCCTGAACGTCGAAGGGCTGGAGCCGCGCTACCGCTCCACCTGGTTCAACCACATCTTCGCCGGCGGCTACTCCGCGGGCTACTACTCCTACCTGTGGGCCGAGGCACTCGACGCGGACGGCTACCAGCTCGTCGCCGAGGAGGGTATCAACCGGCAAACGGGCGCGAAGTTCCGCGAGACGATCCTGTCCAAGGGCTCCTCGCGCGACTACGCGGAGGCCTACCGCGCCTTCCGCGGCCGCGACAAGGACACCCGCCCGCTGCTTGAGCGCCGCGGGCTCGCAGGCACAGACGTGTAATTCCGCGGGTTCGTGCTGTACAGTTCCGGGGAAACCTTTAAAAGACAAGACAAGGAAAGCTGTATGGCGAACGCAACTGTGCGACGTCCCCGCGTGGGCGCACGCGTTGCTGCGTTCGCCGCGGCGTCCGCGCTGGCAGCGTCCGGTCTCGTGGTGGGGGATACGGCGCCGGCGGCGGAACGTCTCGTCGTGAAGCAAGGCGCCCGCATGTTCGTGGACAACCTCGGCGACGACAACCTCACCGCCTGCACCATCGGCTACAACGACCCCGCGCAGCGCCGCAGCTACACAGCCGGGCACTGCGTCGACAACGGCCAATACGGGTGGCAAACCGGGGCGATGGTCTACCTCGCCGACAGCAAGGGCCGCGAAATGTCCACCCCAGCCGGCATGATCTACCCGGCCGCCGCCTACTACGGCGCCTCCAACGTCAACGACTGGGCGGTGATCTACTGGTTCAACGGCGTCGAGGTCGGCGGAAACCCCTACGGCGGCGAATACGTGCCCATCCAGGACCTCGAACCCGGCGAGACCCTCTGCTACCACGGCTACGCCTCCCACGGCGGCACCACCGACGCCGCCTGCGGGCCGTTCGTGGGCATGATTGAGAAAACCATCTACTTCGACGCCCCCGGCATACCGGACTACGGCGACTCCGGCGGGCCCGTCTACGCGCCGGGCCGCGGGCTCGTCGGCGTGATGTCCGGGGCGAACGCGCTGGTGGACGAGCGCGGCGACGAGGTGGTCGGCTTCGAGCGCGCCAGCTCCCTGCAAAGCGGTGCGCTTTACGACGACTCCCGCATCGACGCCTTCCTCCGTTCCCACTACGGTGCGTCGGCCGCGAAGACGACGACCACGCCGGCGGTGCCTTCTCCGGTGCGCAGCACCGTGGTGAACCCCGTTGCGGAGGTCACGCGAGACCTGAAGCCTGCCGCGGAGGCGCCGGGGGCGTCGCTGGAGCCGAAGCGTGAGCCGTCGCCTGCTGTGACCTCCGTGTCGGGCAACTCCATCCACATCTCTGGGCCGACCTCAAAGTCCGTGATCATCCCGGCCGCCACGTTGCAACGGCCGATTCCGGTCGGGGCGGCCACCCCGTCGAGTGTGCCGAGTGAGGCGCCCGTCGTTACGCCTGAGGCCACGGCGGGGGATGAGGCGCAAAGCAGCGAGGACACCGTGGAGGAGCCGCGCGACAACAACATCGCCAAGGCGCTGCTGATCACCCTCGGCGTCGTGGCCGCCGTTGCGGCGCTCGTGCCGGCGGTCGGCTACGCGATGGGCCTGATCTGATGAGCAGCGCTCTCTTCGGCTGGATGATGGGCCTAAGCCCTTGGCTGCAGGTCCCCGCGATCCTCGCTGTGGCCGCGCCGGTGTGCGCCGCGGTAGGGTACGCGCTGCTGCGCCTTGTCGACGGTGTCGCGCATGCCGCCGCGCGCCTGTTTTCCCGCCGCTAGCCCGCGGCGCTAGGCTTACACACCATGGCCAACCCGGAAGAGCTGCGCAAGCAGGACCAGAAGCTGCCCAAGCCGCAGCGCAAGTACCCGCAGTCGCGGGTGACCCAGGTGATGTGGGTGCTCATCGCGCTCGTGGTCGTCGCGGCAATTATTAGCGCCCTCTAGCGCTCGCTTTGGCGATGCGCGCGAACAGCGCAACGTCGGGCAGGTCTTCGATGAGGACGGGGGTGCCGGAGGCGTCGCAAAGCGGGATGCACCAGTTGGAGTACATCTCGCGGTTGGTGCCCGGCTGGTTTTGAATGCGGGTGTCGCCCACCATGTCCACCAGGTTCGTGCACGTCATCGCGGACGGGGTGGAGGCGATAAACCGCGTCAGCCCCTCGACGAGGGCGTCCACGTCGTCGTACTCGCCGAGGTCCCGGTCGAGGAAGTCCACGTCAGCGAGCGGGGAGTTGTCGAACGCCCCCTCCGCCTGCGCCGCGGCGAGCACCTGCGAGATCCACACGGCGTCGGTGGCGTTGAGCTCCTCCAGCGACTCCTTGACCAGACCGAGCTTGTGGCGCAGCGCATTGTGCGCGCCCTCCAGGTACCCGGCGGTGGGCGGCAGGTCGTGGGTGCCCACGGCGGTCAGCGCCAGGTTGCGGTACTGCTGCGACGGGCGCGGCGCCTCCGGCGGCACGGACTCGAACCACAGCACGGAGGTGCCCAGGATGCCCTTGTCGCGCAGCACGTCTTGGACCCACGGCTCGAACGTGCCTAGGTCTTCGCCCACCACCACGGCACCGGCGCGCTGCGCCTCCAGCACTAACACGCCGACCATGGCCTCGAAGTCGTAGTTCATGTACGCGCCGTGCGCCGGGGTGTCCATGCGCGGCAGCCAGAACAGGCGGAACAGCCCCAAAACGTGGTCCACCCTGATTCCACCCGAGTGGCGCAGCACCGTGCGCAGCAAATCGCGCCACGGCCCGTAGCCGGCTGAAGCCAGCTGCTGCGGGTTCCACGGCGGCTGCGACCAGTCCTGGCCCTGCTGCGAGTACTGGTCCGGCGGCGCGCCCACCGAGGCATCCGGCACCAGCACCTCGTGCAGCGTCGCCGCGTCCGCCCCGCCGGGGTGGATACCCACGGCCAGGTCCGTCATGATGCCCAGCCGCATCCCGGCCGCCACCGCCCGCTCCTGCGCCACGCGGCGCTGCTCGTCGGCGATGAACTGCAGCCACATGTAGAACTGCACCAGCTCCTGCGGGTCCTCGCCGGCGTGCCGCGGCGCGCCGTGGTGCTCCGACTCGCTCGCCTTTGCTGCGCACCATTCGGCGAACTGGCGCAGGCCCTCGCCTTCAACGTCGCAGAACAGCTCGAAGTCCCGCGTGCGCGCCTCATCCGCGGCCGAGAGGTAAAACAGCGTGCGCAGCGCCGCCAGCTTCGCGGCGAAAATCCGGTCGCGCTCCAAGGGGTCTGCGGTGTGATTCATCGCCTTGAACTCCGCAGCAAGCTTCTCGACGTCCTCCCGGTCCCCCTCGTCCAACAGCCCATACTCCGGCACCTGCTCCACCGCGATGTAGATGGGGTTAACAAAACGGCGGGAGGTGGGCAGGTACGGCGAGTCCTCGATGGGCGGGACGGGTTCGGCGGCGTGCACCGGGTTGATTAGCAGGTAGTCCGCGCCCTCCGCGGCCACCGCCTCGGCGATCGCGCCCAAGTCGTTGAAGTCGCCGATGCCCCAGGAGCCCAGCGAGCGCACCGAGTACAGCTGCGCCATCACACCCCACACCGGCTCGCGCACCACCTCGGCGTTGGTGGACAGCGCCGCCGGCACCACGATCAGCGGGCAGACCTCGTCTAAATTGTCGGATTCCAAGTGCAGCTCGTGGTAGCCGGCCGGCAGATCGCCCGGCACGTGGAACGTGGCTTCGCCCCAGACCACGCCGTCGGCGGCGGTAAATGGCGGGGCCCAGTTCTCGTCCTGGTACGCGTCGCGCGACGAGCCGTCCTCGAGCCGGATCCAGCAGTGCGCCCAGTGCCCGTCGTGCACGTGCACGTTGAAGTGCGTTTCCGCGCCCTCGGTGGCCACTACGCACGGCGGCATGGGGCTGGTCGCCCAAAATTCTTTGCGGGCATCGAGGTGGAATTGGAGTTCTTCGTCCGACGGGTCGTCGTGAAGCGAAAGCCCCAAGGCCCGCAGCAGCTTGATAAACGACTCGGCGGGCGGCTCGGTGACCAGCCCGTTCGAGGCGAGGTAGGACGTGCCGAAGCCATAGGACTCGGCGAGGGCGTGGAGCAGGGCAACGTTGGTCACGCCCCGCATTGTGCCAAAGCTAGGGCCGGCACGCTGGGGTAGTCTTGGACACCATGCCTTCAAACGCGCACACCACGGAACTTGGATTCACGCTCAACGACACGGACACGTGCCTCAGCCGACTGATCCGCACCTGCGAGCAGAGCCCCCACCTGGTGCTGTACTACCGGCCGCGCAACTACGAGTGGGTCTCGGTCACGGCGGCGGAGTTTTTGGAGGAGGTCTACGAGGTTGCGAAAGGCCTGATCGCCGCGGGCGTGGAGCCGGGGGACCGCGTGGCCATTTTGTCGTCGACGCGCTACGAGTGGTCGCTGGTGGACTTCGCCATCTGGGCCGCCGGCGCCGCCTCGGTGCCGATCTACCCGTCGAGTTCGATGCACCAGATCCAGTGGATCCTGGAGGACTCCGGCGCGAAGATCGCCTTTACCGAAACCCGCGACCACACCCAGCTGATGAGCCCGTTCTTGCTGGACGAGACGGGCAAGCCGAAGTTCGCGGACTCCCCGTCAAAGCTCAAGCGCATCTACGAGTTCAACGCCTCGGGCGTGGAGACGCTGAAGTTTGAGGGGCGAGACGTCGAGCAATCGCTTATCGACGAACGCGTGGCCGCCACCCGCCATAACACCCTGGGCTCCATCGTCTACACCTCCGGCACCACCGGCCGGCCCAAGGGCGTGGAGATTTCCCACGGCAACTGGGCGTACCAGTGCTGGGCGCTTTTGGAAAACGAGATCGGCTCGGTGTCCTTCCCCGGCCAGCGCATGGTGACGTTTTTGCCGCTGGCGCACGTGTTGGCGCGCGCGGTGTCGCTGGCGTGGACGATCTCGGGCGCGACGCAGTCGCACTGGTCGGACACCTCGACGCTGATGGTGGAGCTGCAGCGTGTGCGCCCGAACCTGGTCGTGGGCGTGCCGCGCGTGTTTGAGAAGGTGCGCGAGGGCGCCTACAACAAGGCTGCCGACGGCTCCGCGATTGGCAAGCGCATGTTCTTGGAGGCCGAGAAGGCCGCCATTGAATACTCGAAGGCGCTGGAGACCGCTGAGGGCCCGTCGCGGGTGCAGAAGGCGAAGCGGGCGGTCTACGACAAGGTCGTCTACGGCAAGATCAAGGAGGCCATGGGCGGCTCCGTCTGGTACGGCATCACCGGCGGGTCCGCGATGAGCGCGGATCTGTCGCACTTCTTCCGCGGCATGGGCGTGCCGGTCTACGAGGGCTACGGCCTGACCGAGACCTGCGCGGCGGCGTGTGTGAACAACGCCAACGCCAACAAGATCGGCACGGTGGGCCGGCCGGTCAACGGCTACTCGGTGCGCATCAACGACGACGGCGAGATTGAGTTCAAGGGCCCCGGCGTGTTTGACAAGTACTGGAAGAACCCGGCCGCCACCGAGGAGGCGCTCACGGACGGCTGGTTCAACACCGGCGACCTCGGCGAGGTGGACGACGACGGCTACGTGTCCATCACCGGCCGCAAGAAGGACCTGATCGTCACCGCCGGCGGCAAGAACATCTCGCCCGGCCCGATGGAGGAGATCATCCGCCAGGACCCGCTGATCTCGAACGCGCTGGTGGTCGGCGACGGCAAGCCGTTCGTCGGCGTGCTGGTCACCCTGGACGAGGAAGAGCTCAAGCGCTGGAAGGCCAACCACAACATCCCGGCGAACAAGAAGGTCTCCGAGCTCGCCCAGGACCCGGCGCTGCGCGCGGAGGTCCAGGACGCGGTGAACCTGGCCAACGCCACCGTCTCTCGCACCGAGGCGATCAAGAAGTTCCGCATCCTGGACCGCGACCTATCCGAGCAGCACGACGAGATGACCCCGACGATGAAGGTCAAGCGCAACGTGGTGTTCCAGCGTTTCCAGGACGACATCGACAAGCTGTATCAGCGCTAGTTCGGCGCGCCTTCCTTTTTCCTTGGAGGCTGTGGCATAGCATGCCAATTTGTCACTTCCCACAGGCGTTTCCAAGGAGGGCTTGCGATGCACAAGACTGCCGCCGTGCTGCGGCACCGCGAGCTCACGCAGGAGATTTACAACATCGGCGACGAGGTGGCGGAGTACACCGAACACCTCGCTGAGGCCATCGCGGATTACGACGGCGAGCTCACCGAAGACTGCCTGGCCGAGTTCGTGGAGATCGTCGACGATGCGCGTCAGGACGCCCGCCGCGTGGTGGCGGAGCTGATCGGTTTGCGCCAGGCGCTGACCTCGGGCCGCGCCGCCGGCCACCTGTCCGCGGGCGCGAAGCCGGAGGAGCGTATCCCGGAGCCCGAGCTTCTCGACGCCTCCGGCTTGCACGACCTCTTCCCCCTGAAAGCCCCGTTTTCGGTGCAGACCATGCAGGACGCGCTGACCGGCCGCACCGACTTGGTGGTGCAGCACTTGGGCGAGATCGTGTCGTACTGCCTGGAGCAGACCGACATGGTCGCCCGCGAACTCGGCGTGGTGTCGCTGCCGCAGATGTACGCCCGTGTCGGCGAGATCGTCGAGGAGGCCGTGGTGGGCTGGGTGGAGACCGTCTGCCTGGACCACCCGGCGTTCGTGCGCACCATGCGCGGGTCCAACCCGCCGGAGTTTTTGGAGGAGCGCGCCCGCATCGACCGGATCGTGGCCAAGGTCGCCGCGAAGCGTTCCCGCCGCGGCGCCTAGCCTTAAGGCCATGGATTCATTCGGCGTCTACGTCCACGTCCCGTTTTGCGCCACGCGCTGCGGGTACTGCGACTTCAACACCTACACACCCACCGAGGTGGACTCCTCCCACGCCCAGTACTTGGACGCCCTGGAGCGCGAGTTGGAGCTCGCCGCCGCCCGCGGCCTGCCCAAAGCCGACACGGTGTTCGTCGGCGGCGGCACCCCGAGCCTCCTCGGCGCAGACGGCCTCGCCCGCATCCTCGCCGCCGTCCGCAACACCTTCGGCCTCGTGGACGGCGCGGAGGTGACCACCGAGTCCAACCCGGAATCCACCAGCCCCGACTACTTCGCCGGGCTGCTGGACGCCGGTTTCACCCGCGTCTCCCTGGGCATGCAGTCCGCCTCCACGCCGGTGCTCAAGGTGCTGGACCGCCAGCACACCCCGGGCCGCGCCGTCGCCGCCGCCCGCGAGGCCCGCGACGCCGGTTTCGCGCACGTGAACCTGGACATGATCTACGGCACGCCCACCGAAACCGACGACGACGTCCGCCGCACCCTCGACGCCATCCTGGACACGGACGTCGACCACGTCAGCGCGTATTCGCTCATCGTCGAAGACGGCACCGCCATGGCCCGCAAGATCCGCCGCGGCGAACTGCCCGCGCCCAAGGAGGACGTCTACGCGGACCGCTACGAGATCATCGCCGACACGCTCGCCGCCCACGGCTACGACTGGTACGAGGTCTCCAACTGGGCCAAACCCGGAGGAGAGTGCCGCCACAACCTCATCTACTGGCGCAACCAGCAGTGGTGGGGTGCGGGCCCGGGCGCGCACAGCTTCATCGGCGCTGAGCGTTTCTTCAACGTCAAGCGCCCCGAGCGATATGCGCAGTTGCTTGCCGACGCCACGCTGCCCATCCAGGACCGCGAAACCATCACCGACGAAGAAGCCCACACCGAGGCCGTCATGCTCGGCCTGCGGCTGAAGGAAGGGATCCCGTCGGGGTGGATCGGGGCGGGGGCACGGGAGGTCGTCGATAGGCATGTGCGCGCGGGGCTGCTTGAGAATAGCGACAGGCTGCGGCTGACCGACAAAGGGCGGCTGCTTGCAGACGGCATCATCACCGATATCCTGGCAGCCGAGTAAGGAGGCGTAATGGGTACTGCGGACCAGCGGCGCCAAGCGGTGCTGCGCGCGATCGTGGCGGACTACATTGCAAGCCAGGAGCCGGTGGGGTCGAAATCCCTGGTGGAGCGGCACAAGATGGGGGTGTCGTCCGCGACGGTGCGCAACGACATGGCGGTGCTGGAGCAGCAGGGCTACATCTCGCAGACCCACGCCTCGTCGGGCCGCATCCCCACCGAGGCGGGCTACCGCGCGTTCGTGGACGCGCTGCACGACGTCAAGCCGTTGAGCGCCGCCGAGCGCCACGCCATTTTGGACTTTTTGGAAAACGGCGTGGATTTGGAGGACGTGCTGCGCCGCTCCGTGCAGCTGCTCGCGCAGCTGACCAACCAGGCGGCGGTGGTGCAGCTGCCCACGCTGACCATTTCGCGCGTGAAGCACTGCGAGGTGGTGGAGCTCACCCCAACAAGGCTGCTGCTCGTGCTGATCACCGACGCGGGGCGCGTGGACCAGCGCAACGTGGAGCTTTCGGCGCCGATCGGGCCGGAGGGGGTGCGGCTATTGCGCGACCTGCTCAACGAGGCCCTGGTGGGCCAAACCATGCGCGACGCCTCCGATGCGCTTTCTCGCTTATCGACGAAAGCTCCGCCCCACCTCGCCGACCCCACCTCACGCGCCGCAGAAGTGCTGATCACCACGCTGGTGGACGCGGCGCCGGACCGGCTGATCATTGCGGGCTCGTCGAACCTGGTCGTGCCGTCGGGAGGCTTGCAGGGCGTCATCGACGCGCTTGAGCAGCAGGTGGTGGTGCTGAAACTGCTGGCCGGCGCGCAGGAACTCGAGCGGGTCAGCGTGCGCATCGGGCGCGAAAACGAGGACGAGGAATTTTCGCACGCCTCGATTGTTACAACAGCGTACGGTTCGGGCGACGAGGCACTCGGCGGCCTCGGGGTAGTGGGTCCGACCCACATGGACTACCCCGGTACCATGCAAAAGGTTGCCACCGTGGCCCGCTACATCAGCCGCATCCTGCGGGGCGAATAGAAGGGAAGATATGGCTCGCGATTACTACGGCATCCTCGGCGTGGACCAGGAAGCCACCGAGCAGGAGATTAAGAAGGCGTACCGCAAGCTGGCGCGCAAGTACCACCCGGACGTCAACCCGTCCGAGGAGGCGGCCGAGAAGTTCGCGGAGATCGCGGCTGCCCAGGAGGTGCTGCTGGATCCGCAGAAGCGCGCGATCGTGGACCGCGGCGGCGACCCGATGGAGGCCGGCGGCGGTATGGGTGGCGCGGCCGGTTTCGGCGGCGGGGGACTCGGCGACATCTTCGAGGCGTTCTTCGGCGGTGGAGGCACCCGCCAGCCGCGCTCGCGCGTGCAGCCGGGCAACGACGCGCTGTTGCGCACCGCCATCACGCTCGAAGAAGCCTTCGCGGGTGTGAAAAAGGACGTCACCGTGGACACCGCCGTGCTGTGCGAGAAGTGCCACGGCACCGGCTCGAAAACCGAGGCGAAGCCGGTGCCCTGCGGCACCTGCGGCGGCGCCGGCCAGGTCCAGGAGATGCAGCAGTCGTTTTTGGGCAACGTCATGACCACCCGCGAGTGCCCCACCTGCCACGGCTACGGCGAGGTGATCAAGGACCCGTGCACCCAGTGCGCCGGCGACGGCCGCGTGCGCGCCACCCGCGACCTGACCGTGAACATCCCGGCCGGCATCAACTCCAGCATGCGCATCCGCATGGCGGACCAGGGCGAGGTCGGCCACGGCGGCGGCCCCGCCGGCGACCTCTACGTGGAGGTGCAGGTCCAGCCTCACCCGGTGTTCGTGCGCGAGAACAACGACCTGCACGTGCGCCTGACCGTGCCGATGTACGACGCCGCGCTCGGCACCGAGCTGACCGTGGACAACCTCGCCGGCGAGCAAACCGTCATCGAGGTGCCCGGCGGCACCCAGCCCGGCGACACCATCCACTTGCAAGGCGAGGGCATGCCGCGGCTGCGCGCCGAGGGCGCCGGCGACATGATCGCCCACGTGCAGGTCACCGTGCCCACCGCCCTGACCAACGACGAGCGCGCCGCCCTGCAAGATCTGCGCGACGGCCACCCGGACAACCCGCAAGTCCACGTGGAGTCCGACGAGCACGGCGAGGGCTTCTTCTCCCGCATGCGCGACCGCTTCCGCCGATGAGCCTGCCGTACTTCCTCTCCGACGACCCCGCCGCCGGCACGCTCACCGGCGCGGAGGCAAAGCACGCCCACGTCAAGCGCATCCAACCCGGCGAGCGCATCATGCTTGTCGACGGCCAAGGGTCCACCGCGCTCACCCGCGTCACGTCGGTGGGGGCTGGTCGGGTTGACGGAGTCGTCGAGAAGCAAGAGTTCGTGCCGCAGCCCACGCCGCGCGTGACGGTGGTGCAGGCGGTGCCGAAGGGCGAGCGCGCCGAGCTCGCCGTGGACCTGGCGGTGCAGGCCGGAGCAGATGCGATTGTGCCGTGGATTTCGCACCGCACGATCGCGCGGTGGCCGGCGAACAAGCAGGCCAAGCAGGTGGAGAAGTGGCGCGCGCAGGCGCTGTCCAGCGCGAAGCAGGCGCGGCGGGCGTGGGTGCCGGAGGTGCGCGAGCCGGTGACGACGAACCAGCTGTCCGAGTTGCTGCACGACGCGGGGAACGCGCTGGTGCTGCACGAGGACGCCACCGACTCCATCCGCGACGTCGAGTTCGGCGAGGACGTGTGGCTGATCGTCGGGCCCGAAGGCGGCATCGGCGACGACGAACTGGACATCCTCGGCGCGCACCCGGTCAAGCTCGGACCCGAGGTGCTGCGCACCGCCTCGGCCGCGTTCGCGGGGCTTTGCGCCATCGGGGCGTTGACCTCCCGCTGGTAGGGTTGGCCCCCATGGAAGAAATGGTGACGCGCAAGGTCGAACTCGACTCGGCGTACGCACAGTCCGTCCTGGGGATCAACGACGAGAACCTGCGGGTCTTGGAGGACCAGCTCGGGGTGGGCTTCCACGCCCGCGGCACCGAGCTGACCGTCAAAGGGCAC
Source organism: Corynebacterium sp. HMSC034A01 (assembly GCF_001838175.1). Taxonomy (NCBI): domain Bacteria; kingdom Bacillati; phylum Actinomycetota; class Actinomycetes; order Mycobacteriales; family Corynebacteriaceae; genus Corynebacterium; species Corynebacterium sp. HMSC034A01. The sequence goes on along the minus strand of NZ_KV835974.1, from coordinate 4,797 downwards.
GCGGAGCAGGCGGCGCACGCGCTGCGCGTCGTCGAGGAGCTGGAGTCTATGGCGCGCCGCGGCGTGCCACTGGGGGCGGACACGGTGATCCAGGCGGTGCGCATCATGGAGGCCGAGGCCCCCGGTGCCGTCGCGGACATCCTCGGCGAGGAGATCATTTCGCGCCGCGGCAAGGTTATCCGCCCGAAGACGGCCGGGCAGCGCGCGTACGTCGATGCGATCGACGACAACCCCATCACCTTCGGCATCGGCCCCGCCGGTTCTGGCAAGACGTACCTCGCGGTGGCGAAGGCGGTCCAGGCGCTGCAGAACAAAGAGGTCAAGCGCATCATCCTCACCCGCCCGGCTGTGGAGGCGGGCGAGAAGCTCGGCTTTTTGCCCGGCACGCTCTCGGACAAGATCGACCCGTACCTGCGCCCGTTGTACGACTCGTTGCGCGACATGATGGACCCGGAGGCCATCCCGAAGCTCATCGAGGCCGGCATCATCGAGGTCGCGCCCCTGGCCTACATGCGCGGGCGCACCCTGTCGGACGCGTTTGTCATCCTGGATGAGGCGCAGAACACCACCGGCGCGCAGATGAAGATGTTCCTGACGCGCCTCGGCTTCCGCTCGAAGATGGTGGTCACGGGCGACACGTCCCAGGTGGACTTGCCGCGCGGCACCGTCTCCGGTTTGCGCGTGGCGCGCCGGATTCTCGGGGAGATCGACGACATTTCGTTCCAGGAGCTCGGCGCCACCGACGTGGTGCGCCACCACCTGATTTCGCGCATCGTCGCGGCGTACGACCGCCACGACGCGCAGAACGCCCTGCGCTACGAGAAGCGCCAGCAGGCGATTGAGGCCGAGCGGGAAGCGGAGGCAAACCAGTGAGCATTGAAGTCTTAAACGAGTCGGGCGAGGCGGAGGTCAATGAGCAAATGCTTATCGACGTCGCGTCGTTCGCCATGCGCTCCATGGACGTCCACCCCGACGCCGAGGCCACCATCACGCTCGTGGACGAGCCCACGATGGCGGATTTGCATGTGCGCTGGATGGACCTCGAAGGCCCGACGGACGTGATGAGCTTTCCCATGGACGAGCTCACCCCCGGCGGCGGCCGCCCCGACGCGGACATGCCGGGGCCGGCGATGCTCGGCGACATCATCCTGTGCCCGGCCTACGACCGCAAGCAGGCCGACATGGCCGGCCACGACCTCGCGCACGAGATGGCGCTGCTCACCGTCCACGGCGTGCTGCACCTGCTCGGCTACGACCACATCGAGCCGAAAGACGAGCGCGAAATGTTCGCCCTGCAAAACGAGATCCTGGCGGACTGGTACGACGACCTGGCCCGCCGCGGCATGGAGTACCAGCCGAAGCCGACCGGCCCGCACGCCTTCCCCTCGGCCGCGGACCGCGACGAGCTGGACAAGCTGATGAAGGGCATCGAGTGACGCTCACCTTCGTCTACGCGGCCGTCACCGTCGCCGCGCTGCTTTTGTCCGGCCTGCTCGGCTCCATCGAGTCCGCGCTCGCCCCGATTTCGCGTGCCCGCGTCGAGGGCATGGTCAAAGACGACACTCCGGGCGCGGAGGCGCTGCTGCGGGTGGTCAACCACCGCGCGAACCACGTCAACACGCTCGTGCTGGTGCGGACGGTTTTGGACGTTCTCGCGTCCGTGACCGCGGCGATGCTCGCGATGGACCTGCTCGACTCCGACGGGTGGGCGATTGCGGTGGCGGTGATCGTCGTCACGCTGCTGCAATTTTCCATCGTCGGGGTGTTCGCGCGCACCGCGGGCAAGCGCAACCCCTACACCATCTCGCTCAAGGCGGCGCAGGGCTTGGGGGTGTTCCAGGTGGTGCTCGGGCCCGTCGCGAAGCTGTTGATTTGGGTTGGCAACCTGTTCCACCCCGGCGAGGACTTCCGCGACGGCCCCTACGCCACCGAGATCGAACTGCGCGAGATGGTCGAGGTCGCGCAGGAAAAGGGTGTGGTGGAAACCACCGAGGGCCGCATGATCCAAAACATCTTCGACCTCGCGTCCAACTACGCGCGCCAGGTCATGGTGCCGCGGCCCGAGATGGTGTGGATCGAAGGCGAGAAAACCGCCCGCCAGGCCACCGCGCTGATGGTGCGCTCCGGGCATTCGCGCGTGCCGGTGATCGGCGAGAGCGTCGACGAGATCGTCGGCATCGCGTACCTGAAGGACATGTTCGACGACCGCGGCACCCCGCTCGACCCGAAGACCCCGATCACCGACTTCATGCGCGAGCCGCTGTTCATCCCGGACTCGAAGCCGCTGGATGTGCTGCTCAAGGAGATGCAGCAGGCGAACACACACATCGCCATGCTTATCGACGAATACGGCACCGTCGCCGGCCTCCTCACCATGGAAGACCTGCTGGAAGAAATCGTCGGCGAAATCACCGACGAATACGACGAGGACGAGGAAGCCCCTGTCACCGAAGTGGAGCCGCGCGTGTTCCGCGTTCAGGCGCGCCTGCCGTTGGATGATCTGGTGGATTACCTCGCCGACAACCTGGACTACGAGCTGGAGTACGCCGAGGACGTCACCGACAACGTCGACACGGTGGCGGGGCTGTTGTCCTACGAGCTGGGGCGCGTGCCGCTGCCGGGCGCGTCCATTCTGCGCGACGGGGTGCGCTACACCGCCGAGGGCGGGCGCGACCGCCGCGGCCGGATCAAGACCCGCACCGTGCTGGTGTCCGTCGCTGAGCAGCTGGAGCCGCTGCCCGGCGATTAGTCTCACTTTTCGGTAGAATTGTGCACGTAAGCAGGTTTTCACCGAGAGGAGCTTCACATGCGCGCTGTACGTTACTACGGCCAGAAGGACATCCGCGTCGAGGAGATCGACGCCCCGGAGGCAGGCAAGGGCGAGGTGCTCATCGACGTCGCCTGGTGCGGCATCTGCGGCACCGACCTCCACGAATACCTGGAAGGCCCGATCTTCTGCCCGAAGCCGGGCCACCCGCACCCGATCACCGGCGAGGAACCGCCGGTCACGCTCGGCCACGAGTTCTCCGGCGTCGTCGCCGCACTGGGCGAGGGCGTGGACGATCTTGAGGTCGGCCAGCATGTCGTCGTCGAGCCGTACGTGCTTCCCGACGATGTCGACCCCAAGGAGCCGGGCCCGTACAACCTCCACCCGGACGTGAACTTCATCGGGCTTGCCGGCGGTGGCGGCGGCCTGTCCGAGAAGATCGCGGTGCAGCGCCGCTGGGTCCACCCGATCAACAACGACGTGCCGCTGGACGAGGCCGCGCTCATCGAGCCGCTGTCCGTCGCCCACCACGCCTTCGTCGCCTCCGAGGCGAAGGAGGGCGACGTGGCGCTGATCGGCGGAGCTGGCCCGATCGGCGTGCTCACGGCTGCCGTCGCTAAGGCATACGGCTGCACCGTGATCGTCTCCGAGCTGTCCGAGCTGCGCCGCCAGAAGGCCCTCGACGCCGGCGTCGCCGACCACGCCATCGACCCGTCCAAGCAGGACCTGAAGGAAGAAATCCAGAAGATCACCGACGGCAAGGGCGTCGATGTCGCCTTCGAGTGCACCTCCGTCAACGTCGTGCTCGACCAGCTCGTCGATTGCCTGAAGCTCAAGGGCACCCTGGTCGTCGAGTCCATCTGGTCCAAGAAGGCCGAGCTGGACATCCACGCCGTGGTGATGAAGGAGCTGACCATCCGCGGCATCATCGGCTACGCCCACGACCACGAGCAGACCATCAAGCTCGTCGAGGAGGGCAAGGTCGACCTCAAGCCGTTCATCACCGGCAAGATCGGCTTCGACGGTGTCGTCGACGAGGGCTTCGACACCCTGATCAACCGCAACGAGACCGCCGTGAAGATTCTGGTGTCGCCAGAACTCTAACGGGGAGCTCTAAAATGCTCGTATGAGCAACATTCTCTCCATCCAGTCCGCTGTCGCGTATGGCCATGTCGGCAACTCGGCAGCGGTCTTTCCTTTGCAGCGCATCGGCCACGAGGTGTGGCCGGTGTACACCGTGAACTACTCCAACCACACCGGCTACGGCGCGTGGGGCGGGCCGATCATCCCTGCCGACGACGTCGCCGCGGTGCTGGGCGGCATCCGCGACCGTGGCGCCTTTTCGCTCATCGACGGCATCCTCACCGGCTACCAGGCATCCCCCGAAATCGCCGACGTGATCGTAGGCACCGTGCGCGACATCAAGGCGGAGAACCCGGACGCGCTCTACACATGCGACCCGGTGATGGGGTCGGCGACATCCGGCTGCTTCGTCGCCGACACTATCCCGCCGCTGTTCCGCTCGACGATCGTGCCGGCAGCCGACATCATCACCCCGAACCAGTTCGAGCTGGGGTATCTGACCGAGCGCGACGTCACCGACCTCGATTCCACCCTGGCCGCCGTGGACGCCGCCCGCGAGATGGGCCCGTCCACCGTGCTGGTCACCTCGGTGCAACGCCCGGAGACGCCGGAGGACGCGATCGAGATGATCGCCGTCGACGATAACGGTAAGTGGATCGTGCGCACCCCGCGCCTGCCGTTCAAGCGCAACGGCTCCGGCGATGTCACCGCCGCGCTGTTCACCGGCCACTACCTGCGCGCCCGCGACGCGAAGGACGCCCTGGCCAAGACGGCCTCCTCGGTCTACGACCTGCTGCGCGTCACCCTTGAGGCAGACTCCCAGGAGCTCCAGCTCGTCGAGGCGCAGGAGTTCTACGCCAACCCGCAGCTCCAATTCGAGGTCGAGGCCCTCTAGCCGTTTTTGGGCATGCCGATGGGCCCGCCCTTTTTGGGCGGGTTTTCGGTGT
>NZ_KV835973.1:189127-202528 GCF_001838175.1 Corynebacterium sp. HMSC034A01 | reverse complement strand
TGGCGCATTCACCCACTGACAACTCCGGCCATACTCCGGATCGCTTGCTCAGGGTTTAACTCTGTAGGGCGCCCCTGCGCCCCCTACCGCCCGAGCACCCGGCGCACGAAACGGCGCCACACCACCCGCGCCACGGAGTGCGGCAGCGCCACCACTTCCCGCGCGTAGTTTTTCACCCGCGACGTCTTTGGGGTCGGCGCCGCCACTAACTGCACCGGAATGCCCAGGTGCCAGGCCCACACGCGGGTGCGCAAGACGTGGAACCCGCTGGTCACCACGGTCAGGCACGCGGCATCCGGGAACAGCGCCCGGGAGCGCTCCAGGTTTTCGTTGGTGGAGCGCGCCTCCGGCTCCAGCACGATCGACGACTCGGGCACCCCGCGGACCAGCAACCAGTCGGCCATCACCTCCGCCTCCCCAAACCCGGTAACCACCAGCGGCGCGGGATCCGCACGCCACACCTCGAGCGCCCGGCGCAGCCGGAATTCGAGCATGCGCGAAGGGCGCCCGTCCACGATGCGGGCGCCCAGCACGACGATTGGGTTATTCACCCATCAGGCGCTTGCGTAGCGCCTCGTCCTTGCGCTCGACCTCGGCCGCCATGCGCGCCTGGTAGTCCACCATCTTGCGCTGCACGGACGGGTCGGCGGCACCCAGGATGCGTGCGGCCAGAAGACCGGCGTTTTTCGCCCCGCCGATGGAGACGGTCGCCACCGGCACGCCGCCCGGCATCTGCACGATGGACAGCAGCGAGTCCAGCCCATCCAGCGTGTCCAGGGCGCGCGGGATGCCGATGACCGGCAGCGGGGTCGCCGCCGCCACCATGCCCGGAAGGTGCGCCGCGCCGCCGGCGCAGGCGATGATCACCTGCAGGTCGCGCGTGTGCGCTTCCTTGGCGTACGCCAGCATTTTCTCCGGCGTGCGGTGCGCGGAGACCACGCCGACTTCGAAGGGGATGCCGAATTCGGCGAGCACCTCGGCGGCCGGGGCGACGGTGTCCCAGTCCGAGTCGGAGCCCATGATGATGCCAACGACTGGCTGTGCCATGTGTCTAGTCCTTCCAGGTTGCGTGGATGATGTAGTGCGCGGCGTCCTCGGCCACGGCGAGCGCTTCCTCGACGGTGTCGGCGCACACGTTGACGTGCCCCATCTTGCGCCCGGGGCGGTGGTCCTTGCCGTAGAGGTGCACCTTGGCCTGCGGGTACTTGCGCATCACCTCAACGACGCGCTCGGCCATCGGCACAGTGGGGTCCTCGTCGCCGCCGAGGGTGTTGACCATGACGGTTGCGGGCGAAAGCTTATCGACGGCACCTAACGGCCAATCCAGCACAGCCCGCACATGCTGCTCGAACTGGGAGGTCACGCACCCGTCCTGGGTCCAGTGGCCGGTGTTGTGCGGGCGCATGGCCAGCTCGTTGACCGACACTTCCGGGCCGTTGTCGCCCTCGTACTCGAACAGCTCCACGGCCAACACGCCGGTCACGCCCAAGCCTTCGGCAACCTGCACGGCGAGCTCCTCGCAGCGCTTGGCCAGCTCCGCGGACATGCCCGGCGCGGGCGCGATGGCCACGCGGCAGATGCCGCCGTCCTGGCGCGACTCCACCACCGGCCAGGCGCGCACGTCACCGGAGCGGTTGCGCGCCACCATCGCGGACAGTTCGCGGGTGAACGCGACCTTCTTCTCCGCCATCAGCGGCAGGTCGCGGCCCAGCAGGTCCTCGACCAGCTCGGCGCACTCTTCGCGCGACGACGGGAACCACACCCCGTGGCCGTCGTAGCCGCCGCGGGTGGCCTTCAGGCACACCTGGCCGTCGGTGTCGTCCCAGAACGCTTCGGCGTCCGCGGCCGACTCGATCGACGCGAACGCGGGCACCGGCAGCCCGGCCTCGGACAGGCGCTTTCGCTGCTCGAGTTTGTCCTGCGCGTAGATCAAAGCATCGGGGCGGGGTTCGACGGCCACGCCATCGTCGATAAGCAATTGCGCGTACTCGTTGGGCACATGCTCATGGTCGAAGGTGACCGCATCCGCGCCACCCACGACCGCGCGCAGATCCTCGAGCTTGGTGTAATCGCCGAGGCGCACATCGCCGAACACCTGCGCCGCCGAGGCATCCTTACTCGCGGCGAGCACGCGGGTCTCCACGCCGAGTTCGATCGCTTCCGTCTGCATCATCCGTGCCAACTGGCCGTCGCCGATGACGGCGACGACGGGCATCCCATAGGCGTTACTCACTCTGCACACTGTAGTCGCCCCTCCGACTAGCATCGCAGCCATGTCTGCAACGATTGCCCGCCACACCATTTTCCAAAACTCGCTGATGACCGCGCTTCTCGACGGCATCTACGACGGCGAGCTGACCATCAGCGACATCCTGAGCAAAGGCAACTTCGGCCTGGGCACCTTCGACGCCCTCGACGGCGAGATGCTCATCCTCGACGGGGTGTGCCACCAGCTCACCTCCGACGGCAAAGCGCGCGTGGCCGATTTGGACCAGCGCACCCCGTTTACCGTGGTGACCAACTTCGTGCCGAGGATGCGCTTCGACGCGCCCGCCGGCATGGTCCGCTCCGAGCTGGCCAAGTTCATCGACGACGCCGAGCCCAGCCACAACTTCTTCACCGCCGTGAAAACCACCGGCCGTTTCAAGAAAGTGGTGGTGCGCACGGTGACCAAGCAGGAAAAGCCCTACCCACCGATGTCCGAGGCGGTTTCCGACGACGCGGAGCACGTCTTCACCGACGTCGAAGGCGTCATCGGTGGTTTCCGCACCCCCATGTACGCCAAAGGCATCGGCGTGCCGGGCTGCCACGTCCACTTCATCGACGACGAGCACTCGCGCGGCGGCCACGTGCTGGACTACACCGTGGACGAAGCCGTGATCGAGCTTTGCCCCGGCACCGACATGGAGCTGCACCTGCCGGTCACCGCCGAGTTTCTGGGCGGCAAGCTCTCCCCCGAGGACCTGGACGAGCAGCTGCACACCACCGAGATTAAGGGGTACAAGTAGCGCCCAGCGCCGGGCGGAAAGAGTGCGCCGGACGGGGTTCCTGACAAATTACGGCAGCCGTTTGTGCCGACCTGGGAATATAGGGGCGCACTGACAGATTCCGCCACGAAGTGTCGGAGATAGGGCCTCCCGAGGCGAGGCGCGCGGCGTCGGCCGCGCGCCTCAGGCCTACCGCGCGGCGCCGAGCGCGCGCTGCAGCGCCTTCTCCACCGCGCGGGTCTTGCCCACCCGCTCGAACACGATCGGCTGCGCGTAGCCGTACACCGCCACGTTGATGCCGCCGCGCTCGCGGCGCACGGAGTGGATCTGGCGTAGCGGGATGGAATCCACCGCCCCGCGCCGGCCGCGGGCCAGGATGCGCCTGTCGGTGACGATGAAGCGCCGGCGCCTGGACGCCACCAAGGGGCCGACGAACCTCCACAGCACGAGCAGCCCCCAGATCAGCACCACGATGTTGCGCAGCCCCGGGTCCACGTGCGGGGTCACGTCCATCCAGCCGACGGCCATCCACGCCACGCCGGTCACGGCCACCAGCTCCAGCAGCGGGATGGTCAGCGCGGAAAGCGGCGCGCACACGTCGGCGAGGACGACTTCGTCCCCGCCGACGCGAAACGGTGCTTTGCCAGCCATAAACAGGCAGAGTACTGCACGCCTAGGGCGTCGGCCGCAGATGGTGGACGTCGCCGACGGAGAAAGCGGAGCCGTCGATAAGCACTTCGCCCTGGTCGTTGACCCCGGTGACAGTGCCGGTGACGGTCTCTTCGCCCTCGCGCATCTCCAGGCGCACCTGCTGGCCGATAGTCGAGCACACGGCGCGGTAGTCTTCGAGCAGCTGCGGGTCGCCCTCGCGCCACTGGTTCAGGCGCTTGCCCATGGCCAGCAGGATGTCGGTGGTGAAGTCGTCGAAATCCACCTCCAACCCCTCGAGGTTGAGCGCGGTGGCGGTTTCCACCGGCAGGTCCTCTTCGCGCATGGCCACGTTGATGCCGATGCCCACAATCACCCGCGGCATGTCCAGCGCGGAGAGGATGCCGGCGATTTTCTTGCCGCCGATCTGCACGTCGTTGGGCCATTTCAGCCGCGCTTGCGGCACCACGTCTGTCACGGCCACGCCCGGCGCGATGGACAGCAGGCCGAACGGCGGCACCTTCTCGGGCACCTCCACCACCATGCTCATGGCCAGCTGCGAGCCCTTCGGCGAGACCCAATGACGGCCCAGCCGCCCCTTGCCGGCGGTCTGCTCGTCGGCGATGAGCACGGTGCCCGGCTCGCCTTCTTTGAGCAGGTCGGCGTTGGTGGATCCGGTGGTTTCCACCCACCGCACGTTCGGCCAGTACTCCGCCACCGCGTCCTGGATGGCCTGAATGTCGCGCACAGTCATAGCTAAAGAGCATATCGTTTCTGAAAATCGGGTAGTAGGAGTTCTGAAAATGCGGTAGTAGACCTTCTGAAACTCGGGTAGTAGGAGTCCTGAAAATGCGGTAGTAGGACACTTTCGTGCAGTACAATGCCCCATATGGCCTACCTCCGACGCACCCTCGACGACGAGCTCGACCTCCTCATGCCGCACCTGCCCGCCATTGCCATCGACGGGCCCAAAGGTGTCGGCAAGACTGACACCGCTAAACGCCGCGCCAACACCACGTGGTTTCTTGATGATCCGGATATGCGCAGCATTGCGGAGGCCGATTTTTCGCTCTCATCAGCGCCGTACGGCACGTTGCTCATCGACGAGTGGCAGCATCTCCCCCAGATTTGGGATTCGGTTCGCCGTCAGGTGGACCAGGGAACTGCCCCCGGGCGTTTTCTGCTCACCGGCTCGGCCACTCCCGTCGACGCGAAGGGTTCCCATTCGGGTGCCGGGCGGATCTACTCGTTAAGAATGCGCCCGATGGCCGTCCATGAACGCGGCGTATCTGACCCCACGTGCAGCTTCGCCAGGATCTTGGCCGGAGACAGCGAAGTATCCGGACACTCGAATTTCGAGGTCGGCGATTACGCCAAGCTCATCACCGGCAGTGGTTTTCCCGCTATCGCCGCGGCTGACCCCACGGTCCAAACGCTGATGCTCGACTCGTACATCGAGCGCATCATCGACCGCGACATCCCCGATGCAGGCTACGAAGTACGCCGGCCCGAAAGCCTCCGGAGCTGGCTGCGCGCCTACGCAGCGGCCACTTCCACGACCACCGCCTATTCAAGGCTGCTCGACGCCACGACGGGCGGCCAGGTAGAGCAGCCGAATCAGAAAACTACGCTCGCATACCGCGAACACCTAGCGAAGATTTGGCTGCTCGATCCCGTGCCTGGGTGGGTTCCGGAACATAACGAGTTCAAGCGGCTGCAGCAGGGCCCCAAACACCACCTCGCCGACCCCGCTCTCGCGGCACGACTGCTCGGCATCGGCCCATCCAGCCTCCTCAGCAACCGCGCGGCCCACATGTTTGGGCCACTCTTCGAATCCCTGACTGCCCTCACACTTCGGGTACTGGCTCAAGCAGCCAGAGCGCGGGTGTACCACCTCCGATCAAACGCTGGAGAAAGGGAAGTCGACTTCATCGTCGAAGGGCTGGAACGAGAAGTCGTCGGTGTAGAGGTCAAACTCAAGCCGCGGGTTGAGGACGCCGACGTCCGGCACCTTCTGTGGCTGCGCGATCGCATTCCGGACCGGGTAACCAACCTGATGGTGGTAACCACAGGTAAACAGGCATACGTCCGCCCCGACGGAATCATCGTCATGCCCCTCGCCCTCCTCGGCGCGTAGACGCCGCTCTACTGCCCGTCGGTGGAGGGTGAAACGCAGGCGGCGGAGCCGTCGATAAGCATGGCGGCACATAAGGAATCTAGACTGAGGCGTTATGAGTTCATCCAAACCCGACATGACCACCACCGCGGGCCGCATCGAGGATCTGCGCAACCGCCTGGATGAGGCGCAGGCCCCGGTCGGTCAGGACGCGATCGACGCAGTGCACGCAGCCGGGGCCGCCACCGCCCGCGAGCGCGTGCAAAAGCTTGTGGACGAAGGCACGTTCGTGGAAACCGACGCGCTGGCGAAGCACCGCGTCGAGGCGTACAAGATGGACAAGTCCAAGCCCTCCACCGACGGCGTGGTCACAGGCTACGGGCTTATCGACGGCCGAAGGGTATGCCTGTTCTCCCAGGACCCCACCGTCTTCGACGGGCAGATCGGCGAGGTCTACGCCGAGAAGATGCTCAAGATCTACGACCTGGCCACCAAGACCGGCGTGCCGCTGATCGGCATCTACGATTCCACCGGCCCGCGCTGGAAGGAAGGCATCGTCACCGCGCACATGCAGGCGCAGATCCTGCGCGCCGCCACCCGCGCATCCGGGCTGATCCCGCAGATCGCGGTCGTAGCCGGCGACGCGGCGGCGCTGACCGCGGCGACCGTGCCGCTGGCGGACATCACCATCATGGCCGAGGGCGCGTCGATGCACGTGACCACCGCCGACATCGTGAGCAAGGTGACCGAGACCGAAACCACCAGCGAGCAGCTCGGCGGCAGCGCCGTCCACGCCGCGGAGACCGGCCTGGCGCAGCTGACCGCCGCCACCGACACGGAGGCCGTGGAGCTGGCGCGTGCAGTGGTGGGCTACCTGCCGTTGAACAACAAGGCCGCCTCCCCGCTGGGCGCCGAGGCTGCCGGTTCCGGTGCTGACCTGGACACGTTCATCCCGGACGACGACAACCAACCCTACGACGTGCTCGACGTGGTCAACGCTGTCACCGACGGGGACTTCTTCGAGCTTTCCGCTGGCTACGCAGGCTCTGTGGTCACCGGGTTTGCGCATGTTGGCGGGCGTGCCGTTGGTGTCGTGGCCACGCAGCCGAGCGTGCTTGCCGGCTGCCTGACCCGCGACGCCGCCCGCAAGGCCGCCCGCTTCATCCGCACCTGCGACGCGTTCAACCTGCCGGTCGTGCAGTTCGTGGACTCGCCGGGCTTCCTGCCGGCCGTCGAGGAGGAGCGCGCCGGCTCCTCCGCCGCCGCGGCCGCCCTTGCCTACGCGTTCGCCGAGGCCCAGGTGGGCACGATCACCGTGGTCACCCGCAAGGCGTTCGGCCCCTCTTACGCGTTGCTCGGTTCGAAGGGCCTGGGCGCGGACCTGGTGTTCGCGTGGCCGACCGCGCAGATCGCGCTTGCAGACGCCCCCACCGCCGCCGAAGCCATCGGCACCGACGCCGAGCAGTACGCCGAGGAAAACCTCAACCCGTACGTGGCCACCGAGCGCGGCCTGGTGGACGCCGTGATCGAGCCGTCCGCCACCCGCGACCGCGTGCTCGAGGGCCTGCGCCTGCTGGAGCGCAAGGTGGGCTACCCGGCGCAGAAAAAGCACGGCAACATCCCGCTGTAAGGAGGCTGACGTGGACATTCAGGTACTCAAAGGCAACCCCACCGAGGCGGAACTTGCGGCACTTTCGCAAGTGCTGGAGCAGCTGCAGCGCGAGCGCAAGCTCGCCGGGGTGCAGCCGGACGCGAACTACTGGGGTATCTCCCACCCCGCCACCGCGTACAACCCGCACGCATTCGACTCGGCGGCGTACTTCTAATGCGGCTGGTGTTGGCGTCGCAATCGCCGTCGCGGCGCATGCTGCTCGAACAAGGCGGGGTGCGGCCCGTGCTGCGGCCGGCGCACATCGACGAGGACGCGGTGATCGCATCGCTTCACAGCGCCCCTGCGGCCACCACCGTTTCCACCCTCGCCCGCGCCAAAGCGGAGACCGCCATCGCCGACTTCCCCGACGACGTGGTGGTCGGCTGCGACTCGATGCTGCTCCTCGACGGTGAACTGCTGGGCAAGCCCCACACCGTTGAGGCGACCATCGAGCGCTGGAAAGCACAGCGCGGCAAAGAGGCGCAGCTGCTCACAGGGCACGCGGTGTGGTTCGGCGGTCAGTGGGTAGTGGACACCGTCGCCACCACCATCCGCTTCGGCGACGTCTCCGACACCGACATCGAGGCCTACGCCCGCTCCGGCCAGCCGCTGGAATGCGCAGGCGCATTCACGCTGGAGGCGCTGGGCAGCTGGTTCATCGACTCCATCGACGGCGACCCCACCAGCGTCATCGGACTGTCCATGCCGCTGTTGCGCCGCTGCCTGTACCGCTTCGGGCTCGACGCTTCCGATTTCTGGGCCGCCGACTCTTTGTAAAACTCGGCCGAACGAACACCCCGGCAGCGCATAACCGCAGGTTGTGATTTCGACTCGCCGACTTTTGCAAAAGGGGTCACCGGTAGCCCACTCCCGCCGCCTAAAATCCGCGGGCGGTGAGGAACTCGTCGAGGACCTTGAGCCCCTCCGGCTGGTGGTCCACGCACATGCGCAGCCACTCGCCGATCTTGTTCTTGGGGTTGCGCACACTCGACGGCTCGTCCAAGTCCACATCCTTGCCGAACAGCGCTTCGTAGATGGGGCGACGCTCCTCGTCGTCGTCCACCCGGATCTCGATCGCCAGCTGCAGGACCAAGGATCCTCGACGTTCGCGGTAGTTCACGTCGGCGCCGCCGTCGACAAACCGCTGCGCAAGCGCCGCATCGCCGGCCCCCAGATGACGGTGCCTGCCCAGTAGGACAGTCAGTGCGTTCTGCCCGTATTCGACTCGCGACGCATCCGCGCCCCGGTCCAACATGTCGTTGCAGATCGCGGCGCGGTGTTCCGGATCCTTGTTGGTCAGCCCGTTGAACAACATGTCCGTCGGGTCGTTCACCTCTGGGTCGAACACCTCGAGAAATTCCTCGTAGGTGCCCTTCTTCGCCGTGTACGTCGGACTTGCCATTGGTGCTCCTAGTAGCCTCTGGTCTTGAGAAACTCGTCCAGGACATCGAGTTTGCCGGGACGTCCGTCCACGTTCATGCGCAGCCACTTCCCGATCGTGTTTTTCGGGTTGCGGACACTCGACGGCTCGTCCAAGTCCACATCCTTGCCGAACAGCGCTTCGTACAGCGGGCGGCGCTGCTCGTCGTCGTCAACGCGGACGCGAATTGCCAGCCGAATGGGCACATCGCCGCCGCTGTTTCGGAAGTCCACGTCGGCGCCGCCGTCGATAAGCCGTTGCGCTAGTGCCGGGTCGCCGTCAGCGAGGCGGTCGTGGCTGAGCAGCAGCGTCAACGTGTTCTGCCCGTAATCCACCACCGTCGCATCCGCGCTGCGGTCCAACATGTCGTTGCTGATCTTTTCGCGCGCTTCCGGATCGCGGTTGATCAAACCGCGGAGGAGCATCTCCGTGGCATCGTTCGTTTCCGGGTCGTAGACCTCCAGAAACTCCTCGTAGGTGCCGTTTTGGGCGACGTACAGCGGACTTGCCATTGGCGCTCCTCGGTGTGGGACGCAGGTCACATCGGGTTACGCGCCCACAATATGCGCGAATGCCGGGCCCGGCACGGGCTCCCAGGAAACTAGTAGCCTGGCGGCCATGGAAATCAACGACATGCTCGCCCCTAATCCCATCGAGCTGCCCGCAGACCCCGCCGCGGGCAAGGATTTGCTTGCAGACGACACCGCGCTCGCCCACCCCGACTCCCCCGCCGTCTGGGCCGCCCGTGCGGAACGCGAACTGGACGACGGCGACAAGCTCATCGCCTACGCGTACGCCCGCACCGGCTACCACCGGTCCCTGGACCGCCTGCGCGCCAACGGCTGGAAGGGCTGGGGTCCGGTCCCGGCCTCGCACGAGCCGAATCAGGGCGTGTTGAAGGCCATTGCGATGTTGGCAGTAACCTCACAGGCTATCGGTGACCAGGCAGAATACGACCGTTGCCGCCAGATGCTTTCCGACGCCGACCCGCAAAGCGTGGAAAAGCTCTTACCCTAACGGGGTATGACGCGAATCAACCAAGCGACCAAGCTACTCATTGCAGTTCCGGCGGCGCTCGCGATTGCGTCGTGCAGCGCAGCGGAGGACACAACAGCGGACACAGCTGCAGAAACCGGCGGCGAAGCGCCCACGGTCACCGCGTCCATCGGCGGTGCCGGGGCGGAAACGGAAAAGACCGTCACCGAGGCTGCCGCGCAGCAACCAGCCAGCGAGGCCGCTCCCCCGCCAGCAGTCGCACCCGAGGGGGGAAACTGCGCCAGCCTGCCCACTGACCCGCGCCAGCAGTACGCCACCGGCACCGCACCGGGCCGCATGCCGGCGAATAACGGGTCCGACAACAACTACTGGATCGAGGACATCGACAACCAGTACGACCCCTGCGCCGAGCTGAGCTGGATCACCTTCAAAGGCTCGCTCGGAAACGCCGATAGGCCGCAGGGCACTGCCGCATCGATTGCGGACGGGTTAGCGCTGTACCTGAACGGCGAACCAGCGAGCGAGGTGAAGCTCTTCGGCCGGATCGACCAGGTCACCCCGCTGGATAACGGCGGCGCCACAATTGAATGGTCGGAGCGTGGCCAGTACACCGCCGACGGCTTTACCAACCACTACTCCGCCGACATCCGTGCAACCCAAGGCGGCGTTGAAGCCTTCGCAGGCGACACCGAGAAGTTCAACGACAGCTGGAACTACCCGGTCGGCTACTTGCTCAACTAACCGGCAGATCGTCTAGCGCCGGAGTGAATAATGCTAGACGATCACGCACCCGGCCAACTGTTTCCCCAGGTGATGTTGAACTTGGGTGCCAATAAGAAACGGATCGTCTAGCAGGCCATTGCGGCTGCTAGACGATCCGTTGGCGAAACGCTTTTAGGCGTGCTTCTCCTCGACGCGCTTGATGGCCTCCTCAGCCACCATCTCCTGGATGCCCATGTCCAGCTCAGAGGTGAAGCCGACGCAGGAGCAGTTGATCTCGCCGAGGACGTAGGTGTCCTCGCCGGTCTCGTCGTCGTCGGCGAGCATGAAGTCCGCGGTCCAGATCAGCGGGATGTTGTCGCCGCCGAGGTTCTCGGCGATGACCGGGCGGGCCTCGGCGAACATGTCGACGAGCTCCTGCCACTCCTCCGGCTTCTGGTAGGTGTACTTCGCGCCGGAGAACAGGGTCGCGGAGAACGCGTCGCCGCCCTCAGCCGGCTTCTTGTGCACGACGAAGACCGGGTGCGGGCCGACCAGCAGGATGCGGATCTCGCCCTCGACGATGCGCGGCATGAAGCGCATGTCCACGAGCATGCCGTTGTCGCCCACGATGTACTGGTCGCAGAAGTCCATGAACTCGCCCAGCTCGCGTTCCTCGGTGTGGTTGTCCACGGCCTCGGTGCACTTGAGCTTGGTGTCCAGCGGCAGGGCGGTGCCCGGCTCGACGGACTCGGCCAGGGATTCGTCGGCAAGGCGCACGCGCCAGATGCCGGAGCCGGTGGAGCCGCGGTTCTGCTTGAGCACACGCTCGCCGTAGGACAGGGACTTGGGGAAGGTGTTGTGGAACTCCTCCACGTCGTAGTACGCGGCGGTGTCTTCCGGCACAAGGTCGGTCTTGTTCAGCTTGACCAGGGCGTCCTTGGCACCGTAGGAGATCATCTCGTGCGGGGTGGACATGCCCACCAGGCCAGCCTCGGACAGGCGGGTGAGCAGGTCGAAATAGCCCTTCTCGCCGCCTGGGATGTTGCCCGGGTTCACACGCGAAATGTAGGCGTCGAAGTTCTCGGAGACGTAGGTGAACAGGTCGTCTGCCCACTCCGGGCGGAAGTAGACAACCTCGGAGTGCCAGCCCTTTTCCTTGATGGCGTTAACGATGGGCATGGTGTCCTTGCGGTGGCCGTCGAAGGACTTGTCGGAGCCGCCTTCGACCTCGAAGACAACAATCGCCTTGTGCACGGTTGGTCCCTTTCATGGTTCACGCCCCGTGCCACGCACATCCCGGTGCCGACGGGGCTAGTCAGATACCCAGAACAAACGGGCCGTAACCTGTGTGTTCCTACCTTCGACTTTAACCGGCGACAGTGAGTTCCACCGGGTGAGCGATTTGATAGTGTGCAAGTTCACACCACCGTATTTTTTGGCCGAACATATCAAGCGCCCCGCATTCGTTTCTGTATCGTTGACGGTGGTTTTGCACACCGGTGTTGCACACCGCACACGAGCGAGAAGAAAGGTTGCCGCCATGGGCATCGAGCTCGACGACTCCCCGCAGTTCCAGCAGTACGCGCACCCCGAAAAGTTCGTTTCCGCGGCGTGGCTGTCCGCCCGCCTGGGCGTGCCGGGTTTGAAGGTTGTGGAAAGCGACGAGGACGCGTTCCTCTACGACATCGGCCACATCCCGGGAGCTGTCCGCATTGACTGGAAGCGGGACTTGAACGACCCGCTGGTGCGCGACTTCATCGACGGCGAGGCGTTTGCGGAGCTGATGCGCTCGCGGGGCATCAACCGGGATGACACTGTGGTGGTCTACGGCGACTCCTCCAACTGGTGGGCCGCCTACACCGCGTGGGTGTTTGAGTTGTTCGGCCACCCGGACGTGCGGCTTCTCGACGGCGGACGCGACGCCTGGATGGGCGAAGAGCGCGACACATCCTTCGTGGTTCCGGATTACCCGCGCTCGGAATACCCGGTGGTGGAGCGCCAGGACGCGCCCTTCCGCGCGTTTGCTTCGGAGTTGCTGGAGCGCACGCCAGCCCAGCTTATCGACGCCCGGCCGGCCCCGTTCTACCTGGGCGAAGACCCGAATCCGGGGCCTTCCTCCGCACCGTCGCTGCGCCAGGGCCACATCCCCGGCGCGGTGAACGTGCCGTGGGGCCGCTCGGTGTTCCCCAACGCGCGCTTCCGCTCGCTGGAGGACATCCAGGCGATTTACTCCGACTTCGACAAGGACGCCGAGACGGTGGTGTACTGCCAGCTCGGCGAGAGTTCCTCCCACACCTGGTACGTGCTCAAGCACATCCTGGGCTTCACCAACGTCGCGCTCTACGACGGCTCCTGGGCCGAGTGGGGCAACATGGTGCGCATGCCTGTGGCCAAGGGAGACGCGCCCGAAAACGCCACGGATTAAGCACGCCGGCGCGGTGGCGCTGTAACATGGTTCGACGTTTGTCCGACGTTTCTAACGGTGTATTTTTCCGATTGTAAGGACGGGATTGCTTCGTGCCTACCACTGCAGCGACTACTGACCTGCCGAACAGCGTGACCAAGGTGCTGGTGGCGAACCGCGGCGAGATCGCCGTGCGCGTCATCCGCGCGTGTGTGGACGAGGGCATCGCGTCTGTCGCCGTGTACGCCGAGCCGGACGCGGACGCGCCGTTTGTGCAGCTGGCCGACGAGGCTTTCGCCCTCGGCGGGGAGACCGCGGCCGAGAGCTACCTTGACATGGACAAGGTCCTCGCGGCGGCAGAGAAGTCCGGCGCGGACGCGATCCACCCGGGCTACGGCTTCCTGTCGGAGAACGCGGAGTTCGCCCAGAAAGTCATCGACGCCGGTTTGACCTGGATCGGCCCGCCGCCGGAGGCGA
>NZ_KV835973.1:146665-189027 GCF_001838175.1 Corynebacterium sp. HMSC034A01 | reverse complement strand
CCTGGATCGGCCCGCCGCCGGAGGCGATCGCAGCACTTGGCGACAAGGTCACCGCCCGCCACATCGCCGAGGCCGCGCAGGCCCCGATGGCGCCGGGCACGAAGGACCCGGTTGCCGGCGCCGACGAGGTTGTCGCCTTCGCTGAAGAACACGGCCTGCCCGTGGCGATCAAGGCGGCGTTCGGTGGCGGCGGCCGCGGCATGAAGGTGGCCTACACACTCGAGGAGATCCCGGAGCTGTACGAGTCCGCCACCCGCGAGGCCACCGCCGCGTTCGGCCGCGGCGAGTGCTTCGTGGAGCGCTACCTGGATAAGGCGCGCCACGTGGAGGCGCAGGTGCTGGCGGACCAGCACGGCAACGTCGTGGTCGTCGGCACGCGCGACTGCTCCCTGCAGCGCCGCTTTCAGAAGCTTGTGGAAGAGGCCCCGGCGCCGTTCCTCACCGACGAGCAGCGCGAGCGCATCCACGCGTCCGCAAAGGCCATCTGCCGCGAAGCCGGTTACTTCGGCGCGGGCACCGTGGAGTACTTGGTCGGCTCCGACGGGCTGATCTCCTTCCTGGAGGTCAACACCCGCCTGCAGGTGGAACACCCCGTCACTGAGGCCACCACCGGCATCGACCTGGTGCGCGAGCAGTTCCGCATCGCCCGCGGTGAGCAATTGCGTATCGACGCCGACCCGGTCCCCCACGGCCACGCCATCGAGTTCCGCATCAACGGCGAGGACGCGGCGGCGAACTTCATGCCGGCGCCGGGCACCGTCACCGCCTACGCGGAGCCGGCCGGCCCGGGTGTGCGCGTGGATTCCGGTGTGCGCGCAGGCTCCGTGGTCGGCGGACAGTTCGACTCGATGCTGGCCAAGCTGATCGTTACAGGCGCAACCCGCCAGGAGGCGATCGAGCGCGCCCGCCGCGCCCTCGGCGAGTACATGGTGGCCGGCTTCCCCACCGTGATCCCGTTCCACCAGGCCATCCTGGACAACCCGGCGTTTGTCGGCGACGAGGACGGCTTCGGCGTCTACACCCGTTGGATCGAAGAGGAGTGGGACGGCGAGCTGCCCACCACCCCGATAGCCGACGAGGACGCGGAGACCGAAGCCCCAGCACGCCGCACGTTCGCGGTGGAGATCGACGGCCGCCGCATCGAGGTCGCCCTGCCCGAGGAGCTCGTCGCCGCAGGCCCGGCCAAGCGCAAGCCGAAGAAGCGCCGGGCGGGCAAGGCAGCCGTGTCCGGCGACGCCGTCGCCTCCCCCATGCAGGGCTCCGTGATCAAGGTCAACGTGGAGGAAGGCCAGGAGGTCGCCGAGGGCGACGTGCTGGTCGTGCTGGAAGCGATGAAGATGGAAAACCCGGTCAAGGCTCACAAGGCCGGCACCGTGACTGGCCTGGCCGTCGAGGCTGGCGGCCAGGTAAACAAGGGCGCCGTGCTGATGGAGCTGAAGTAGCCCCTCCCGTTACGAGCCCCAGCCCTGCATGATCCGCAGCGCGGGCTCGCGGTACTGCGGCGGCAGCGCGCTGACAATCTGCGGCAGCGCGAACAGCACCCCGGCGAGCGCGACGAGCACGATCGCGGTGATCCCCACCGCGCTCACGTCAGAGCTGCCGCTGCCGGCTTTCACCTTTTCGGGTGTGCCTCCCGGAACCGCTGTCTCGTGCGCCACGGGTGTCTTGATGCGCTTCGCCTCCGCCAGCAGCTCCAGCTCCTCTTCAGGGCTCACCTGTGGGCCGTTGTCCGGCACGGAGCTGCGGTTGAGACGCCCTTCCTCGCCGTTGCTCCCCACCGCCAGGCTCACGCCGGTGTAGATGGACAAAAAGCCTTTGCCCTCCACCCACACCGGGCCGCCGGAGTCCCCGGGTTTGCCGGACGGGCCGTCCCAGTACAGGTTGTTACCGAGGACGCCCGCGAAGCTGCCGCAGGTGGTCTTCTTGCTGGCGGCGCCATACACGCATACCGGGTCGCCCGAGCGCATCAGCGACGGCGCCACCACCGAATCACCGGAAATCCCGTTTGCGCCCAGTTTCACGCCGTCGTCCCAGCGGATCACACCCCAGTCATTGGCAGTGCCCTCGTCCTCGTTCATCGCTGCAGAGGGGTGAAACGTGCCAGTTGCCCGGAAGCCTTTGCCCACAACCACAGCACGATCCCCCTCCTGGCCGCAGTGACCGGCGGTGTAGCTGACGTTCTGGCCCCGGTCGTTGAACGCGAGGGTGCAGCGCCCCTTGCCCAAAACATCCACCAAGTCGCCCTGGCGCACGACGGGGGTGGCGCCGGATTCAACCCCGGCGGTCGCCGGCGCGTCCTTGACCACGGGCGCTGCCACGGCGAATGCGGGGGTAGCGGCGAGGGCCAGGGCGGTGGACGTCGATAGACAAATGCGTCGAAGCATGGAGAAAGATTAACGTGGAGCGCATGGATTACACACCCGAGTTCCAACTGCGCGAGGCCACAGAGTCCGACCGCACCTACCTGCGACGGCTGAATTACCTCACCGATGTCTTCGGCAACGAGGACGGCGACCTGGGCGAAAGCGAGCGCGAAGGCTCCGAAAGCTACGTAGGCCAGTGGGACCCAGAGCGCGAAAGTGGCATCATCGCATTCGACCAGTTCCACGTCCCTGCAGGTGGTGTGTGGTTACGGTACTGGCAGTCGCCTGACGACGGCCACGCGAACCTCGGCCCCAACATCCCCGAAATCGCCATCGCGGTGGAAAACCGCTACGCGGGCAACCGCCTCGCGGTGAAGCTCCTGCGGGCCGCGGTCGAGCTGGCCAAGCGCCAAGGCGCGCCGAAGGTGGCGCTGTGGGTGGACCCGGACAACGACCGGGCGCGCCACCGCTACGAGAAGTTCGGCTTCAAGAATGTCGAGGGCCAGGACAACGTCATGGCCGTGGACGTGGAGGACTTCACGGCGTAGGCTCGCGCCGCCGGCGCGCGACCGACCGGTGCTCGACCGCGCCTCGGCACCGCTCCGCACACGCCTCGTCACCGGATCTGCTAGTTCCCCGCGCCGCCTTGGTCGGGCAACTAGCAGATCACGCTGTTACTGGCAGTCTTTTCCAACACCACCTGGAGAAACCCAAAGTTGAACACTTGATCTGCTAGCAGCCCGTCGCGGCGAACTAACAGATCCGCAAACCCCGGACAGCAAAACAAACACCGCGCGGCCGCTAGACGGTCCGCGCGGTGCTGACAACACTGCCCCCGTTAGGCGATGACTACCACGAGGTCGCCGCCTTCCACCTTGGTCGGCTGGGTGAACGCGATGCGCTCGATCTTGCCGTCCTTGGTGGCGGAGATCGCGGCTTCCATCTTCATGGCCTCGATGGTGGCCACCGGGTCGCCGGCCTTGACCTCGTCGCCCTCCTTGACGGTCACGGTCACTGCGCCGGCGAACGGTGCTGCCACGTGGCCCGGGTTGGAGGAGTCGGCTTTCTCCACCTCGGCGACGGAGGACTCGGCGGACTCGTCGCGCACCGTGATCGGGCGGACCTGGCCGTTGACCGTGAGGATGACCTGGCGCATGCCCTTTTCGTCCGGCTCGCCCACAGCGTCGAGGCTGACCACCAGCGGCGGGCGGTTCTCGTCGATCTCGCCGTACCAGATCATGGTCTCCTCGCCCTCTTCGAGGCCGTAGAAGAACGCCTTGTCGCCCAACTGGTCGGTGATGCCGTAGGTGCGCAGGTGCTCCTGGTACTCGGCGTACTGCTTCGGGAAGAGCAGCTTGTCCAGGGCGGCGCGGCGGGTGTCGTGGTCCTCGGACTGAAGGTCAGCGGCCAGATCTTCCGGCACCTGGACGGTGTGGTCGACCTCGCTGCGGTTCTCCAGCGCCTTGTCGCGCAGCAGCGGCCAGCCGCCGGGAGGCGTGCCCAGCTCGCCCTGCAGGAAGCCGATGACGGATTCCGGGATGTCGTACTTGCGCGGGTTCTCGGCGAACTCCTGCGGGCTCACGCCCTGGCCCACCAGCTGCAGCGCCAGGTCGCCGACGACCTTGGAGGACGGGGTGACCTTCGTCGGACGGCCGAGAATCTCGTTCACGCCGGCGTAGTAGTCCTCGATGAGCTCGAAGCGGTCTTCCAGACCAAGCGCCTTGGCCTGCGTGCGCAGGTTGGACAGCTGGCCGCCCGGGATCTCGTGCTTGTACACGCGGCCGGTCGGGCCCGGGATGCCGGACTCGAACGGGGCGTAGACCTGTCGCACGGCCTCCCAGTAGGGCTCCATGTCGAAGACGGCCTGCAGGTCGATGCCGGTGTCGCGCTCCGTTTCCGCGAACGCGGCGACGAGGGCGGACATGGACGGCTGGGAGGTGGTGCCCGCCAGCGGCGCAGAGGCGACGTCGACCACGTCGGCGCCGGCGTTCGCGGCCGCCAGGTAGGTGGCCAGCTGGCCGCCCGCGGTGTCGTGGGTGTGCACGTGCACCGGCAGGTCGAAGCGCTCGCGCAGCGCGGTGACCAGCTTGGCGGCGGCTGCCGGGCGCATCAGGCCCGCCATGTCCTTGATAGCTAGGACGTGGGCGCCGGCGTCGACGATCTCCTCGGCCAACTTGAGGTAGTAGTCCAGCGTGTACAGGTCTTCCGCCGGGTCCATCAGGTTGCCGGAGTAGGCCATGGCCACCTCGGCGACGGTGGTGTTGGTCTCCAGCACCGCGTCGATGGCCGGGCGCATCTGGGAGACGTCGTTGAGCGCGTCGAAGATGCGGAAGATGTCGATGCCGGAGGTGGCGGCCTCGCGCACGAACGCCTTGGTCACGGAGTCCGGGTACGGGGTGTAGCCCACGGTGTTGCGGCCGCGCAGCAGCATCTGGATGTTCACGTTCGGCATCGCCTCGCGCAGCTCGTCCAGGCGCATCCAGGGCGACTCGTGGAGGAAGCGCATGCCCACGTCGTAGGTGGCGCCGCCCCAGGCCTCGACGGAGGTCAGCTCCGGAGTGAGGTGGCCGACGTGCTTCGCGGCAGCGACCAGGGTGTTAGTGCGGATGCGCGTGGCCAGCAGCGACTGGTGCGCGTCGCGGAAGGTGGTCTCGGTGACACCCAGCGCGGTCTGGTTGCGCAGCTTCTCCGCCCATTTCTTCGGGCCGAGCTCGAGCAGCTCGTCGCGGGAGCCGCGCGGCAGGTCGCCGTATTTGGCTTCCGGCAGCTTCTTGGACGGGCGGATGTTGGTCGGGCGCGGGCCGTTGGGCTGGTTCACCGTCACGGAGGCCAGGTAGTTGAGGATCTTGCCGGCGTCATCGGCTGCGGCCGGCGCCTCCAGCAGGTGCGGGTGGTCCGCGATGAAACCGGTGTTGATGCGCTCGTGGCGGAACTCCGGCTCGCTCAACAGGGCGCGCAGGAAGCCGATGTTGGTGGACAGGCCGTTGATGGTGAACTCGTTGAGGGCGCGCAGTGCGCGGTCTACGGCGACCTGGAAGTTGCGGCCGCGGCAGGTCATCTTCACCAGCAGCGAGTCGAAGTTCGGGGTGATGGTGGTGCCGACGGCCACGTTGCCGTCGAGACGCACGCCCGCGCCGCCCGGCGACTGGTAGCCGGTGACCACGCCGGAGTCCGGCCTAAAGCCGTTGGCGGGGTCCTCGGTGGTGATGCGGCACTGCAGGGCGGCGCCGTTGACCTCGATGAGGTCCTGGGTGAGGTGGAGCTGCTCCAGCTTCGCGCCGGCGGCGATGTACATCTGGTTTTTCACGATGTCGATGCCGGTGACTTCCTCGGTCACGGTGTGCTCGACCTGCACGCGCGGGTTCATCTCGATGAACACGTGGTTGCCGGACTCGTCCACGAGGAACTCGACGGTGCCGGCGCCCTCGTAATTGATCTCCTTGCAGAAGTTCACCGCGTCCTGGCAGATGCGCTGGCGCTGCTCTTCGGTGATGTGCTGGGCCGGAGCGATCTCCACGACCTTCTGGTGGCGGCGCTGCACGGAGCAGTCGCGCTCAAACAGGTGCACGACGTTGCCGTGGGAGTCGGCCATGATCTGCACCTCGATGTGCTGCGGGCGGATCACGGCGCGCTCGATGTAGACGTTCGGGTCGCCGAACGCGGCCTCCGCTTCGCGGGAGGCTTCAGCAGCAAGCTTCTCGACGTCCTCCGGTCGCTCAATAAAGCGCATGCCGCGCCCGCCGCCTCCGGCGACCGCTTTGACGAAGACAGGGAATTCGAAGTCCTTGGCGTACTCCGCCAGCTGCTTCGGGTCGGCAGACGGCTCGGAGTCCTTCAGCACCGGCAGGCCGGCGCGCTCCGCGGCCTGGACGGCGGCGGACTTGTCGCCCGTCAGGTCCAGCGTTTCCGGAGTGGGGCCGATGAACTTGATGCCGTTGTCGCGGCAGGCGCGCGCCAGGTCGGCGCGCTCGGACAGGAACCCGTAGCCCGGGTAAATGGCGTCCGCGCCGGTTTCTTTCGCGGCGCGGATGATCTCGTCGATGTCCAGGTAGGACTTCACCGGCTGGCCAGGTTCGCCGATCTGGACGGCCTCGTCCGCGAAGGGGCGGTGGAAGGAGTTGCGGTCCTCGCGGGGGTACACGGCGACGGTCTTCGCGCCGGTCTCGAATGCTGCACGGAAGGCGCGGACGGCGATTTCGCCGCGGTTGGCCACCAGGATTTTGCTGAAGGCGGGCAGGTCGTGAAGCGGGAGGTTATCCGGGTTCATCGGTTTCCTTTCACAAAGGAAGTTTTAGCGGTCATACGGATAGGACAAGTTTAATACAGATCACATCATTTTCGGGGCACTTTGGGGGCCCGCATGGGGGTGGAAAAACGCGGGCCGTCGACAAGCGACAGCCCGCGTTTCGGGGGTAGAACGATTTAGCGCTCGATGTGGCGTTCCTCCGGCCCGTTGTAGGCGGACAGCGGGCGGATCAACGAGTTGTTCTCAAACTGCTCGATGACGTGCGCGGTCCAGCCGGTGATGCGGGACATCACGAATAGCGGGGTGAAGAACTCGATGTCGAAGCCGAGGATGTAGTACGCGGGACCCGACGGGAAATCCAGGTTCGGGCGGATCTTGATGGAGGTGTTCTCGTACATGGTTTTGGCCATGATGTCGTACATCTCCACCCACTTCTGGGCGTCCTTCTCCGGGTGCTCCGCGGCGAGCTTCTTAAACGCGGCCTCCATGGTGGGCACGCGCGAGTCGCCTTTCTTGTACACACGGTGGCCGAAGCCCATGACAAGCTCCTTGTTCTTCAGCTTGTCCAGGCACCACTGCTCCGCCTTGGCCGGGTCGCCAATTTCCTCCATGTGGTGCATCACAAACTCGTTGGCGCCGCCGTGCAGCGGCCCCTTGAGCGCGCCGATGCCGCCGGTGATGGCGGACCAGCCGTCGGACATGGTCGAGGCGATGGTGCGGGCGGTGAAGGTGGAGGCGTTGAAGGAGTGCTCCGCGTAGAGGATCATCGTCTTCTCAAACGCCTCGATGTCGGACGGGATGCTCGCCGGCGAGTTCTCCCCGTCGCCGAAGACCATCCAGAGGAAGTTCTCGGAAAAGCCCTTCTCCTTGCTCGGCGCGATGTAGTCCTTGCCCTGGCGGCGGCGGATGTCCGTGGCGACGATGGTGGGCAGCTTCGCCAGCAGCTTGCGGCCGATGCCGCGCAGATGGTCGGAGTTCGGGGTGAACTTCTCCGGGTCCTCAGCGCCCAGGTAGGACACTGCGGTGCGCAGCACGTCCATCGGGTGGCAGTCTTTCGGCATGAAGTTGATCACTTGGATCAGCTCTTCGTCGATGTCGCGGTTTTCCATGCAGCCGCCGCGGAACTCCGCCAGCTGCTCGTCGTTGGGCAGCTCGCCATTCCACAGCAGGTAGGCCACTTCCTCGAAGGAGCAGTGCTCGGCCAGCTCCTGGACCGGGTAGCCGCGGTAGAGCAGCGAGTTGGTCTCCGGGTTCACCTTGGACACGGCGGTGTAGTCTGCGACGACACCGTTGAGGCCCTTGCGGATGTCTTGCTCGGTCATGATGGATCTCTCCTCGTTCTTGGGGGTTGGTGGGGGCCTACTTCTCAAAGGTGGAGCTGTAGGTGTCCTTGGAGTAGGTGAAAACGGACTGGTCGAACTGGTTGTATTCGTCGTACCGGACCAGCTCGTAGAGCCGGGATCGGTGCTGCATCTTGTCCAGCCACGGCACCTGCGTGCCGGTTTCGGCCATGTCGCGCAGCATCTCCTCGGTCTGGCCCATGGCGATGCGGAAGGTGGTCACTGGCCAGATCACGGCGTTGTAGCCGAGGTCTTCCAGTTGCTTGGCGCTCATCAGCTCGGTTTTGCCGAACTCGGTCATGTTCGCAAGCAGGGGCGTATCGACGGCCTCACGGAACTTGGCAAAGTCCGCCTCGGAGTACAGCGCCTCGGTGAAGATCAGGTCGGCGCCGGCGTCCGCGTAGGCCTTGGCGCGTTCGATGGCCTCGTCGATGCCCTCGATGCCTGCGGCGTCGGTGCGCGCGCAGATGACAAAGTCGTCGTCCTGGCGCTCGCGCACCGCGGCGGTGATGCGGCGCACCATCAGGCCGGTGGGCACGACTTCCTTGCCATCGAGATGGCCGCAGCGCTTCGGGTTGACCTGGTCTTCCAGGTGCAGCGCGGCCAGGCCTGCGGCTTCGAACTCGGCGACGGTGCGGGCGGCGGACATGGGCTCGCCGAAGCCGGTGTCGGCGTCGATGAGCACGGGCAGGTTGGTGGCGCGGGCGATCTGGCCGCCGCGGTTGGCCACCTCGGACAGGGTGGTCAGGCCGATGTCCGGCAGACCCAGGTCGTTGGCTACCACAGCGCCGGAGACGTAGACGCCGGAGAACGCGCCGATGTCTTCGATGAGGCGGGCCGTCAGCGGGTTAAACGCGCCGGGAAGGGTGGTGATGCGCTCGTCGTTAAGCGAAGCGCGCAGTGCTTTGCGGCGCTCGTTCGGGGTTTTCTCGGGTGCGAACATTAGAAGATGCCTCCCGGGATCTCCTCGGCCGCGTCGCGCGTGGCGTCGCTGACGCGGATGTTCAGCTCGGTCAGGTCGGTGAGGTTTTCTAGATCCTGCACCGCGTTAAGGAAGCGGTCCTGCTCTTGCTTATCGACGATGCCTTCGGCCAGCGTCCGGAACTTGGCAATGTAGTTTTCGCGTACAAACGGGCGCGCGCCGTAGGGGTGCGCGTCCGCGACTGCCATCTCGTCTTCGATGACCGTGCCGTCTTGGAAGGTGATCACCGCGCGTGCGCCGAAGGCCTTTTCGTCCGGGTCGGTTGAGTGGTACCGGCGGGTCCACTCCGGGTCCTCCACGGTGGAGACCTTGTGCCAGAGTTCGACGGTCTCCGGGCGGCCTGCGCGCTCCGGGGTGTAGGAGTCCACGTGGTGCCAGCCGCCGTCTTCAAGCGCGACTGCGAACATGTACATGATGGAGTGGTCCAGCGTCTCGCGGGAGGCGGCCGGGTCCATCTTCTGCGGGTCGTTCGCGCCGGTGCCGATGACGTAGTGAGTGTGGTGCGAAGTGTGCAGCACGATGGACTCGATCTCGGCGGTGGTCTTGCCGGCGTCTGCGATGGTCTGCTTCATGCGGCGGGCCAGGTCGATCGGGGCCTGCGCCTGGTACTCGGCGGAGTGCTCCTTGGTGTAGGTCTCCAGGATCGCGCGCTTTTCCTCGCCGTCCGCCGGCAGCGGCACGGTGTAGGTGCGCTCCGGGGAGTGCAGCATCCAGGCGATGAACCCGTCTTCGCCTTCCCAGATCGGTGCGGGCGCTCCCTCGCCGCGCATGGCGCGGTCCACGGCCTCGATGGCCATCTTGCCGGCGAACGCGGGGGCGGAGGCCTTCCACGACGAGATCAGCCCCTTGCGGGACTGCCGGGTGGCGGTGGTGGTGTGCAGCGCCTGACCCACAGCCTGGTAGATGGTGTCCACGTCCAGGCCGAGCATGGTGCCGATGCCTGCGGCTGCCGACGGGCCGAGGTGGGCCACGTGGTCGATCTTGAACTCGTGGAGGCAGATGCCCTTGACCAGGTTGACTTGGATTTCGTAGCCGGTGGCGATGCCGCGGATCAGAGCCTTGCCGTCCAGGCCCTTGTGCTGGGCGACGGCGAGGATCGGCGGGATGTTGTCGCCCGGGTGGGAGTACTCGGCGGCGAGGAAGGTGTCGTGGTAGTCCAGCTCGCGCACGGCGGTGCCGTTGGCGAAGGCGACCCACTCGGCGGAGTAGGTGCCGTCCTCGCCGAAGACGAGCGCGCCGTTGTTGTCGGCGGGGTGCGCCTTGGCCATTTCGCGGGCCACGGCGACGGGGCGGCGGTTGTAGGAGGCGACGGCGACGGAGGCATTGTCGATGATGCGGTTAATGATCATCTCGCGGGTGTCTTCCGGCACCTCAACCGGGTCGACTGCGACCTTGGCGATCTTGTACGCCAGATGCTCTTCGATGGGAAAGTCCTCGGCGGACTTATGGGTGCGTACTTTGTGGTTGATCATGCGTGAGGCTCCTTCCAAAACCGGCCGTGATGGTGTGCCTCATACTAAGGCCGTGAATGTGTCGCGGGTCATAGTCATTTGTGTGTATTCTTGCGTCCAAAATCAGGCCGATTTGCAAAGTGTTGTAAATCGGCAGCGCAACAGCGGAATCTGAGAGGTAAGACGGCTATGGCGAAGCTCTACGCGGGGGGACAAATTCACACGCTGCGTTCCACTCGCGGCCTCACGCAAGCGGAGATGGCCAAGATGCTGGAGCTCTCCCCCAGCTACCTCAACCAGCTGGAGAATAACCAGCGACCGCTGACCGCGAGTGTGCTTGTGCAGCTCACCGCCACGTTCGGGGTGGACGCGGCGTACTTCTCCGGCGCGGCTGAGCGCGCCGCCGCCGCGGACTTGGCGGAGCTCATCCCCGACACCCCCGAACACGAGTTGGCCGCCTTCGCCCGCGCGTACCCGGGCATCGCGGACAAGGTGCGCGGCATCCCCGCGCGGCTGCAAGACAGCTCCCCCAACCCGTACGAAGCCACGCGCAACTTCTTCCAGGACCACGGCAATTACTTCCACGCGCTGGACACGGCCGCGGAGTCCCTGGCGGAGCACCTCGGCGGCCGCCAGATGCGCCTGACTCGTCTAGCTGCGGCGCTAGATAAGGACTTCGGCTACCCCGTGCGCTTTAACCAGGACGTTCGAGGGCGCAGTGCCGTCGATAGGCAGCCCCGCGAGATCCGGTTGCGGGCTGGACTCACTGAAGCGCAACAGTGCTTCGAGCTGGCCTACCACTACGGCGCGCTCGCGCACGACCGAGAGATCGCGGAGCTCACATCGCCTATCGACGACCCTCCGGCCCGCAACGTCACCACCCACGGCCTGGCACAGTACTACGCCGCAGCTGTCACCATGCCGTACGCGGAGGTGCTCGCCGCAGCAAAAGAGACGCGCTACGACATCGACGTCGTCTCCGCCCGCTTCGGCACCGGCTTCGAATCCACCTGCCAGCGCCTGGGCACCCTGCAGCGCCCGGGCGCGAAAGCGGTGCCGTTCGTGTTCATCCGCACGGACCGCGCCGGCAACGTGTCCAAACGCCAGGCCACGGCCGGGTTCCACTTCTCGCGCTCTGGCGCGACGTGCCCGCTGTGGGTGGTGCACCGCGCCTTTGAAACCCCGAACCGGGTGACCAGGCAGGTCTCCACCACCCCGGACGGGCGAACGCAGCTGTGGGTGGCGCGGATGGTGCAGGGGCCGGCTGTCGGCTTCGGCCTTCCACGGCGCGAGCACGCGGTGGCGCTGGGCTGCGACGCCGCGCACGCCCACGAGCTGGTCTACGCCGACGGCCTGGACGTGGACCCGGCATCCGCCACCCCGATCGGCCCCGGGTGCGCTACATGCCCGCGCACGAAGTGTCCGCAGCGGGCGTTTCCGGAGTACTAGTCCGGACCTAGTCCAGGTCGGTGTTGGTGACCAGGCGGCGTGCAGCCTCGGTGATGGAGCCGGACAGCGACGGGTAGACCGCCATGGAGCCGGCGAGCTGGCGCACGGTGAGGTTGTTGGCCACGGCGATGGTCAGCGAAAGGATCAGCTCGGAGGCGGTCGGCGCGACGATCACGCCGCCGAGCACCTGGCCGGAGCCCTTGCGGGCGAAGATCTTGACAAAGCCGTACTGCAGCGAGCGCATCTTCGCGCGCGGGTTGGTCGCCAGCGGCAGCTTGTAGATGTCGGCGTCGACCTCGCCGTTGCGGATCTGCTGCTCAGTCACGCCCACTGCGGCGATCTCCGGGCGGGTGAACACGGCGTTGCCCACGGTCTTCAGGCGGATCGGGGTGACGCCCTCGCCGAGCGCGTGGTCCACGGCGATGCGCCCCTGCTGCGCGGCCACGGACGCCAGCGGCATCAGGTCCGTGCAGTCGCCGGCGGCGTAGATGCCGGCGACGTTGGTGCGGGAGACGCGGTCGACGTGGATGTGGCCGGACGGGGTGACCTCCACACCGGCGGCCTCCAGGTTGAGGTCGGCGGTGTTCGGGATGGAGCCGATGGACATCATCACGTGCGAGCCTTCGATGGCGCGGCCGTCGGTGGTGTGCACAACCACGCCTTCGCCGGTGTTTTCCACGCGCTCCACGCGGGCGTCCTTTTCCAGCTGCACGCCGCGGTCCGCCAGCACGTCCTCGAGCACGTCGGCGGCGTCGGCGTCGTCGTGAGGCAGGATGCGGTCGCGCGAGGCGACCATGGTCACCTTCACACCGAGCTCGGCGAACGCGGAGACGAACTCCGCGCCGGTGACGCCGGAGCCGACCACGATCAGGTGGGTGGGCAGATCCTTCAGGTCGTACATCTGGCGCCAGTTCAGGATGCGCTCGCCGTCCGGCTCCGCGCCCTTGAGCACGCGCGGGCTCGCGCCGACGCACACGAGCACCATGTTGCAGGTCAGCGTCTCCGTCGACCCGTCTGCAGCCTGAACCTCGATGTTGTGGGTGGTGTGGCCCTTCTGCTCGTCCGCGAAGCGCGCGCGGCCCTCGATGAAGCGCACGCCGCCCTGCTCGAGCTGGGCGCGGATGTCGTCCGACTGCTTGCCGGCGAGCGCCTTCACGCGCTCATTGAGCGCCAACAGCGACAGCTTCGAATCGCCCAGCGCGTGGCTCAAGCCCATGTCGTCCGCGCGGCGCAGGTCGTTTTTGATGTTCGCGCCCGCAATGAAGCTTTTCGACGGCACGACGTCCTTCCGGATCGCTGAGCCGCCAGCGCCGCTGTCCTCGACGATGGTGATGTCCGCACCGTACTTGGACGCCATCAGCGCAGCCTCGTAGCCGCCCGGGCCTCCACCGATGATGACAATCTTCTTGGACAAAACAGCACTCCTCATGGGTTGGGTGACGGGAACCAAAACTGGGTGACAGTCTACCCAGAGAAGTTTTATTCTTCGCCCGGGCGGAAGTACTCCTCCACAATGGAGCCGAACAGCCGCACGCCAACCCCGATGGCTCGCTCGTCCACGTTCAGATTCCCCTGGTGCAGGTCCTGGTATTCGCCCTGCCCGCTCCAGGCGCCGAGGCGCATCATCGCGCCCGGCACGTGCTCGAGATACCAGGAGAAATCCTCGCCGCCGCTGGACTGCGGGGCCGCCACCACCGACTGCGGGTCCACCGCGCGGGCGGCCTCGACTGCCAACGCGGTGGCGGCGTCGTCGTTCAGCACCGGCGGCACCCCGCGGATGTAGTCCAGGTGGTAGGTGCAGCCCGTGGGCGCAACGATGAGGTCGATGAGGTCTGTGAGCAGGTCCTCGTTCTGGCGCCAGGTAGTGATATCCGAGGTGCGCAGCGTGCCCTCCAACAGGCCGCGTTTCGGAATCGCGTTGGCGGCGTCGCCCGCCTCCGCGTGGCCGAATACCAGCACAGTGCCGGTGCGCGGGTCCACCCTGCGCGACAGCAAGCCTGGCAGCTGGGTGATCAGCGCGCCCATGGCGTAGACCACGTCCGCGGTCAGCTGCGGGCGCGAGGTGTGCCCGCCGGGGCCGTGGACTTCGATGCGGATGACGTCGGAAGCCGAAGTGATCGCCCCGGTGCGCACGCCGATCTCGCCGACCTTGATGTGCGGCTCGGTGTGCACGGCGTATATGGCCCCGACGCCTTCGAGGGCGCCCCACTTGATCACGTCCAGTGCGCCGCCGCCCATGACTTCCTCGGCTGGTTGGAAGATGATACGGACCGGGTGCTCCAGTTCCACCGTGGACAGCGCGCAGGCCAATCCCAAGGCGATTGTGGTGTGTATGTCGTGGCCGCAGGAGTGGGACACGCCCGGGTTGGAGGATGCGAAGCTTAAGCCCGTCTGCTCCGGCACGCGAAGCGCGTCGATGTCCGCGCGAAACGCCAGGCGCTTACCTTCTGCGGGGCCGAGGTCCACGTACAGGCCAGTGCCCGGGAATCGCACCGGGTGCAGCCCGAAGCTTTCCAGCGTCTCCACGAGAAAGTCGGTGGTGGCGACCTCTTCGTTGGATAGCTCCGGGTGGGAGTGGATGTGGCGGCGCCAGCCAATCACGCGCTCTTGATTGTCGGTGAACCAGCGGTCCACCGCAGCGGCGATTCCAGCGTTCTCCACGTGCGCTCCCCTTTGTCAGCTTCGGCTATCAGGTTGTGTTGTCAAGAGTGTACGCGCACTTCCTCCAAAGTAGACAAAGCGGTGCGGAAGGTGTTGTTACGGTGGCTCACATGACTTCCAGGACAACTGTTGCACTGACCACCGCGACCCTGGCGCTCGCCAGCCTCACGGCGTGCGGCGAATCCGCCGAGCAGGTTGCCCCCGAGACGAACGCTGAAGCAAGCGCTGAGGCAAGCGTCGAGCCGGAGACCGTCACGGTGACCACGGGCGCGGATGACGCCGACGATGTTGACGACGCCGATGACGCCGGCGCCGCGGCCCCGGCTCCCGCAGCACCCGCCGCCGCTGGCGAGCTGCCCACGGCGGTGACCGACTACACCCAGGAGGCCCGCGCGGAGATGGCCGAGGAGGGCGTGAGCGAAGCGGACGTCGAAGCTGCCCTGACCGCCGCCCGCAACGGCGAGGCCGAGGTCGAGTGGGACGACGACGGCTATTGGGAGATCGAGTGGCGCGACATCGAGGTCGACATCAACGCAGACGGCCTCGTTCTCGACGTAGACCGTTAGAGCGCCGGCAACTAGAACGCGGGCGTGCCCTGCGGGGCGCCGCGGCGCAGATACGTGTCGTGGAACCGGGCGGTGTCTTGCGCGCTGCGCGGCCACTGGAACCTGATCGGTGCAGGGGCCTCCGCCCCAGAGGCCCCGGAATCCCCAGACATCAGAAAATAGCCCTGGACGTTCTCCGCGGCGCCGGGCAGCAGCGCCGCCGGCGGCACCTGCAGTGCTGAGGCCAGCCGGTAGCAGGTGCTTAAGGTGGGGTCTGCCACCTTGGAGTTGTAGTCGTTGCGCTCCAGATTCGAGATCAGCGAGCGCGACACGCCCGCCAGCTCCGCCAGGCGTGTTTGGCTCAGGCCCCGCATAAGCCGGATGGCGCGCACGCGCTCCCCCAATCCCAGTGCGTAGCTCGCCCAGTGCGATTGCGGCAGTACTTCCCCCATAGTCTTTCCCCCGTGTGTCGGCGCTCCCCTTGAACGGTCAACTAGTTCTGCCACGCAATGTAGCGCGGGATTGGCGGGTGCGCTACCGCAGCTGCGTCGACAAGCTTAAAGCTCGATGTTGCGCGGGCCGTACAGGCGATCGCCGGCATCTCCCAGGCCGGGGACGATGTAGGCGTCCTCGTTCAGCGCCGGGTCGATGGTGGCGGTGACCAGGCGCACCAGGCCACCGTGCGCCTCGAGCTTATCCACGCCCGGCTGGGCGGAAACCATGCAAATACAGGTGATGTCGTCGGCGCCGCGCTCCACCAACAGGTCGATGGCGTGAATCAGCGAACCGCCGGTGGCCAACATCGGATCCACAAGGAACACGGGCTGGCCGGACAAATCCTGCGGCAGGGCTTCCAGGTACGGCACCGGCTCGTGCGTCTCTTCGTCGCGGGCAAGGCCGATAAAGCCCACTTGCGCGTCCGGGATCATGGACAGCGACGGGTCCACCATGCCCAGGCCCGCGCGGATGATCGGCACGATGATCGGCGGGGTGGCAAGGCGCGCGCCGCGGGCGGTGGCGACGGGGGTTTCGGTGTCGAATTCCTCCACCTCAAGGTCGCGCGCCGCTTCGTAGATGAGCATCGCGCCCAAGTCCGCCAGCGCCGCGCGGAAGGCTGCGTTGTTGGAGCGCTTGTCGCGCATGATGGTCAGGCGGGACGCGGCGAGTGGGTGGTTGACAACCGTGATATCCATGCCGGCCATGCTAGTTCACTCTGCGGGCCGCGAAAATTTTTTTCGCGTCGAGGGAACCGGGGCGGGGTTTTCCGCGTCCAATGGCCATGACTGTTTTCCACATTGATTCCGCTGCCGTATCCGCCATGACCGATTCGCTGCGCGACGACGCAGCCAAATTGCAATTGCTTCACGACGTCCCCTTTCCCCGCACCTGGCCCCTCGGCGAATTCAGCGCCGCGGTGAACGAATCCATCGCCAAAGCGAACACAGATGCGGAGGCGCTGCGCGCCGAGGCCCACCGCATCGCAGAAGTGATGGACCTCGCCGTGGATGCCGCCGCGGCCGTGGACACCTGCACCTGCCAAAAGTTGGGGGTCACGCTATGAGCTCCGTGACAACCGACTTCGGCAACGCAATTGACCTGTTGGACCGCATCGCCGGCTCATCAGATGTGGCGGGCAGCGACTTGCTCAATGTCAGCCTGGATGTGCACGCGACCGCCAACCTGCTGGTGAAGCTCCTCCCCTTTGACCTGCCCACCCTGCCGGGTTTCGTCATGCCGGACTTCAAGGACTTCGACCCGCTGGCAGCAGTGGCAAATACGTCCGGGGCATCACGTGTGGGCGCCGCGGCGGACCTGGCGGACTACCGCGCAACCATCAGCGACGGTGTGATGCGCGGCGGCATGCTCATCGGCACTGCGGCCTTCGAGCTGGGCACTATCGCCGGCGAGCTCATCCGTAACGCTGTGGCGGCGCCGGCAATCGCCGCTTCGCCTGCGGGCCTGCTCGGCGCCGCCGCGTACGTGGTCGGGCTCATCGCCGACGCCATCAAGGACGCCACCCTGGTGCTCAAAACACTGGAGAAGGATTTGCGAGCGGTTGCGGACACGCTCACTTCTGCCACGTCCGCCGCGATGAACCGCGCCATCCCCGGCGCGGGCCCGGCCGCAGAGAAGGCCCACGGAGAACTGCAGCGTCTGGCTTCCCTGGTTGCGCCCTCCGCGAAGGAAGCCCCAGAGCCGACGCCACCGGTGGTGAAACCAGCCTCCACTGTCGCCCCACCTCCGCCGCCGGAGCACAAGCAAGCGTCTGCCCCGCCGCCGGAGCCTGTTCCGTCGCAAGAGACAGGATCCGCTGTCGGCGCCGCCGCCGTCGACGCCGCGAAAAGCCAGCTCGGCACACCGTACGTGTGGGGCGGTGCCGCACCCGGCGGCTTCGACTGCTCCGGCCTGACCTCCTGGGCGTACAGTCAGGCGGGTTTGGAAATCCCACGCGTCGCCGCGGACCAGACCGTGGGCAGGCAGGTGTCGTATCAGGAGCTGCAGCCCGGGGATCTGGTGCTGTGGTCCGGACACGCCGCGATGTACGCGGGTGACGGGATGATGATCGAGGCGGGCAACCCCGTGCAGATGAACCCGGTGCGCACAGAGAATGTGGGCATGACCTTCCGCGGATTCTGGAGGCCGACCGGCTAAAGTTTCCCGCATGACTACGCGCGCGATTCTCCCCGTCAAACTCTCCTTAACCGAGGGCGACTTCTACACCCTGTGGGCACCCACCTGGAAGGAAAAGGGCACCGAGTGGCAGGCCTTCCTCGGCGACGACCAAGCCGTGCTGGCCTTCCACTCGCCCGAGGAACTCCTGGCCTACCTGGAAACAACCAACGCTCACGACCTGGCGGACCACCCCAAGTGGCAGCAGTTCCAAGCCCAGGGCGACGACCGCGTGGTGCCGAACGACAAGCAGCACTTCGACATCATCGGCGCCCCCGAGTTCCTGGCTGGCCGCCCGAGCCACGAAAACGTCTCGCGCCTGTCGCGGGTGTTCCAGATCTCCCGTTCCCTGGCGGACGTGGCCTCTGCCGAGCAGGCACAGATTTTCTTCGCCTCCCACTCCATCCTGGGCAACGTCAACCGCGGCTCCGACCACTACGCGGGTGAAAACGGCCTCTCCGAGTGGTCCGGCGTCGGCCGCGTTGTGCTGGCGAACTGGGAAAACGTGGTCAAGTCGTTGGACGAGTCTGTCCGTGTCGTCGATACGCAAGAGCTCGACGCCGAACGCGTCGCAGCCGCAGGCACCGCCATCGCCGCCGCCACCGAAGCCCGCGCCGCGGCCGCTGAGCAAGCACGCGCGGACGAAGAAGCGCGCGCCGCCGCGGAAGACCCGTACGACTCCTCCGCCTGGGGCCGCGCCGGCATCGACCCGGTGAAAATCTCCATCCAGGGTCAGAGCGTGTACACGCTGCGCACCTACCTGCGCGGCGCCCCGGTGTTTTTGGGTAAGTACGGCGAGATCATCACCTTCCCCTCCA
The DNA here is from genome assembly GCF_001838175.1 of Corynebacterium sp. HMSC034A01. Classification (NCBI taxonomy): domain Bacteria; kingdom Bacillati; phylum Actinomycetota; class Actinomycetes; order Mycobacteriales; family Corynebacteriaceae; genus Corynebacterium; species Corynebacterium sp. HMSC034A01. The sequence continues at coordinate 170,502 of NZ_KV835973.1, read as the reverse complement.
CCAAGCACCTGGGCCGCTGGATCCTCGAGCACGACGACCACGACCTGGCGGGTGTGTCCACCTGGCAGGACCTCATCGACACCGCCAACGCGGGCGAGCTGAAGGTGGAGGTCCACCCGGACAACTCGTACTCCTTCAACGGCATCGCCGCCGACATCAACAAGGGCACCGACGCGGTGGACACGGCACAGATGTCCAAGGCCTACGAGCTGCTCGCGGACGCCGCGGACTGGGCGCAGGACGACTCGCTGAACTCCCTGCTGCTGGCCAACCCGCGCATGCAGGACTACCTGGCGTACATGCTCGGCTCCACCCGCGCAGCAGGCTACGTGCCGTCCGCGCCGTTCACCGACAAGGCGGAGGCGTGGACCGAGATGGAAAACCAGCTGATCAAGCGCTTCTCCAAGTTCTAAGCGCCCGCGGCCGCGTTATGGCAACGTCTGACGAACTGCGCTCGCACCTGCGGCACTTCATGCACCTGATGCGCGTCACGGGCGACCAGCAGCAGGGGCGCGACACGTTTTCCGGCCAAGGACGCGTGTTGAAGCTGCTTGCGCTAAACAACCCCGTCGCGCAAAAAGAACTCGCGTACGTGCTCGGAATCCGGTCGCAGTCGCTCGCGGAACTGCTGACCAAGATGGAGGCGAAAGGGCTCGTTTCCCGGGAACCGAACCCGGCAGACCGCCGCACGAGCATCGTGTCGCTTACCGAAGACGGCCAGGTTGCTGCTCGCGAGCTGGAGCGGAGCACAGACGACGAGTTCGACCCGTTCTCGACGCTTAGCGATACCGAACGTACCGAGCTCGACACGATACTGCGCAAGCTCATCGCGGGGGTTGAAGCGGAGATGTCCCCGTCGGAGTTTCCTCCCGCTCCGCTGCAGTGGCCCCCACCTCCGCCGCCGGGAAGGACTTGGGGACCGCCCCCGCCTCCACCCGGCCTTCAGCCTCCGCGCTAGGCGGTTTCGCGCCGATCTTGGGGCAGCACCGCCGCCTGCCGGTTGCCCCGTGCGGGCGGGGCGCCCGGCGCGCCGTTGGGCATCCCGTCGAAACCGGCTCCGCCCTGCTCACGTCCCATGCCGCCAGGCCCACCCGCGCTGCCCTGGGTGGCAGTGTTGGCTTGTGTCTCAGTGCCGTTGACCGTGTACGTCCCATCTGCATCGATCGAGGGCGACGAGTAGACGACGTTTTGCGCGTCCTTCTCAACGGTCAGCGTCGCGATCGTGTTGCCGTCCGTATCAGTCACGGTCACGTCATCGCCAGCTTGCACGTCGACACCCGCTTGCACCCACGCCTGACCGTCCGCGCTGTTCGGCGTCTCGGCCATCCCGGAAGAACCGACCGCCCACAGCTCGCCGCCAGTGACGCTCAACCCTCCGTTGGTGTCGAGTGCGCCGTTGCCGTTGTTGGTCGGGCCGAAGATTGTCACCGCACCGCCGGAGATGGTGGCGTCGCCGTTGGAATCCAGCCCGTCGCCGCCTGCATCGACCACCACCGTTCCCCCAGTGATCGTCAGCTGCTCGCCGGTGTTCTCGCCCATGGGGCCACCGCCCGCCTTCCCGCCGCCGTTCGGCGGCTCCGGCATGCTTTGCATTCCGCTCGGCGGCTCCGGCATCTCGCCTCGCTCCATGCCGGTGGGCCCGACATCTCCTTCTGCGGGGGATTCCGTGCTCGAGTCCGCTGACTCCTTGGCGGCGAGGCCGTCCTCGACGGTTGTGGACCCGGAGGCGTTGATGCCGTCGTCGGTGGCGGTGAGGTCGATCTCGCCGTCGGAAATGGTGATGAGTCCGGCTTCGAGCGCTTCCTCGGAATTCAGCACTGTGAGCTTCGCCCCGTCAAGTACCGCTGCGACCTCGGCATGCACACCATCGTCCTGCGCGGTGACTTCGACGTCGCCGCCCGTAAGCCGGAGCGCACCGTCGGAGTGGACGGCGTCGTCGGCGGCGTCAACACGCACCTGCCCGGCCGAAGTCAGGATGTAGCGGCCAGCGTTGATGCCTTTGTCCGTTGCGGTCACATCGAGGTCGCCGCCGGTGAGGATGACGTCGTTGTAGGCGCTGATCGCGTCGTCGCCCGCGTCAATCGTCACCTCACCGCCGTCGATGTGGATCCAGCCCTTGGCCTCGTCGTCATCTTTCGTGGCGGTAATGCCGTCGCCGGCCGCGGTCAGGTTGAGCAACGCACCGTCGCGCACGGTGACGGAGTCGGTGCCGCGCATGGCGTCGTCGCCGGCGTTGACCGTCAACGAACCGCCCGCGATCACAAGGTCGTCTTTGGCCACGATGCCGTCGCCGTCGGACTCGACTACAAGGGCCCCGGTTCCGGTGACGGTCAGATCACCGGTGGCATGGACCGCGCCTTCGTCGGTGGCCAGTCCTGCCGCCGCAATGGTGGAATCGCCTTCGAGCACAAGCGCGGCCGCACCCGCATCGATGTTGATGCGGCCCGCGACCTTCGCGTTGTCGAGCACGAGAACGACCGTCTCGTCTGGGGCTTCGACGTGTATATCTGCAACGTCTCCAGTAATGCAGTAGGTGCCACCGGCGGTGATCGTCTCGCCGTCCCAATCCGCGGCGTCGTCGCTCGACGCTGTGACGACATCGGGTTCGTACAGGGCGGCGAGTTGCTCGTCTGCGGTCGGCGGGTTGGTGGTGTCGAAGCCGTTGCTAATCGACGTCACACCCGCCGTCGGCTCGATCTGCGCCTCCGTGGAGCACGACGCCAGTGACAACGACAGCGCGGCTGCGGCGGCGATTGCAAGGGTGGGTTTACGCATGAGTGGTGGTCCTTTCAAAGTGGTCGGCAAGCGTTCGGTGCCAGTTGTTTGCGGGAAGATCGGGGTTGAGCGCGGCCATGCCGCACCCGAATTTGGAAAGCCGTCTCGGTCTGTGCCCGTGGTGCCACAGCAGCCGGTCGATGAGAGACGGGGTCGCGCCCGATTTCGTCTCCACGATGACCAGGTCGAGGCCGGCAATCTCACCGTGCTGGTTGCGCCACACCAGGTCCGTGTCGATGGTGGCGCGGCCAGTGTCTGGCGGCGAGAGCGTTGTGCGGGTGTAGGTGTTCTCCAGCACCGCCTCGAGATCCTCGGCCCGGCACCCAGTGCCGCTGGCGTGCGTGTTGAACCAGTCCCAGTGGTTTCCGGAGGCGTCGATAGGTGTGCGCTTTTTGACCGTGACACCGCGCGGGCCTTTGGTTTTCAACTCCAGGAAACTGGCCCCGGTGGCGCAGTACGTGCGGGTGCGGACCTTGAACCGGCGGCGGCGCTTGCGGGCGGCGTCGAGGTAACAGTCGAGGCTGTCGGTGTCGTAGTAGGTGGTCTCGTAGCCGTGGTGCACGGATCCGCCGATCTCGAGGACGCGCGTGCCGCCGGGCAGCTCCTCCCAGAATTGCTCCATGTCGCGGGTGCGCAGCAGGTACTTCCGGTCGACGCGGGTCATCATCGCGTCTTCCCTGGTGAGTTCGTCGAGGGTGATGGTTTCCATTTAGACCCCCACCGGAAGGTTGGAAATTTTGCTGGGGCGAAACTGCGCATCGACGAGCGTGGTGTCTTTGACGGTGTCGAGCTTGAGCACTTCCAGGTGCGCAACGCTGGCTCCTGTAAGCGCTTCGACGCGCTCGGTGAGTTCGTCGATGTCCGCGATCGCCCGGTCCACCACGACCTGTTGCGAATCTGTCGCCTTCATCGCGCCGTCTGCGATCGCCAGCGTCGCCACAATCAAGACCGCGACAGCGCCTGCGAGCGCCGGTGTGGAGGCGACACCGCACACTAGGCCGAGTGCCAGCGCCGCGAAGAAGTACGCGACCTCGCGCTGCGAGATTTCAGTGGAGCGCAAACGGATGATGGAAAGGACGCCGAAGAGCCCCATGCCGATGCCCGCGCCGACGTCGGTGGCGGCGAGCACAGTGGCCACACCAAGGACGCCGACGTTGACGCCGAGGAAGGCGACGACCAAGTCGCCACGGCGGTAGCGGGGGTAGTAGACGCCGCACACAAGCACGGCCATGGCCGCAAGATCGATAGCGGCGAGAGTCAGTGAATTGAACATGACTCGAAGTATGCGCCCCAACTATGTAGGTACCCACGTATCTCGCTGACGTGTCACACAGAAGATCGCGCTGAGTTCCAGGGCGAAAACTGTACGTTTGCTGTACGCCGAGCTGCCCTGCCCCGACATGCCGGCAAAACGTGCCACCTTTACAATTTTCAGCTATGGCAGTGGACCAGGTCGACCCCCTCATCAGCTCCATCTATCACTGGATGGATATCTCCGGCGTACTGCTGATGGGCATCATCGGCGGCACGCTCGCCCGCCAGCTCGGCTACGACATCGTGGGCTTCTTCTTCATCGCGATGCTCTCCGCCCTCGGAGGCGGCATGTTGCGCGACGTGCTGATCAACCAGGGCACCGTCGCCGCTATGAGTCAGCCGGAATACCTGATTCTGGCATTTACCGGCGCGCTGATCGCCCGGTTCACCTATTTCAAGGGCAAAGCCTGGGAGTTTTTGCAGTCGCACGGTGATGCGCTGGTGTCCGCCCTGTGGGCTTCTACCGGCGCATCCAAGGCCATCCAGTACGGTCTGCCTGTCCTGCCCACCATCATGATGGGCGTGTTCACCGCCACCGGCGGCGGCATGATCCGCGACGTGGTCACCGGGCGCGAGCCAGCTGTGTTCGGCGGCAACCAGCCCACTGTGATCCCGGCTGTGGCGTGCGCGGTAATCACGCTGCTGGGCAACGCCACCGGCTACCTGGCGCTGGGCATGATCGTCGGCCCCGTGGTGAGCTTCGCGTTGTTCCTCGCCGGCTACTGGGGCAACTGGCGCATTTCCACCGATTCCGATTTCGCGCCGGTGAACACCACTGTCAACGCCACCGCGACCCAGGTGGCGCACCTGGCCAAGAAGGCGGAGAACAAGTCGCGCGCGGTGGCCCGCGAGCTTGAGCCCACCCGTGTGCGCTCCTGGCGCCACCGGCAGATGGAAAAGGCGCTGCAGCGCCGCATTGAAGCGGAGATCCGCAAGGGCAAGCGCCCGGCGGAGGCGGTCAGCGACGCGGACGATTTCCTCACCGAGTTCACTACCCAGTTCCCCGCCATCGACGCCGAGGTGCTGGCGGAAGCCGTGGGCACCACGTCGCAGGACGCGGCGGAGGACGAAAGCCTCTTCGACAGCATCGGCGTGGACTTGGCCGGCGATTCCTACGAGGAGGACGCCGCCGTGGAGCCGGACCCTGCCGAGACGGAGGCGATGCACGCCGACATGCTGGATATCATTCTCTCCGACGAGGCTTTGACCGACGAGCTCATCGAGCGGCTCGCGGCCCGCTACGACCAAAAGGAGTCCTAGATGAAGCGTGCGCTCGCAGCGGCGACAGCATTGAGCTTTTGCTTTGCGACGGCAGCTCACGCCCAAGACGCCGAAACCACCTCCTCGGCAGGCCCGACCGTCGGCTACTACGACGAGGGCGGCAACTGGGTCCCGCCCAGCCGCGGCCGCGCGCCCGACACCGACAACTGCCCGCAGGCCACCTGGCCGCCGGAGCCGGTGTCCACCTCCGAGCGCGCCGCGTCCTCCCCTTCCCCGCTGCCCGTGCTTTTCGACGGCCCGTGCGGCATCACCGCCGCCGACGGCTACACCGCTCCCGACGGCGTGGTCGCCTCCTCCTGGCTGGTGGCCGACTTAGATTCCGGCGACGTGGTGGCGATGAAGGACCCGCACGGGCGCTACCGGCCCGCCTCCATCATCAAGGTGCTGCTTGCCCTGACCGTCATCGACGAGCTGCCGCTGGACCAGAAGGTCCCGGTCTCCGCGGAATCCGCCGGCCAGGAAGGCTCCGCCGCCGGCATCGGCGAGGGCGGCGACTACACCGTCGAAGACCTGCTCACCGGGCTGCTGCTGGCCTCGGGCAACGACTGCGCCCACGCACTCGCCCAGGCCCTCGGCGGCGACGAGCTGGCTCTCGGCAAGGTCAACGCGCTGGCCAAGAAACTCGGTATGGCCGATACCCGTGCCACGTCGTATTCCGGCCTGGACGGCGCCGGCATGTCCACCTCCGCCTGGGACATGGGCCTGGCCTACACCGCGGCCTTCGCCGACCCCACCTTCACTCGCATCGTGGACACCGAGCACACCACCTTCCCCGGCTTCGACGACCTGCCGCCCTTCGAGCTGTGGAACGACAACCAGCTCTACCTCAACGACCCGGACGGCATCGGCGGCAAAACCGGCTACACCGACGACGCCAACCACACGTTCGTCGGCGCCGTCAACCACGAGGGCCGCCGCCTCGTGGCGATCATTCTGGACACCACGGCCTACGACCACCGCCCATGGGAGCAGGCGCAGATGCTGTTGCACGAGGCGTATGGGGTGCGAAGCTCCGTCGCAAAGCTTGAGCCCCTCGCTGAGAAGACCCCCGAAACGACAACGGCCGCCCCCACCCCAGAGCCTGCACCTGAGCAGGCTGGGGAGGAGACGACCTGGAACCGCTGGTGGTCCTATGTGATTGTGGCGGCCGTGCTCGCGCTCGCCGCACTGACCACCGCGTTTAGTCTCGGGACAGGAGAGAAACCACGCCGACGCCGATAGCGCCCAGCGCCGCGCCGACGCCCAGCGCCTTGCCGGACGGCTTGGATTCCTCCTTGCCGCGGACCGCACCCGCGCGGACGTTGATCACGGCCGGCTCCGGCACCTCCGCCGGCGCCAAGGCGAGCGACTCGTCGGTGGTGGCGGTCCACGCCGCGACGTAAAGCACCACGCGCCAGATCAGGTACAGCATGACCATCAGCGTGATGATCGGGCCGAAGATCGCACCCGCCGGGTTGCCGGTCGCCGAGGAAATGACCAGACCTGCGAACTGCTGCAAGATGGCGAAGATGACCGCGCCGAGCAGCGCGCCCTTCAGACCGGACTTCGCCGGCACCTTCGTGCGCGGCATGTACATGTTCACCCACAGCATGACCAGGAAGCTGGCCAGCACGCTGACCAGGAAGCCGACAACCCACACCACCGCGCGGGATCCCGGGAAATCGCCGATGCCCAGCCGGTCCATGGCGGTGCTTGTCCAGCTGGACAAGCCCACCGCGGTCACCGCGGCGGCGACCAGGAACAGCACGATCAGCACGATCAGGCCGACCAGGTCCGCGAGCTTCTTGGTCACGAAGTTGCCGCCCTCATTCGCGTCCACCTTCCACATCGCGGACACGCCGACGCGCAGGTTGTTCATCCACCCCAGGCCAGACCACAAGGTGGTGAGCAGGCCGATGCCGGCGACTGCGCCACGCTGGTCGATGGCGGTTTGCACCAGCTCGTTGACCATGTCGCCCAAGTCCCCGTCCAGGGAGTTGGCGATCTGGTTTTGGATGTCGTCCATCAGATCCGGACGGGCGTTGAGGAAGAAACCGAGTCCCGCAAAAACAAGCATCAGCAGCGGAAACAAAGCCAGCACCGAGAAGTACGTGATGCCGGCGGCCATCTGGTTTCCGCCCTCAGCGCCGAAACGCTCGTTCATGCGCAGCACGTGAGCGGCGGCGGGAGACTTCTTCTCCACCTTGTCCTCGAAGCCGTCCTTCTGCTGCTTCGAGGCGCGCTCAATGCCGTGTTCGTCGGTGTACGCCTTGCGCGGCGCGGTCGAGGTAGCCATCGACGTCCCTTCAAATATGTGTCATTTACCAAACACATCGTAGAGGAGGCTGTGTGATGGTGACGCGAGGTGCGTTGCGCGTACTGGGCGCGCGCTCTACAGCGCCGGAGACAGCCTCCGCGCGCGCTCGACCCCACCCCGCGCGAGTTTCCAGCTATCAGGACCCAGCTAATCGCCGTTTTTGGGCCAAAAACGAGGTCCTACTAGCTGGATCCGCGGATGAGATCGGGGTGCGCGGCCCCTAGCGCTTCGGCGCGAGGAAACCGACCTTGTCGTACACGTCCGCCAGCAGCGGTGCCGCAACCTCGCGGGCGCGTTCAGCGCCGCGGGCCAGGATGGCCTCGAGCTCGCCGCGGTCGGACATGAGTTCGTCGAAACAGGCGCGCAGCGGCGTCGTAAAGCTTTCGAGCGCTTCTGCGGTGTCGACCTTGAGCGCACCGTAGCCCTGCCCCTCGTAGCCTGCGACGATCTCGTCGATAGGCTTGCCGGTGAGCGCGGACTGGATGACCAGCAGGTTGGACACGCCCGGCTTGTTCTCCTTATCAAACGCGATCACGCCGTCGTTGTCGGTGACAGCGGAGCGGATGCGCTTGGCGGAGGTCTTCGGCTCGTCGAGCAGGTTGACGATGCCCTTCGGGTTCGCGCCCGACTTGGACATCTTCGAGGTGGGATCCTGCAGGTCGTAGATCTTCGCCGCACCCTCGACGATCATGCCCTCCGGCACAGTGAAGGTTGTGCCGTAGCGGGAGTTGAAGCGCTCCGCCAACGTGCGGGTCAGCTCCAGGTGCTGGCGCTGGTCCTCGCCCACCGGCACGAGCTGCGGGGAGTACAGGAGGATATCCGCGGCCATGAGCACCGGGTAAGTGAACAGCCCCACGGAGGTGCGGTCCTGGCCCTGCTTCGCCGACTTGTCCTTGAACTGCGTCATGCGGCTGGCCTCGCCGAAGCCGGTCAGGCACTGCAGCACCCAAGTCAGCTCGGCGTGCTCGGGCACGTGCGACTGCACGAACAAGGTGGAGCGCTCCGGGTCGATGCCGAGCGCGATCAGCTGGGCGCAGCCGGCGAGGGTGCGGTGGCGCAGCTCCTCCGGGTCCTGGTCCACGGTGATTGCGTGCAGATCCGGGATGAAGTAGAAGGCGTCGTAGCCGTCCTGCAGGTCGATCCACTGCTTCAGCGCACCGAGGTAGTTACCCAGGTGGTAGGAGTCGGCGGTGGGCTGGATTCCGGAAAGCACGCGTTGCATGGGGTTCATAGTAGTGGGCCGGTGCGTGGAGGGAACCGGGGGCGGTGCGGACGCGTCTAACTCTTTATAGCCGTCCACAGAAGGAGCACACGTTGCCTCTTACAAAATCTGACAGACCTTGGTTGCTTACAGCGCTCGCAGTTGCTGTTTCTCTCGGGTTTGCTGTCAGTAATGCGACACGTTCGGCCGAAGAAGCCTGGATGGTGCTCGACTTCGCGTCTCGCATCACCGGGCCTCTTGGAGCTGCTTGCATTGCTTGGCTCGGGGTTTCGCAACCACTCGATAACTCGCAAAAGCTGGACCACGTTAAGGAGTGGCACACGATGCTTCGCTGGGCGACTGACATGTGCAACGCCTCGAGCGAGCGTGAAGTTGAGGCGGGGATTGCTATTCTCGATTCCATCGACAGACAGCAGGAAATCCCTGCCGACCAGCACGAGGTAATCGACGCGATCTTGACCGCCGTGTTTCGAAATCCCAACACGCCTTTTGAGGAGCAGCGATGACAGCCCGATCCAAAGCTAGAGAAATTCAGTCTCCGAAGCCGGAGTTTTCCCGGAGCCAGATCGCCGCGGCCAAGCTCATCGTGAAGCGCGATAAGGAAGGAAAAGGCAAGGTCCCCATGACGCCGGACATTCTCCGCACAGCATCCTTCGACCTCTAGCCATGCGCATCACCGTCCTGCAGCCCGATTCTCTCGCGCCACTGCAACGCCTCGGCCCGTGGCTCGAGCGCGCCGGCGCCACCTTGCGCACCGCCGATCTCGGGGAGCCATTGCCTATCGACGCCTCCGGTGACCCCCTCATCCTCCTCGGCGGACGCGCAGATGCGCTGGACACGCACGCCTCGCCCTGGCTGCCGGCGGTACACGAGTTACTACATAGCGCCTTTGAATCGGGCACGCCCGTGCTCGGCATTTGTTTGGGCCACCAGATCATCGCCGACTGCTTCGGCGGCGAAGTCTCCGTCGGCCTAGCGACGCAGGACGAGGAAGGCGCCACCCCGGTGACGCTGACCGACGCTGGCGTGGGCGATCCCCTGCTCGGACCGCTCGGCGCATCCTTAGTGGTCGAGCAATCCCACCACGACGCGGTGGTGACGATGCCACCCGGCGCGACGCTACTGGCATCCAGCGAGCGCTGCCCTGTCCAGGCCATGCGGCTGGGGTCGATCGTCTCGGTGCAGTTTCACCCGGAATGCTCCCCGGAGGTGGCCGGCCGATGGGCGGCGAACGGCGGCCACGACGGTGCCGTGGTCGAAGCGGAGCTGCTGCGCCACGACGACCATCTCACCCGCACCGGCGAAACGCTGGCCGAGGGCTTCGTCGCCGCGGCCCGCGCCTGGCGCTGACCACTCTGGTCGCCGCCCCCGCTCCCCGGCCGCCGCTCCCCCGGCCCCTGTGCCCCATTCCGCCCCCATTCCGCTCCCATTCCGAGGATGCTTACTTCAGGATGCTTACTTCTCGAGTGCCGCGCTTCCCACCGGCCGACCGCTCTCGAAGGGTAAGCATCCTGGGGTAAGCATCTAGGCCCGGTAAGCATCCTGGGGTAAGCGACTAGGGCATTCCGGAGCCCGACACCGCAACCACCGCCACGGCATAGTCGCCGTCGTGGCTGATGCTCACGCTGGACACCGGCGGCCCAACCTCCCCGGCGCGGCCGCGCAGCCGAATCGCTGGGCGGCCGAATGCGTCTTGGACCACCTCCACCTCTGCGAAGTCGAAGTCGTCGCGGGGGATTTCCGGCGGCTGCCCGAAACGGGTGGAGGCCCATGCTTTGACGTAGGCCTCCTTCGCTGCCCAGCGGCCGGCGAGCGACGCGTTCGCGTTCGACTTAGTGGCGCACTCACGCCACTCCCGGTCCGTAAACACCCGCGCGAAAGTGGATCCCGGAAGCTGTATCTGCTGCGCGAATCCGGGGATATGGACCAGGTCGGTGCCGATGTGCATGGGCGTTCCTTCCGTCGATAGTTGCGGTTTCGGTTCGTTTGCGATTGCGCAAGAAATACTGGCCATTGTCTGTGAATCGGGGTCAATTCTTTTACTTACGGCTCAGTAGGTTTACTATGCCCGCATGGCAGTTAATTTTGCACCAGAAACTATTTTGGATGAAAAACCACCGGCGTCAACAGCCGACAAAATAGCGGAACTGCGGCGCCTGCGCACCGAGGCACACGAACCGCTGGGGCCGAAACCCCTGGACAAAGTCCGGTCCACCGGCCGCCTCACCGCACGCGAGCGTCTGGACTATCTGCTCGATGAGGGCTCCTTCGTGGAAACCGACCAGCTGGTCCGCCACCGCACCCACGACTTCGGCATGCAGGCCAAGCGCCCGGCAACAGACGGCATCGTGTGCGGCCACGGCACCATCGACGGCCGCGAAGTGTGCGTCTTTTCCCAGGACGGCACCGTTTTCGGCGGCGCGCTCGGCGAGGTCTACGGCGAGAAAATGACCAAGATCCAGCAGCTTGCCGTGGCCACCGGTCGCCCACTGATCGGCCTGTACGAGGGCGCTGGTGCGCGCATCCAGGACGGCGCCGTTTCCCTGGACTGGATCGCGCGCACCTTCCGCCACAACATCGAAGCATCCGGCGTGGTCCCCCAGATCAGCGTGATCATGGGCGCCTGCGCCGGCGGCAACGCCTACTCCCCCGCTCTGACCGATTTCGTGGTCATGGTGGACCAGAGCTCAAAGATGTTTGTCACTGGCCCCGACGTGATCAAGACGGTCACAGGCGAGGAGATCACGCAGGAAGAACTCGGCGGCGCCTGGCCGCATATGCGCGACGCCGGCAACTGCCACTACGTAGCCGACAACGACGAGGACGCGCTCGACTGGGTGGCGGAGCTGCTGAACTACCTGCCCTCCAACAACCGCCTGCGCAGCCCTGGCACCGCGACCGCCCAGGTTCTTCCGGAACCGGAGACGGACCACAGCTGCGACGAGCTGGACACCCTCATTCCGGATTCGCCGAACACCCCCTACGACGTGCGCGACGTGATCGAGTGCGTGGTCGACGACGGCGAGTACTTCGAAATCATGGAGCAGCGCGCCGACAACGTGGTGTGCGCGTACGGGCGCATCCACGACGAGGTGGTCGGTTTCGTGGCCAACCAGCCGATGGTGCTGGCCGGCTGCTTGGACATCGATTCCTCCGAAAAGGCCGCGCGTTTCGTGCGCACCTGCGACGCGTTCAACATCCCGATCGTCATGCTCGTCGACGTCCCGGGGTTCCTCCCCGGCGCGAACCAGGAGCACGCGGGCATTCTGCGCCGCGGCGCGAAGCTGCTCTACGCCTACGGCGAAGCCAGCGTGCCAAAAATCACCGTGACCATGCGCAAGGCCTACGGCGGCGCCTACTGCGTGATGGGCTCCAAAGGCCTCGGCGCGGACGTGAACCTGGCGTGGCCGACGGCCCAGATTGCAGTGATGGGCGCGGCCGGCGCCGTTGGTTTCATCAACCGCAAGGAGATCTCAGCCGCACGCGAATCGGGAATGAGCGAGACCGACCTCGCCGCCCTGGTCACATCGTTCGAGCGCGAGTACGAGGACACCGTGCTCAACCCCTACAAGGCCGCAGAACGCGGGCTGATAGACGCCGTCATTCTGCCGTCCGAAACCAGAGCCCACATCGCCGCCAACCTGCGCCTCTACCGCGACAAGGTTGTAGCCCGCCCGAACCGCAAGCACGGCAACATTCCCCTCTAATTCCCAAAAGGACTTCTCTTCGATGAACCCGACTCCTCTTTCCTCCCTCACCCGCCCGGCGCTGATCTTCCCGGGCCAGGCAACCGCTTGGCAGCAGGCGCTCGCCGACGCAGCCGCCGCTCCCGACGCGCGTGCCCGGATGGAAGCGCTGCTCGACCAGGCTCGAGTGCTCACCGGCCCCGTCGCCAGGCCGCTTGCCTCTGTGGTCCCCGGCGCGGAGGCACGGCTGCGCGCCGGGTTGGACGGCAACACTCAGCGCAGCGACGTTGACGCGTTTCCGGCCGTCAGCGCGCCGGGTATCCTGCTGGCGCAGATCGCGGCCGCAGAGCAACTGCGCGACCTCGGGCTCGACCTCGACGCCGCGTTGATGGACGGCCACTCACAGGGCATCTTGGGCACCGTCGCCATGCGCGGCGGCGACGACGCACCGGCGAAGGCGCTCGCGTTCGCGTTCATCATGGGCGCCGCCGCTTCCCACAATTACGGGGCCACGGATTCGCGCAGCCGCATGCTGTCCGTGCGCGGCCTTTCTGCCAGAAACCTCGCGGAGCGTTTCCCTGCGGGCGGTGCGCCGTCGCTGGCCGTGGTCAACGGCCGTAACCACGTCGTGCTTTCCGGCGCCCCGGAGCAGCTCGCCGAGGCACAACGCGCAATTGCGCAGGACGCGGCCGCGTACAACGCGCGGCTGGAGAAGGCGGAGTTCGGCGGCTCCGAGATGCAGCCTGCATTCGACTTCCTCGACGTCGCCTACCCTTTCCACGAACACGGCAACCACGCCGCTGTGGAGCTGGCCGCCGAGTGGGCGGATGCCTGCGGCATCACCTTCGACACCACCACCCCGCGCGAGCTCGCCCAACACATCCTGGTGGACCAGTTCGACTTCACCGCGACCGTGCGCGGTCTGGTGGACGCCGGGGCGACGCACCTGCTGTCGCTGGATCCCGCGCTGCACAAAATGACCACCCAGCTGATGCAGGGCGCCGGGGTGCCCGTCATCGACGCGTCCACCCCAGCCAAGCGCGACAACTTGGCGCGCCCGGGTTTCACGCTGCCGGAGGCGGTGGACTACTCCGGCTTCGCCCCGCGCGTGATCACGCTGCCGGACGGCAAGACCTACACGCAGACGAAGTTCTCCGCGCTGACTGGCCTGTCTCCCATCATCCTCGGCGGCATGACGCCGACGTCCGCGGACGGCGAGATTGTCGCCGCGGCCGCTAACGCCGGCTACTGGACGGAGCTCGCGGGCGGCGGCATGTACTCCGAGGAGGTGTTCAAGCAGCACAAGGACACGCTGATCGCGCAGCTTGAGCCGGGGCGCACCGCCCAGTTCAACACCATGTTCTTCGACCGCTTCTTGTGGAACCAGCACTTCGGGCAGCACCGCATGGTGCCCAAGGCCCGCGCGGCCGGCGCTCCGTTCAACGGCGTGTGCGTCTCCGCCGGCATCCCGGAAGTGGAGGAAGCCACCGAGCTGATTGCGCAGCTGCACGCCGACGGCTTCCCGTTCATCGCTTTCAAGCCCGGCACCACCAAGCAGATCCGCGACGCGCTGGCAATCGCGGAAGCGAATCCGCGCGACGCCGTGATCCTCATGGTGGAAGACGGCCACGCGGGCGGCCACCACTCGTGGGTGGACTTAGAGGACATGCTGCTGGAGACGTACGCGGAGATCCGAGCGCTGGACAACGTGGTGCTCACCGTCGGCGGCGGGGTGTACTCCCCGGACCGCGCCGCGGAGCTGATCACCGGCCGCTGGGCCGCAAGGCACCATTTGCCGGACATGCCGGTGGACGGCGTGTTCGTGGGCACGGTGGCGATGGCCACGAAGGAAGCCAAGGCCACGGATTCGGTCAAGCAGCTGCTGGTGGACACGCCCGGGCTCAGTCCGGACGTCAACGGCGGCTGGGTCGCGCGCGGCACGGGCAACCACGGTGTTGCCTCAAGCCAGTCCCACCTGCTGGCGGACCTGCACGACCTGGACAACTCCTTTGCCAAGGCCTCCCGCTTGATCGCCTCGCTCGACATCGACGCGTACGACGAGCACCGCGAGGAAATCATCGCGGCGTTGGCGACAACGTCCAAGCCGTACTTCGGCGACGTGCAGGAAATGACGTACGCCGAATGGGTCGAGCGCTTCGTGGAGCTGGCCCACCCGTTCATCGACGAGAGCTGGAACAAACGTTTCACCGCCCTGCTGCGCCGCATCGAGGCGAGGCTGCACCCGCAGGACCACGGCGAGATCGCGTCGGTGTTTGCGGCTGGCGGGGATCCCCGTGAGGACGTCGCAAAGCTGCTGCGCACCTACCCGCAAGCACGCGAGACGCTGGTCTCCCCGCGCGACGCCGCCTGGTGGATCGGGTTGCATTACGAATACCCGAAGCCGATGCCGTGGGTGCCGGCGCTCGACGGGGACCTCAAAATGTGGTTTGGCAAGGACACGCTGTGGCAGGCGCAGGATCCGCGCTACACCGCGGACCAGGTGCGCATCATCCCCGGCCCGGTTGCGGTCGCGGGCATCACGAAGAAAAACGAGCCGGTCGCGGAGCTTTTGGGCAGGTTCGAGGACGCCGCAACGCAAATGCTTCTCGACGAAGGCGCCGCCCCCGAGCCCCGTTTCGCGCGCCTCAACAACGCGGCGGATGAGCAGGCGTACCTGCGCGCCGCTCCGACGCTGATGTGGCACGGCCATCTGATGGACAACCCGGCCCACACCATGGCGCCCGACGCGTTCGAGCTGGTCTCCGAGGAGGGAGACGGCGAACGGCAGTGGTCGATCCGCATCATCTCCGACTCCGCCTGGGGCCACCTGCCCGAGCAGCAGCGCCCCTTCTACGTGCGCGAGGTGACCATCCCGGTGGACATCCCGGCCGGCGCGGGCACGGGCGCTTCCCCCGTCGTGTCCGACGAGCGGCTGCCGGAGAGCGTGTTCACGCTGCTTGAGGGGCTTGCCGGCGTGGGCTCGACCTCGGAGGCGGGCGACGTTATCGAGACGATGCCCGTGATCGAAGACGGCTCCGTCAGCGAGGACGCGCCGTTCGGCGTGGCGCACGATTCGTTCACCCTGCCGGCGTCGCTGCTCAGCGCACACACGGCGGTCACCGGCGCTGCGCTCGGCGAAGACTGCGGCGTGGGCACCCCGGACGCACTGGTCGGGCCGTGCTGGCCGGCGATCTACACCGCGCTGGGATCCGGGTTGCTGGAGGACGGCTACCCCGTCATCGAGGGCCTGCTCAACGCGGTGCACTTAGACCACGTCATCGACCTGCGCGTGCCGCTGGCCCAGCTTGCGGACGGCCGCCGCATCGACGTGGCCTCCAAGTGCACATCCATCGCCGAATCCGTCTCCGGGCGCATCGTCACCGTGGAGCTCGAGCTGCGCTCCGGGGACCAGGTAGTGGCCACGCAGATGCAGCGGTTCGCCATCCGCGGCCGCGCCACGGGCAGCGCCACGCCGGTGCCCGCGCCGCAGTGGGGCGGCGGCGCGCTCGCCGATGAGGTGCAGCCGACGCCGCGCTCCTTCGTGGACCGGGCCGTGGTGCACGCGCCTGCGGACATGACCCCGTTCGCGCTGGTCTCCGGCGACTACAACCCCATCCACACCTCATATAACGCCTCCCACCTGGTGGGCCTGCAGGCGCCGCTGGTGCACGGGATGTGGCTGTCCGCCACAGCCCAGCACGTGGCCGGCCGCCACGGCAAGGTCATCGGCTGGACCTACTCCATGTATGGGATGGTGCAGCTGGGCGACGTGGTGGAGATCACCGCCGAGCGCGTCGGCCGCGCAGGGGTGCGGCAAGCCGTTGAAGTCACCTGCCGCATCGGCGGCGAGGTGGTCTCGCGTGGCCAGGCGCTGCTAGCGCAGCCGACCACGGCGTACGTCTACCCCGGCCAGGGCATCCAGACCCCGGGCATGGGAGCGGGCGACCGGGGCGCGTCCGCGGCGGCGCGCGAGATCTGGCGCCGCGCGGACCGCCACACGCGCCAGACGCACGGCTTTTCCATCCAGCGCATCGTGGACGACAACCCCACCCGCATCACGGTCCGCGGCACCGAGTTCAAGCACCCGGACGGCGTGCTGCACCTGACCCAGTTCACCCAGGTGGCACTGGCGGTGGTCGCCTACGCGCAAACGGAGCGGCTGCGCGAGGCCGAGTGCTTGGCGGCGGACGCGTTCTACGCCGGTCACTCGCTGGGCGAGTACACCGCACTGGCGTCTTTGGCCAACATCTTCGACCTCGAGGCCGTCATCGACGTGGTGTACTCCCGCGGCTCCGCCATGGGCACCTTGGTCCCGCGCGACGCCGAGGGCAACTCCGACTACGGCATGGGCGCGCTGCGCCCGAACATGATCGGCGTCGGCCCGGACGAGGTCCGCGCGTACGTGGACGGTATCGCGGCGGACACCGGCGAGTTCCTGGAAATCGTCAACTACAACATCTCCGGCCAGCAGTACTCCGTCGCCGGCTCGAAGCGCGGCCTGGCCGCGCTGAAGGCCAAGGCCAACGCGGTCAACCCGCGCGCCTACGTCACCGTCCCCGGCATCGACGTGCCGTTCCACTCCCGCGTGCTGCGCGACGGGGTGCCGGACTTCGCCGCCAAGCTGGATGAAATGCTGCCCGCGCAGATCGACGTGGAGCGCCTGGTGGGCCGCTACATCCCGAACCTGGTGGCGCGCCCGTTCGAGCTGACCCAGGACTTCATCGACGCCGTGTGCGCCGAGGTGCCGTCGCAGCGCCTCGCAGGCGTCACGCCTGACAACACGGGCGAGAACGAGCTCGCCCGCGTGCTGCTCATCGAGCTTTTGGCCTGGCAGTTCGCCTCCCCTGTGCGCTGGATTGAAACCCAAGACCTGCTGCTTTCCCGGGTGGACCAGATCATCGAGGTCGGCCTGTCCTCCTCGCCGACGCTGACCAACCTGGCTAAACGCGAGATGGATGTGATTGGCATCCACGTGCCGGTTTACAACGTGGAGGTCAACCAGGAGCAGGTGATGTTCGCCGATGCGGTCGCCGCCCCGGAGCCTGAGGAGCAGTTGCTTGACGACGGCTCCGCCACCCCCGCGCCAGCTGCGCCCGAGCAGACGGAGCAGGCTGCGCAGACTGAGCAGACTTCGCAGCAGGCTGCACCGGAACAGCCTGCGGCGGAGGCCGTCGCCAAGCAGGCCGCCCCTGCTTCGGACCTGCCGTTCGACGCAGCGGAGGCGATCGGGGTGCTGTTCGCGCTGCAGAACAAGATCCGCCCAGAGCAGATCAACACCTCCGACACGATCGAGGAGCTCACCGGCGGTGTGTCCTCGCGGCGCAACCAGCTGCTCATGGACATGTCCGCGGAGCTGGGCGTTCCCGCCATCGACGGCGCCGCCGAGTCGGATGTGGCCACGCTGCGCGAGCGTGTGAGCACGGCCGCGCCCGGCTACTGCCCGTTCGGCCCGGTGCTCGGCGAAGCCGTGGGAGCGCGCCTGCGCCAGCTGCTCGGCAGCGCGGGCCTGAAACCCGCGTTCGTGGGAGAGCACCTGGCTGCGGTGTGGGCGCTGCCGGACTCGTGGACCGCGCACGTGGAGGCGGAGATCCTGCTGGGCACACGCACGGAAGAATCGGTGCGCGGCGGCGCGCTTGCCACGCTGCCTGAGGCCTCGTCGAAGGCGGAGGTGCACGCACTGATCGACCGCGCGGTGGAAAACGTCGCCGCCCGCCACGGCGTGGACGTCGCCCCGGTGTCCGCGGGTGGCGCGACCTCTGGCGGTGTGGTGGATTCCGCGGCGCTGGACGCGTACAAATCGGAAGTCACCGACACGCTGGTCGCCACCGCCCGGACGCTGTTGTTCAAGCTCGGCATCGAAGACGAATCCGTCGAGGTCGAGGCCCCGGACACCACGGTGGTAGAGACGATCGAGGCGGAGCTCGGCGTTGGCTGGGCGCGGCAGGTCAGCCCCGTTTTCGACGCCCGCAGGGCCGTGCTTTTCGACGACAAGTGGGCGACCGCCCGCGAAGACCTCGCCCGAGTCGCGCTCGGCCACGACACGCTGGAACCCGCGCACTTCGCCGGCACCGGGGACACGGTGGCGCAGCAGGCGCGGTGGTACGCGGACAACGGCTATGCCGGCCCGCTGGCGGAGATTGCTGCTGCGGCTTTGGAAGCACCCGAAGAGCCCTACGCCGAAGACATCGCTCTGGTCACGGGCGCGGCGCCGGGCTCGATCGCCACCGCACTGGTGAAGAAACTGCTCGCGGGCGGCGCAACAGTGATCATGACGGCTTCCAACGTCTCGCAGGCGCGCAAGGAGTTCGCGCGCACGCTGTACGCCGACAACGCTTCTGTCAACGCGGCGCTGTGGCTGGTGCCGGCGAACCTGTCGTCCTACCGCGACATCGACGCGCTGCTGAGCTGGATCGGCACCGAGCAGAAGGAAACCGTGGGCAAGGACGTCAAGGTGATCAAACCTGCGCTCACGCCGACGTTGGCCTTCCCCTTCGCCGCACCGAGTGTGAGCGGCTCGCTGGCGGATGTCGGCGGTAACGCGGAGACGCAGGCCCGCCTGCTGCTGTGGTCGGTGGAGCGCACCATCGCCGGGCTGTCCGACCTGGCGCAGGCCGGCGACGGCTTCCCGCACACCCGCACCCACGTGGTGCTGCCCGGTTCGCCGAACCGCGGCACCTTCGGCGGGGACGGCGCCTACGGCGAGGTCAAGGCGGCTATGGACGCGATTGTGAACAAGTGGTCCGCCGAGGCCGGCTGGCCCGACGGTGTCACCCTGGCGCAGGCGCGCATCGGTTGGGTTGCCGGCACGCACCTGATGGGCGGCAACGACGCACTCGTGCCGGAAGCCGAGGCCGCCGGCATCCACGTCTGGAGCCCGGACGAGATCGCTGAGGAGCTGATGGGGCTGGCCTCGCCGGAAAGCCGCGAGCAGGCGTTGGCGGCCCCGCTTGATTTGGATCTCACCGGCGGGCTGGCTGATTCCGGGGTCTCCATCGCGGAGCTTGCCCGCACCGCGCAGCGCGCACACGACGCCGCCGACACCACCGGCGCCGCGACCGGCGCACCGGCAACGGTGCGGGCCCTGCCGAACGCGGCGCGCACCACCCAGCCGGAACCGGCCGAGGTGGGCGAGGTGACCTGCCCGCTCGACGACATGGTCGTCGTTGTCGGCGTCGGCGAGGTCTCCAGCTGGGGCTCCGGCCGAACCCGCCGGGAGGCGGAGTACGGCATGGGCCGCGACGGCAGCGTGGAACTCACTGCCGCCGGTGTGCTGGAACTCGCGTGGATGATGGGGCTGATCAGCTGGGCCGAGGACCCTCGCCCGGGCTGGTACGACACGGACGGCGCCGAGGTCGCCGAGGAGGACATCTACGACCGCTTCCGCGACGAGGTCGTCGCCCGCTCCGGCGTACGCCGCTTGACGGACAAGTACTTCCTCACGGACCAGGGCTCCGTGGACTTAGAGCAGGTCTACCTGGACCGCGACATCACCTTCACCGTGGCCACGGAGGCCGAGGCCTGCGACATCGAGCGGGCCGACCCGGAGAAGACGCAGGTGCGCGAAGTCGACGGCGAGTGGACGGTCACCCGCTTCAGCGGCGCCACCGCGCACGTGCCGCGCAAGGCCACACTCACCCGCACCGTCGCCGCGCAGATCCCGGACGGATTCGACCCGGTGCGTTGGGGTATTCCCACCCAGATGGCCGACGGGATGGACCGCATGGCCGCGTGGAACCTGGTCACCGCCGTCGACGCGTTCATCACCGCCGGGTTCTCCCCCGCCGAGCTGCTGCGCGCCATCCACCCGGCGGACGTGGCCACCACGCAAGGCACCGGCATCGGCGGCATGGAGTCGCTGCACAAGGTGTTCGTCTCCCGCTTCATCGGCGAGGAACGCCAAAGCGACATCCTGCAGGAGGCGCTGCCGAATGTGGTTGCCGCGCACACCATGCAGTCGCTTGTGGGCGGCTACGGCTCCATGATCCACCCGGTGGGCGCGTGCGCCACCGCCGCCGTCTCCGTCGAAGAGGCGGTGGACAAGATCGCGCTGGGCAAGGCCGACTTCGTCGTCGCCGGCGGCATCGACGACGTGCAGGTGGAGTCCCTGCAGGGCTTCGGTGACATGAACGCCACCGCGGAGACCGCGAAAATGACCGCGCAGGGCATCGACGACCGCTTCATCTCCCGTGCCAACGACCGTCGCCGCGGCGGCTTCCTCGAGGGCGAAGGCGGCGGCACCGTACTCCTCGCCCGCGCCTCGCTGGCAGCCGCGTTGGGTCTTCCGGTGCGTGCCGTGGTGGCCTACGCCTCCTCCTTCGGCGACGGCGCGCACACCTCCATCCCCGCGCCGGGCATCGGCGTGCTCGCAGCCGGCCGCGGCGGGGAAAAATCGAGGCTGGCGCGCTCCTTGGCGTCGTTAGGCTTGAGCCCCGACGATGTTCGCGTGGTGTCCAAGCACGACACCTCCACCAACGCGAACGACCCGAACGAGTCGGAGCTGCACTCGCTGCTGTGGCCGGCGGTCGGCCGCGACGTGCGCGCCCCGCTGTACGTGATCAGCCAGAAGACGCTCACCGGGCACGCGAAGGCCGGCGCCGCGCTGTTCCAGATCGGCGGGCTTGTCGATGTGCTGGCCACCGGCGAGCTGCCTCCGAACGCGTCGCTGGACTGCGTGGACCCGCTGATCGACGACAAGGCCGCCAACCTGGTGTGGCTGCGCGCCCCGCTCGCCCTCGGCGCGGGCCAAGTGAAGGCCGCCGCGCTGACGTCGCTCGGCTTCGGCCATGTCGGCGCGCTGGTCGTACTCGCCCACCCGGGCGTGTTCGAAGCGGCACTCACCACTGCCTCCGGCGAGGCCGCGGCGAGCGCCTGGCGCAAGCGGGCCGCGCAAAGGCTTCGCGACGGCGCCGCGCGCCTAGAGGCCGGCATGGTCGGCCGCGCCGCCCTGTTCGAGCCGGTGGACAACCGCCGCTTCACCGGCGACGCCGACGCGCTGCACGACGCAGAGATCGCCCTGCTACTCAACCCGGACGCCCGCCTGGGCGCCGACGGCACCTACCCCGCCGCTACCCGGTAACCCCCCAGAGAAGGAGAAACTTTCATGACCCCGATCTTCAGCACACCGGACAACTCGCTGACCGACGATGAGCTGGCAGCCCTGACGACCGTGATCGCCGAGGCGCAAGCACAGCTCGTCGACGCGTCCCTGGCGCCGTCACCGCTTCCCTGCCCTGCTGCTGTCCCTGCTTTCGCGCCGGCTGCCGCGGCTGGCAACGTCACCTACTTCTAGGAAGGACCGCCCATGCAATTCCCCTTCTCCAAGGTCCTTGTGGCCAATCGCGGCGAGATCGCCGTCCGCGTCATCCGCGCTGCCCGCGATGTAGGACTAGCGTCGGTGGCCGTCTACGCCGACCCGGACAAAGACGCGCCGTTTACGCAGCTCGCCGATGAGGCACTGAGCATCGGCGGGGAAACCTCCGCGGAGAGCTACCTGGACATCGACAAGGTGCTTGCCGCGTGCGCCCGCTCCGGCGCGGACGCCGTCCACCCCGGGTACGGGTTTTTGTCCGAGAACGCCGAGTTCGCCCGGCGCGTCATCGACGCCGGCCTGACCTGGATCGGCCCGCCGCCGGAGGCGATCGACCTGCTCGGCGACAAGGTCACCGCCCGGCGCATCGCCGAAGACGTGGATGCGCCGATGGCGCCCGGCACGAAGGAGCCTGTCTCCAGCGCGGACGAGGTACTCGCATTCGCCGACGAACACGGCCTGCCCGTGGCGATTAAGGCGGCGTTCGGCGGCGGCGGCCGCGGCATGAAGGTCGCACGCACCCGCGGCGAGGTGCGCGAGCTGTTCGAGTCCGCCACCCGTGAGGCCACAGCGGCGTTCGGCCGCGGCGAGTGCTTCGTGGAGCGCTACCTGGACCGCGCCCGCCACGTGGAGGCCCAGGTGCTGGCGGACCAGCATGGCAACGTCGTCGTTGCTGGCACTCGCGACTGCTCGTTGCAGCGCCGCTTCCAAAAACTCGTTGAGGAAGCCCCCGCCCCGTTTCTCACCGACGAGCAACGCCATCGCATCCACGACAGCGCCAAAGCTATTTGCCGCGAGGCCGGCTACCAAGGCGCCGGCACCGTGGAGTACCTGGTGGGCGCCGACGGGCTGATCTCGTTTCTGGAGGTCAACACCCGCCTGCAGGTGGAACACCCCACCACGGAGGAAACTACCGGGGTGGATCTGGTGCTGGAACAGTTCCGCATCGCTGCAGGCGAACCCCTACGATTCGCTGGCGATATTGCCCCGACGGGCCACGCCATCGAGTTCCGCATCAACGCCGAGGACGCGGGTGCGAACTTCATGCCCGCACCCGGCAGCGTGACGCGCTACGCCGAGCCCGCGGGCCCTGGTGTGCGCGTGGATTCGGGTATCCGCGAAGGCGCCGAAATCGGCGGGCAGTTCGACTCCATGCTGGCCAAACTGATCGTGCGCGGCGAGACGCGCGAGCAGGCCATCGCCCGAGCTCGACGGGCGCTCGCCGAGTTCCAGGTCGAAGGGGTGCCCACCGTCATCCCGTTCCACCAGCGCACGCTCGCAGACCCGGCGTTTGCCGCCCCGGACGGCAACTACTCGGTGTACACGCGCTGGATCGAGGAGGAGTGGGACCCGGACATCTCGCCTTACGACGGCAACTCCGCCGAGGACACCGAACCCGATTCAGGCCGGCGCACCCGGACCGTGTCCGTGAGCGTCAACGGCCGCTCCATCGACATCACCTTGCCGGAGCCGCTGCTCCTCGGCGCGGTGGCGCAGCGTCGGCGCGAACGCAAGCGCCGCGCACGCGCAGGCTCCGGCGGCGCCAAGGGCGGCGCGTCCGGCGACGCGCTGGCCGCCCCGATGCAGGGCACCGTGGTCAAGCTCAACGTGGGCGAGGGCGACCGGGTCTCTGCCGGCGACGTCGTTGTCGTGCTGGAGGCGATGAAGATGGAAAACCCGGTGAAGGCCCATCGCGACGGCGTGGTGCGCAGGGTCTGCGTCCAACAGGGCGCGAACGCGAAGAAGGGCGAGGCGCTGCTCGAAATCTCGGACGCCTCGTCGGCGAGCTAGACCGGGCACGGCCTAGCTCGCCCGAATCCGGGGCCAATCCACGCCCATTCCGCGGCACATTCCCCGCCCCCAGTCCGAGGATGCTTACCCCAGGATGCTTACTTGTCGAGTAGCGCGCTCCCCACCGGCCGACCACACTCGAGAAGTAAGCATCCTGGGGTAAGC